>NZ_CP042808.1:353750-707500 GCF_004014775.2 Acetobacter oryzoeni
AGTAATGCCACGATGCCCATGTGTGGCGTAGATCATGAGGTGTAAACTCCGGCACGAAAGCCTGCTTTGCCTTCTTTTGCCCTTTTGGAACCCACTCTCGAATTCGTCCTGGTAATCCGGCGCGGTGGCAAGCGCCTGCCCATCCATTTTTAATCTGGCCTCCGTACTGGCGTCCGGAATCGTGGTAGCGTTCTCCTGTGATGATGCCATGCGCGGTTTTCTTCTCAGGCCTGAAGACATAGCCGTCGCGCAACTCTATGGATGATAGCCAGCGGATTACGGCAGGGCATAAATCAACATGCCGCTGGCGACCTTGCTTTTGCCAGACAACGGCACGCGCGCCGTGCAGGTTAATATCCTTCCATTGGAGATCCAGCGCCTCTGATAGACGGCATCCAGTTCCCAGCAGAAAAACAAATAAAGGCTGCAAGTGAGGCGCGGCATGCTGGACAAGTGCCGTTGCCTGCTCGGGCAACAGAAAACGCTTAATGGTGGTTGGTACGGAGATTGGTGCAAAAGCTGGTCGATCACACCAGCCTTGTATTGCTCCAAACTCTAGAATCGCCTGCAATGGGGTTCTGACCGCTCGCTTCTTTGTGGATGGGGCTGCTTTCTCTGCATCCTTCAATATTTTGGCATATGCCCCTCGGAGTGAGGCGTTATTGATGCTGGAAAGTTTGGTGTCGCCAAAGTATTCTACGAGCCTATCTACATAACGCCCCGTTGCTGCGGAGCGTGGTGCATCCTTCATGTAGGCCGTGGCTGCATCGGCAAAGGTTATGACAGCGCGGGTTCCATAGAGCTTTTCCTGCCAGAACTCTGCTTCTCTTTTTGTCCGGTATTCTTCTGCAAGGCGGCGGTTTGTTGTGCCCGTACTTTCCAGTATTCGCTTACCCCCGATCGTCCCCCTGATAAAAAAGTTTTTCGCGTGGGAGAACGTGACGAGCTTGAGGGATATTCCATACTCTCGATAAGTCTTTGGTAATCATCCGGGGAGAAAACAAACTTCTTTCCCCATCGTCTATGCGTAGGACCACCATTATACTCTGGGTGCTTCCGAAGATGCTCCAGAAGGCGCGTGCGACCTATTCTGCCATTATAAGGCGCGTCAGCACATCTTTGATGGTCATAAGATCAGGCAGCGTCTGACCCATTCCCGCCTCCTTCTAGTGCTGTGATGCGGGCCTTTAGCTTCTCCATCATCTGGGGATAGGCATGCTTTCGCGCGTTCACCTCATCAATATGATTCGCAAAATAATCCATGCCCCATATGTCTTGAAGGACTGAAGTCTTCCATTTTTCTGTCTCCCATAAGAGAGCTTGTAGATATTTTTCGTGTTGAGAACGGTCCTGATATACATTTGCCATAGCTGGGCAATCTTTATGGAGATACCAATCCTCTAAGAAAGCCACGGCCTTCCGAAGATATTCAATCTCGCCCCCCTTATGCCCGGAGCGGTAAACATACTGGAATGCCTGCGCCATGTTGCCGGACATGTAACGGGTTACATCCCATACTTGCAGGCCGCTTTTTGTTTTGTAGTGGTCGGGGGTTATGGCGTTCATGACTTCACCTCATTGCGTGGAGCAGGAAACCGAGGAATCAGCATCCATGCCTCAATATCGGCCTCTGCAATGTTACCGCCCATCATATCAACCCAACCATCCTCGCCTTGAGGAAACTCATTGTTAGCAAGCGTGGTATTGCCATTCTTCAAATGGACAACGATTGTCTGGCGGAATCCGCGCGCTTTCTTTATGTCGGTGTTCCAAGCCACTGCGTCTGCTGCTTCAAGGGCAACTCGCGCATAGCACCGAGCGACTTCTTGACGGTTATCTCCCATGTTTTCCCATTTCAGGGGCTTTCCGTTGCGCTCATATACATATTCGGCAATTGCCTTTGCAGCCGCCTCAATGCGTGCGTCAGTCATGCCCATGCTTTCTTTTTTGCCGCAAGCCGTTGGCTCTTGCGCTGCTGTGCTGGGGTTTCGTCACCAGCTCCAAACCAGTAGTAAACTGGGAACGTGCCTTCATCACGGGCGCGCATGAAATCGCCACCGATACGGCACCTGCGGCCCTTTGCATCAAAGCAAGCCGGGTTTGTATTGCCAATCCATGACATTGCTTTATTTACCCATGTTTCGAAGGTATCAAACTGACCATCTGGCTCACGGTCTGGCTGTTTTTCGGTCATTTCCCCCCCCTCCATAGCTGCATCAATGGCGGATCGGAGATCACCCCAAGGGCCTATTGCAGGAGAATGGAATAATACCCGTGAACTTTTCCTATCGGTCATTGTTGCTCTCGACTGCCTCTCCAACCACTCCAACCGCCGCGTATCAGCCGCACATTCTGCCCGTGCGCGTTCGTATCCGCGCCGCTCGGCTTCGTTCAGTTCCTTTCTCATTAACTTAACCAGCAATTCGCTTGGTTTTTCAAAACCCTCAATACAAACAGCCATATCTATAGCCTGTTCCTCTATCGTCCTCATGGCGCGGCTCCTAGATTGCGGATTGCATCGGTAATATCTTCGGCTGCGGCCTTCAGTAGTGTTTTCCCTGCGGCCGGTAATAAGCCACAAGATGCATTAAGACTTCTTTCTATAATGAGACAGATGCGCTCCCGTTCCGCCGCCAGCATTTCGTTTATCTGCGTGGGGGTGAGGACGGGGCCTTTGTAAATCCAACCGCTAGTGTCTTCATCTCCGAGAAAATCATCTGCATTCTGATAATTATATTCAGTCCACCCGCCGCCATTCTGATGCCAGTAATAAATAAGATCAGTGCTTTCTAGGCCGCCCCCTATGCGTGGTGGCAATAAATTGAAAAGCAGAAGATCTGATAACAATGACCTAATCACGCCTTCTCTCCTGCGCGGGTGTTCCATGCGGTGATGGCTTCATCTTGCGTTTCACAAGATGACCCTTGAGCATTGCACTTTGGGCACCACGCAAACTCTAAGCCCGTTTCATCACCATCCGTCACTTGCGCATCGTCATAATGACAAAACGGGCACGGCTTCAGTTTCTCGTTCATGCGTCTGTTCATTTCAGGGCTTTGATAAGGGCATATTTCGCCCACATTACGTTTCCTTCTCGAAGTTTTTCGAGTGCTACTCCGATAACCCCATGCAGTTTCGCAATCACCGCATCCGCATCGGCCTTCATAACCACGGCCCCAGATGCGCCAGCGTTAGGCTCTGCACGTAACTGCGTTGTGTTGATGCCGCTGGTTGGGTCGCGTAGGGCGTCTGCCACCAGTGGGTTGATGTAGCCAACTATGGGGAGCGGTTGGGTCAGCCGCGCTGGCAAAAAGCCGGTACCGTATGCCCTACAAAATTGAACTCCCCAATGAACCCGAAGGCATGTGGCCAGAACTGGCACAGTACATCCCTTTCTACACAGCATCTTAAAATAAGGAATTTACACCATGGGTACAGGCGGCAAGCGTCCATCTGCCGACCCGCAGGCAAGGGTTGCAGCCACACTATCCAGAAATCCAGAAATTCAGAAGCGCCGAGATCTGTCCAATAAGATCGCTCAAGCGCTTGTTTCTGCCGCAATCACCCAATCAAATATTAATGGGGCGCAATAATGCCTTACGATACCAACGGTACTTATAAATTACCTCCTGTTTATCTGGCTGAGGTTGGTCAGACTATCTTAATAGAGCAACACAACGATCCCCTGGAAGATATTCAGTGCACTCTTAATCAGGCGCCTCTGCGCGATGGATCTGTACCTATCTCAGGCAACCTGTCTATGGGCGGCAATCGCATTACTGGATTAGCCGATGGCGTAAATGCTACAGATGCCGCAACTATGGAGCAGGCGCTCGTGCTTGCATCTACATCTCAGCAGACCGTTTCCGGGCCAGTCACATTCTCTGAAAATCTCCTCATTCCATCAGTAACTGACTGGACACAAAAACAGGCGTTGCCAGCTAGTGACGCAGATGCTCGATATATGAAACTAACTGATGCGCCATTCGTGGATGCTAATCTGCGATTTCAGGTTATCAATGCTACTGTTAGTTATATGACAAGAGTAACATGGCCACAGGCTTTTGCTTCCGACCCTGTATTTATTACTGCTTCTGTTGTGGGGTCCGGCACATACTACCCACGTTTTGTCTATATCGATGGTCCAGAAGCAAGTTTTGGTATTTTTTCGGTCCAAGATTATCCACCCGCTTATGACGGGGCAGATACAGGCGAAAAGGGGAGGTACGTTGATTACCCAATCCGTATCCTGGTTGGTGGATATTTTTGAGGACTTATGAAAATGACAAATGCAGATGTAAAAACCGCGTATCCAAATCAATATTATGGAAAATATGACAGCACATCAGGTTTTCTTATTATCCCGGCCTTTGATATCTGGAATGGTGTTAACAGTAACGGTCAGAGTATAAATGATATCTCTACTCTACCCGTAGCTAGCGATATGATTGCACTCACAGCCGCTCAAATGTCACTCATTCAGTACGGAACGAATACTGGGTATCTGAACATTCCAGTTGATACAGCAAGCAAGTCCTTAAAATATCCTGATCGTTACTATTGTGACGAAAGCACTCCAGCGGCATTTTATGATATGTGGGGATTTTCACGCATTCCAACAATCAGTAATACACTGCATGCAGTTGTCACTAATGCGTGGGATGCGCGTATGGCATCTGCGCTCACGGGATTTAAGCAGCAGGTGTGGGATAAATCCAGTAATCAGTTAGTAGATTACGTTCCACCTGTTGTGGTTATCCCATTGAAAACGCGGGCCGCAACCGCTTTGGCTTCAGCTAGAACATATGTAAATAACAACTACACCATTCTGAATGAGCCAACGCCGGACGCGTGGGTTGCATACCTAAAGGCCCTGATGTCTATTGCCAACGGCAGCGATACAACAAGCACTGCGCTTCCAGTAGCTCCAACTACCTCGTAACCCTTGCAGATCTATCTAGGTTTCGGTAATATATTACCATATTGACGCCTTTCTTGCTTGCGCGGGCTAAGGCAAACCACCCAGAAAATCAGGTTTGTAATGGGTGACGTTTCAACTGCGCCGCACGAGCAAGCGCAGTCAGATATCAGCAATTTTTCAGTTCGCCTTGATGATCACGAAGAACGTCTTGCTGCCATGGAAAGGCGGCAGGACGGCACAGATCGGAAGCTCGACAATATCAGCCATGAAGTTGCTGCGGTTCGCGCGGAAGGCAACGCTCGACAGCAGGCAACTGCTGCCGGTATGATAGGCTCGGTGCTCAGGTTACAGATCTGAATAAAAACATCTCAGCTCTTACCGGAGCTCAAACTGAGCGCAACCGCATTGCAGATGATAATCTGCATTGGTGGAAGAAGATGGTGGCTGTTGTCACGCTCATCTGCACCATTGGTGGGACAATCGGCGCAACCCTGCTTTCAGATCAGGAAGTGGCCAGCACTATTTGGGTAAAATGGCTGCACTGGCGTGAACCATGGGATGTGCCAACGCAGCCCGCACCCCAGCCTCAGACAACACAGTTCATGCTGCCCCCGCGTGACATGGAGGCAGCATGAAAACCGGGGTTGTGTGGGGCGCAAATCTCTCTGTCATCAAGCACCTAAATATTCTTCCAGCATTGGAAGCTATCAACCTTGGTGGAGATGCAGCAGTTAATATGGTGACGGGCACAGGCCTTGTTGAAAAGTGGGTTTATGCATGACCGGCAAATCAACGGTCCTGCGCTGGGCTGGTTTCAAATGGAGCCCAGAACCCATGATGACATCTGGCTAAACTTCCTGCGCTACCGACCCGATCTTGCCAATCGTATTCTGGCAGAAAGCGGTTTGACGGGCCTTCCGGAAGCGGAAATCCTTGTGGAGAACAGGGCTTATTCAGTTTGTATGTGCAGGGCGCAATACCTGCGCGCTCCCGAACCATTACCCTCGGCCACAGATGCCGCAGCCCTCAGTGCCTATCACAAGCGGTATTACAATACGGCTCTTGGGCAGGCCAATGCCAGCGCGAACATACCTCTATTCCAGCCGGTACCACGCCAGATGCCTGTGCAGCACTTGGCGGGAGCAAGTAACATGAACGCAGCAGAAATCAGCGCCATTCTTGGCGTAGTGGGCACAGTGGCCGGTCTGGCCGAAAAATACGGGCCGGAAGTTTATGAAACGGTCAAGGAAGCTCTGGAACAATCTAAGAGCAAGACCGGGCCGAGTGTAACGGATATTCAGGCCATCTTTGCCAAGTGTAAGGCGGATAACGCGGCTATCCAATCTGCATGATGCCGGATTTTGAGTGCGGGATGATTGTTGGTGGTGGGGGAGTGTTTTTTGCCACCATCATCTTGGCTGTAGGCTGGCGGTTGCTGGTGGTGCGGTCGGATTTTTGGCGGGGAAATTGACCAAGAGCCGCCATAGGTAGCGGACAGGCTCTTGGCTGGTTGTTTTATGCCACTGATATAAGGCAAAAATTTGATGCCTTGTGTTTCTATTGCCCTTTCTGGGAGGCAAGAAACGCAGAGAAAACGGCCATAAAGCTCATGAAATCCTGTGTGGTTTGAAAATCCGTGCCATCAATACTTTCTTTGCGTGAAATGGAATATAAAAGCGCATTCTCTGTTTCTAGGGAAATGCTGCATGTATAAAGTTGATCTTCGCGCTGTATGAAGTTTAGAGCAAGAAGGTATTTATTGTTATAAAAAGATAGGGTTTTTGAAAGTTCATAAAAGTCGTTTTGATTGATTCTTTGAGAAATACATAAAAATATAACCTTTTTATCCGAGTGTAATAGATTTATAAATCTTTCAACACAGCGCTCGTAGTATCTGTAAATCTCATCATCTGATATATCATAGTGATTGAATGTAAAGAGAACGCCATAGTGTGTTTTGTAATATATGTGATCACAAAAATTAGCATCTGGTGAAAGTTTTTCATCTTCAGAAATTTTCATATGTTGTGATCTATCCAGAAATGTTAAAAAATTATCCTGAATACAATGATTTACCATACGGATATCACTAAATATCCAATCAAACGGATAGGATTTCTTTTTAAGTCCCAAATTTTTGAGCACTGAGGCTGTAAGGCAATGGTCTCCTACAGATACAATTTCTATATCCTGAACAGCCTGCACAATACGTCTGAAATGACGGTAATATACGAGTAAAGAGAGCAGGTCTTTTACAGACTGTTTGGCTTTTTTCAGACTGTCCATAAGCGCTCTCGGAATTGGGTGTAACTGATACTTATATGGATGAATGTATATTCTGATATTGGAATATTTTAACTTTTCTTTCAACACCGTTCTCAGGGCGGTCTGTGTGGTAGTATTATGTCCGGCCCATAGGTGAGGGATATTTTTGTTTATATCTTTTTTCCATGGTAATATTTTATGGGTATGAAAAATAATTATTTATGACGAGAAATATGAGCACGCAATCTAGGCGCCCCAATTCGCCCCATGTCAAAATGGATTTTTTTCGTTGTTTGGAAAAAGGCGTGGAAAGTGGCTGGCTTCCAACGCTTGATCAGGCAGATATTGATCCACCAGATAAAAGCGTTCTGCCACCAACTATACCGAAAAGAATTTCTCAATACTGGCATAGTGAAACACTGCCGGATGACGTAGCGTGTTCCATTGAAAAAGTAAAAAACAACAACCCGGATTTTGAGATGGCTCTCACGCATGATGAATCTGCGCGGGCTTTTCTGCATACGCATTTCGGGCCAGATATGGTGGCGCTTTTTGATGTGTGTTTCCACCCTGCCATGCGGTCTGATCTGTGGCGTATGTGTGACATGTATGTGCATGGTGGTATTTACGTTGACGTCGATATTTCCATGCATGCTCCACTCGTTCACATCACCGGTCATGCGTCTTATGAATGCTTCCTTCTGTACGCCATTGGCAGCCCATGGTGCATTGAAAACGGGTTGATCATCTCCAGAAAAAAGCATCCTGTTATTGAAGCCATTATTCATGCACTTTGTGATTCTCTGACCCGTTATAAAAATAACCCCAATAGCTTTGAGAACATCTGGGTGAATACGGGGCCGGGTACAACAACAATTGGGGCTATAAAGTACCTTTTTGATGTCACCCCGCAATCAGCCCCCCATGCCAATGGAAGTGGTTTTTTGCTTGGGCACCATAGCCGTGCTGGTGCGAGCTATTGGCATGATGAGCTTGCCTATAAGGCATCGGCTGAAGGCAATTGGCGCAAGGCAAGGCCACCTCACCGTCAGAAATAAAGCGCCATATTTGTGTCTCTTTCCACAGGGTTTGGTGTAGGGTTTTTCTGCCTGTGTACAACCTTGTGGAAAGTGTGAATGAATACCTTGCAGCGCTTATCTGCTAAGGCCACATAGAAGCAAGTATGTAAGATTGAAGAGAAAGTTCACGCTATGACCACTGTTACAATTTCTGTTCTGAAAGAGTTTGTTTCCAAGGCATCCGCTTTGCATCAAACCTGGAAAACAGCCAAACCCTCTGCATCCGAACTTTCCTGGCACGAATGTGTGGAAGATGAAAACTATAAGGATGCCGTAGTAGATAGAGATTTTCTGGCAGAACTGACAAAAGCCAACATACCGTATGAAATGTCGGAAGCTGTTTGAAGCCTAAGAGATATATTCTAAAAATTGGGTAAGAAAAAACCGCCTTTTGGCGGTTTTTTTGTGGTTATTTCAAAGTGAGCTTTAGGCCCGACCTCTTTCTATAAATGGTCAATCAGGAAATAGGAAAGCATGGCAAAAATAATGGCTATGCTGGGGGCAAAAGCATTTAATCAGGTGCCCGGATTTATATAGGGTATGGGTAAATCATCAGCGTGACTCACATGGGTTGTGCCCGTTATCCACAGGCTTACCCACCGGAGCATCCGCAGAATCTGTGGACAAGGCCATGAAGCTTGGCAGTCAAGATGGCTGCGGATAAAAACTTTAGGGATGGTATAAATCCTGCTCCAGAAAGGTTTGAACGCGCAGGAAGGCTTCTTCTTCCGTTTCGTTTTCAGCAATGCCCAACCATGTGGGCTTGCGCCGAGCAATCCACCCCAACATCTTACCGCTCACGCTCTGAAAGAGTGGAATATCCTCTGCCAGTAGCAAAATACCCAAAGGCAGCATCCACACACCCAAAACGGGTAAAAAGGAAAGCAGTCCACCCAACATTAACAGCAGCCCAGAAGGCAGGCGCACCCATTTTTGCTCGGGCTTGCGTAGCCATTGTATGGCGCGGCGCATTTTGGCCGGCAGTTTTGCCGTTATCATTTGTGTGCGGCGTTCACGCAGGGTTTCTGGCGTAGTGGTGCTGGAAGGTGAGGGCTGCTCCATTTCTGCTCCATAACTGTGGCTGATTTGGTTTTATGTGCCTTTGTTTGGGCGTTATCTTTTCTATAAAGGCATTTCGTATTGTATGGCATTTAACAAAGGCAGCATTGTGTATTCAAAACAGGGCTTCACGCTGGTATCCGTGCAATGAGTGTGCGTGTTGCAAAAATATGCTTGGGCATGGTTGTGGCCTGCCTGCCAGTTTCGGCTGCTTGGGCGCAGGAAAACGCAGCATGTCAGGCTTTTGGGCCAGAAAACAAATTGCCCGCAATAACGCGGCCTTTCATGCTGAAGCAGACAGAACTGCTGTGTAACACGGGCTATGCTGTTCTGGTTTCATCTGTCACGCACACACCTTTGTGGGCAGCGGAGCATTTGCAGGCCAATAATGTGCGCCTTGCAGAACGCTTGATGCGTGCAGGCACTTTTTATGCAGATTCCCGGTGGCCAGATGGCAGCCGAGATCAGGATTACAAAAAATCCGGCTACAGCAGGGGGCACATGGCCCCCAGTGCGGATCAGCCAACGCCGACAGCACAATTTGAAACTTTTGCGTATTCCAACATGGTGCCGCAATCCATAGCGCTTAATCAGGGTATTTGGGCACGTATTGAATACACGGTGCGGGAGCTGGCTGTGCAGGAAGGGGACTTATATGTGGTCACCGGCCCTGCGTTTCATGGTCATCCCATTCCAACCATTGGGCCAGACCATGTGTTTGTGCCATCTTCTACATGGAAGGCTGTGTATTCCACACGTCGTCAGGCTGCGGGGGTGTATGTCTGCAAGAACGTGCAACGTTCTCCACATTGCGATCAGGTGACTGTGGCAACCCTTATTCGCAATACAGGGGTAGATCCATTTCCGGCGGTGGCGGATACCATTAAGCAGAGTTTCTGGCGCTTGCCGTCACCACGCAAAATACGGCGGTAAGCGTGGAGCGGAAGCGGTACAAGCCACAATTTTCACGGCGGTTGTACACGTTATCCACAGGCTTACCCACCGGAGCATCCGCAGAAACTGTGGGCGACTCTATTGGCGAGTGGTTTATTGGCTAATGCCAAGCCACGGGCCAGCCCAGATCATCAGCAGGTATAAAACAACGGTTAAGCCACACCCACTGGCCAGTGCGGGCCAGAAATGCACGCCACACCGCATCAGCCACGGCATAAACAAAAACATGGGCAGGGAGGGCAGCACATACCAGAACGTAGCGCTGACATGGGCTTCCATCCGTGCAGGATCATGCGTTTCCAGCCAAAGCCAGATCATGCCAAATACGGAAACAAGGGGCAGGGCGGCAACCAGCGCGCCAAATCCGGGGTAACGGCGTGCCAAAGTGGAAACCAGAGCAATAATCAGAGCTGAAAGCAGAGTTTTGAGAAGAAAAAACATTCAGGTATCAGACAATAAATAAAAAACGGCTGACTATAATATATTTTTTAATATAGATGAATTGTATCACCCCACCCGGCGCATTAAATTAATTTTCAGGATATCATCCGTTATCTTTTGAAAATTTAAATCAGTTTGGATTAGTTTTTATGCGTTTAAAAGCTCTTTTTGCAGCATCTGCTGTATTGCTCACCAGTTTTTCTGTGGCACAGGCAGGCACCGTGCACACCACGTGGGAAAAGTTCAAGGCTGGCCATGCCATGCATCGCCTTTCCGTTGATGGCCAGAAAGCCATGATGGATGTGTTTCAGGCGCGTGATCTGCTGGCTCAGGGCAAAACCGATGCCGCCATTCCGCCGCTGTATGATGCGCAAAAGCGTTTCAAGGCTGCCAGTGCAGATAACAAGAAGTTCTTTGCGGCAGAAAGCCAGCTTCAGCCAGCCCCGCAGCATCCGGTTTCTGCAACCCATATGCCGGTTGCCAACCCCACAACATGGGTGCCAGTTGGTGGTGAGTTTATTGTAAGCGAAACACTGGCCCCAGAAAAACAGGCAGCACTGGCTAACGCCAACAAGCAGTTCCAGGCCGGGCAAACCCAGCAGGCACAGCAGAGCCTGCAGGTTGTGGGTGAAGATGCAGACTTCATTCTGGCCCTTGCCCCGCTGGAACAGAGCGAAGGTGCCCTGTACCGCGCAAAAGTGTTTACAGAAGGCCGCCAGCCGCAGCAGGCTGTAGAAGCACTTAACCAGCTGCTGGATGGCATTGTTTTTGTTTCTGACGATGTGGTGGAAAAAGTGGTTCCCTCCACACCGGCTAAAAAAACGAACTAAAACAACACGCTGTGTTGCAAGGCAGGGGTGGGGAGCAAAAAAGTTCTCCACCCCTGCTTTTTTATGTTGCGTTTATTGAGAATGGTTCTTATTATCAATCTTGTCGCGGCGATGAAGGCGTTTCTGCTGGTGGGGCAAGGGGCATCGTCGCGACAACTCTTGGTTCGTCTTGATTTATCCCGTTCAATCCCCGGTTCCTATCTGGAATGTTTTTGCATCCCCGGTCATTCCAGATAGGTCTTTTAAGTTCCCCTTGCCCCACCAGACTATCTTCTTCCTTATAAAATATCAGGGTTTTTCAGGTAGTGCCCGGTAGGGCACAACGCCTCTGGCATCACTTCCCGTATCCAGCATCCGGCCCGAAACAGGTAAAGACCTGTGGCTGCAATTATCCCGCACACAGGCGCGGCAGCCGGGGCCAATGGGCACCACCAATCTGTGGTCATTCAGGTTTAAGCCATCAGCATAAACGGTTTTTGCGGCATCGCTTATGGTACAGCCCAGCACAATGGCAATCTGCCGTGGGCGGTCTGTATAGGTAACACCCTCATGCCCCACTGTGCGGGCAACGTTGAGGTAAATGGAATCATCCGTAGTTTGAGAAAGCTGCACCTGCACCTGCCCCGGTGTGGCAAAAGCCCGAAAGATGTTCCACAACGGGCAGGGGCCACCAAAACGTGCCTGAGAAAAACGGTTGGCAGAAAAACTTTTAAGAATATTTCCTGCGATATCCAATTTGAGGAAATAAAAGGGAATGCCCTCCATACCGGGGCGCTGCAACGTGCTTAATCTGTGGCTTATCTGTTCAAAACTGGTGCCAAAATGGCGGCGTAGGCGCTCGATATCATAGCGCATGGTCTGTGCTGCGTGCAGGAAGCGCGTATAGGGTAACAGCAAGGCCCCGGCAAAGTAGTTACCCAAATAAACGCGGCCGAGTTCCAGCGCATTTTTCTCTTTGGGGCCTTCACGCCGTAAAATGCTGCTTATCAGGCGGGTATGGTCTCGTTGGCCAATAATCTGCGCCAGATAGAACAGCGTGCTTTCTGGTGGTTGGTCTGGGGGTAAAAGAATGGTGCGGCGGTGCCGGTCTATTCGCCATACCAACCCGCCTTCTTCCAGCGCCGGGTCTTGTTGCGTGTGCAAGCCATGCTGATCAAGCAGATAGGTTTTTAAGGCTTCGGCCAAGCCGTTTTGGAGGTTAAGGTTTTCGTAAAACTTTTCGGCAGCACAATCGAGTTCATGAAAATAGTTGCGGTGTTGCTGCACCCAGTCTCCCACCGTTTCATACGGCTCTAGCGGAGGAGAGGGGGAAAGGGTATCGCTTTCACGCTCCTGCTCAAATTTATAGGCGCGGTAAAGGGTTAAAAATGCAGCGCATAAATCCGGGTTGGCATGTACGGCATCTGCCATTTTGGCCAAAGGTAAGGATGCATTTTTAAATACGGGGTCTGCCATGGTTTCGCGCATGGCCTGCACGGTATGGGCTTCTTTGGTGTTGCTGAACCATGCGGGGGTTAGATTAAAGCGTTCACACAGCTTTTGTAACAGATGGTGCGGAACAGGCCGGTGGTTACGTTCTAACTGGTTAAGATAACTTGGTGATATGTCAAGCATGTCTGCCAAGTTGGCTTGGGTTAGGGTTTCGCGTTGGCGCAACTGCCGCAAGCGCGGGCCAGCAAAAAGCTTGGTTCTGGTTTGTGGCATGGTACGAACTTCGCAAACTTCGCAAACGGGAACATTCCCTTCGCCTCTTTTTACTCTTATCTCTCTGCCGCTCAAAACAACACTCTGCAACACTCCCCTCACGATCAAATTCCGATCATGAGGTTAAAGCAATGCAGTATCATGATGTGCGTGTTCATCCAGAAAGCGACCGTCTGCCACGGCCCGAACAGCTTGCGTGGAAAATTGCGCAGGTGGCGGCAGATCCGGTGCCGGTGGAGGCCGCAGTTACGGATATGATTATCAACCGGCTGATAGATAACGCATCTGTGGCCATGGCATCTGTAAACCGTCATTCCGTCATGAGTGCGCGGGCCGAGGCTCTGGCGCATCGGCGGGAAGGTGGGGCCACGGTGTTTGGCATGGGGCCAAATGTGCGCGTGCATGCAGAATGGGCTGCATGGGCCAATGGCACAGCCGTGCGTGAGTTGGATTTTCACGATACATTTTTAGCAGCAGAATATTCTCATCCGGGTGATAATATTCCCGGCATTCTGGCTGTTGCCCAGCAGTGCCGCCGCAGCGGTGCAGATTTAATCCGTGGTGCTGCCACGGGGTATGAAATTCAGATAGACCTTGCGCGTGCCATTTGTTTGCACAAACACAAGATAGATCATGTAGCGCATCTTGGCCCATCTGTGGCCGCAGGTATTGGCACGCTTATGCGCCTGCCGCCAGCGGTTATCTATCAGGCCATAGGGCAGGCCTTGCATGTTACCACCGCCACGCGCCAGAGCCGCAAGGGCGAGATTTCATCATGGAAAGCCTATGCCCCCGCCCATGCCAGCAAAATGGCGGTAGAGGCCGTTGACCGCGCCATGATGGGCGAAACATCTCCAACCCCGATTTATGAAGGGGAAGATGGTGTTATTGGCTGGATGCTGGATGGTAAAAATGCGCATTACCGTGTGCCATTGCCAGAAATGGGTGAGCCAAAACGTGCCATTCTGTCCTCCTTCACCAAGGAACATTCGGCAGAATATCAAAGTCAGGCGCTTATTGATCTTGCCTTTCGTATGGGGCAGAAAATCAAAAACTGGGATGATGTTGAAGATGTGCTGATAGAAACCAGCCATCACACGCATTACGTTATTGGCACGGGCTCGAATGATCCGCAAAAGTTTGATCCGCAAGCCTCGCGGGAAACGCTGGATCATTCCATCATGTATATTGTGGCCGTGGCTTTGCAGGATGGTAGCTGGCACCATGTGCATTCCTACGCGCCGGAACGCGCTCGCAGGCCAGATACCGTACGGCTCTGGCGCAAGATCCACACAATAGAAAAACCCGAGTGGACACAACGCTACCATGAAACAGACCCGGATAAAAAAGCCTTTGGGGGCCGTATTGTTATCCGCATGAAAGATGGCGCGGTTATTGCGGATGAGCTGGCTGTTGCCAATGCCCATACACTGGGGGCTACACCGTGGCAGCGTGCTGATTATATCCGTAAGTTCCAAACACTTTCAGAAGGCATTGTGCCGCATCAGGAAGCTGAAAGATTTTTGGAAATTGTGCAAAACCTGCCCAATCTGAAAGCCGGAGAACTGCATATGTTGGAAATTGCCATTCCCGAGCGTGATATTCGCCAGAACACTGCGGAAGGTATTTTCAATTTCGGGCAGGCCAAGCCCGCTGCGGTTACGGCTGCCACCTCTACAGCTCTGGCTTCCTAAACAGGCGATAACGCACAGGAAGGAATGGAAAAATGACAACGCATCTGCACAGAAAACCAAAAAAATCTGTTGCGCTGTCAGGCACGGTTGCGGGCAACACGGCGCTCAGCACTGTGGGGCAGAGCGGGAATGATCTGCATTATCGTGGGTATGATATCAAAGATCTTGCGCGTGCCAGCACGTTTGAGGAGGTCGCGCATCTCCTTATCCATGGTTATCTGCCCAATAGTGCAGAGCTGGAAGCCTACAGGCGGCATCTGGCCAGTATGCGGGATATTCCTGCCATTGTGCGTGCTGCTCTGGAACGTCTGCCAGCCGCCACACATCCTATGGATGTTTTGCGCACGGCTGTTTCCGTTCTGGGCTGTGCGTTGCCAGAACGGAGCGATTGCCCCACCGCAGGTGCGCGGGATATTGCAGATAGGCTTGTGGCCTCGTTAGGCTCCATGCTGCTGTATTGGTATCATTTTTCAAACCACGGCCGGCGGATAGATACCAATACGGATGATGAAAGTGTGGGCGGGCACTTTTTGCACCTTCTGCATGGCAAAGCGCCAGCAGAGGACTGGGTGCAGGCCATGCACACCTCCCTTATTCTGTATGCGGAGCATGAATTCAATGCGTCCACATTTACAGCTAGAGTAGTGGCGGGCACGGGTTCGGATATGTATTCCGCCGTAACAGCCGCCATAGGTGCCCTGCGTGGCCCCAAGCATGGGGGCGCCAATGAAGTTGCGCTGGATATTCAGCAGCGCTACCGCACAGCGGATGAAGCCGAGGTGGATATTCTCAGGCGTCTGGAAAACCGTGAAGTTATCATCGGGTTTGGGCATCCGGTTTATACAATAGCAGACCCGCGCAACGAGATTATCAAGGAAACAGCGCGCAACCTTTCGCGCCGTAACGGCAATATGCGTTTGTATCATGTGGCCGAGCGGATTGAACGGATTATGGATGAACAGAAAAAGATGTTCCCTAATTTGGATTGGTTTAGCGCGGTTTCCTACAACGCCATGGGTATTCCCACAGCCATGTTTACACCCATTTTTGTAATTGCCCGCGTAACAGGGTGGTGCGCCCATATTATGGAACAGCGGCAGGATGGCAAAATCATTCGTCCGTCTGCCAATTATGTGGGGCCGGATAATCGGCCTTTTGTACCTCTGCGTGAACGCGATGGTCTGGAGCATGCAGCATGACATATCTGGTTGGCAAGGATCTGCCGCAAACACCAGCCGGGCAGCGGTTTCGCGCTTTGCTGAACAAACCGGGCATTATGCAAATTCCTGGTGCGCATAATGGGCAGGCGGCATTGCAGGCCAAGGATAATGGCTTTCAGGCTCTTTATCTTTCAGGTGCGGCTATGTCTGCCAGTATGGGGCTGCCTGATCTGGGCATTATCACTATTGAGGATGCGTGTTTCTTTATCCGCCAGATTGCACGTGCTTCCGGTCTGCCGCTTTTGGTGGATGGTGATACCGGGTATGGTGAAGTTCTGAACGTGATGCACATGGTCAGGGCTTTTGAAGATGCCGGCGCCGCCGCCGTGCATATTGAAGACCAGATCCTGCCCAAAAAATGTGGCCACCTGAATAACAAAAAGCTCGCCACCCCGCAGGAGATGGCCCAAAAGGTGGCCGCCGCCGCCAAGGCCCGGCGTGATATGGTGATTATTGCCCGCACAGATGCTGCCAGCTCAGAAGGGCTGGATGGTGCCGTGGCCCGCGCCCGTTTGTATTACGAGGCCGGAGCAGACGCCATTTTCCCTGAAGCACTGATTTCTGAAGAAATGTTCAGGGAGTTTGTGCGCCGTATGCCCGATGTGCCCCTGCTTGCCAACATGACGGAATTTGGTCGTTCGCCTTATTTCACGGCTTCCCAGTTTGAAGATATGGGATACCGTATGGTTATCTGGCCTGTCAGTTCCTTGCGGGCGGCCAATAAGGCGCAGGAGGATTTGTACAAAACCATTGCGCGCACAGGCGGTACGCAGGAGATGCTCCCCCGCATGCAAACGCGAGAGGAATTGTACAAAACAATCCGGTATTACGATTATGAATCATTGGACGCAGGCATTGTGGCCACGGTTCTGCCGCACATCGGCCAGGCCGATCGCAACGCCGCCTGAACATTCTCTTTCTTTCCCGAACAACAAAAAACAAAAAAGTAAGGGAGACGGAACAATGTCGGAAAACATCACTATCCCGCCTACACAGTATGCAGATTACCCGGCCCTTATGCCACCTGCGGAACTGGCCGCCATGCAGCGTTATGCACGGCGAGACCCGGATGGTTTTTGGCTGCAACAGGCCAAGCGCGTACATTGGCACCGTAAACCCAAACATGGTTTTACGGGCAGCTTTACGGGTGATGTGTCCATAAGCTGGTTTGAAGATGGCCTTATCAATGCATCCGTGTGCTGTATTGATAAGCATCTGACAGACAAGGCCGATCAGGTTGCCCTTATCAGCCACCGTGAAGACCGGGCCGAGGCAGAAAAAATTACATATGCCATGCTGCATGAACGGGTTTGCCGCCTGTCTAACGCGCTGGTGCATTTGGGGGTGGAAGAAGGGCACCGCGTTGCCATTTGCCTGCCCATGATTTCAGAAGCTGTGGTGGCCATGTTGGCCTGTGCACGCATTGGGGCTGTGCATGTGGTGTTGTTTGGTGGTTTTTCGGCAGAAGGTATTGCAGAACGTATTATAGATAGCGGTGCAGTTGCGGTTATTACCGCCAGCGAAAGCATGCGCGGCAACAAGATTGTGCCGTTTAAAGCGATTATGGATGAAGCCCTGTGCAAGGCAGGTGCAGAAAGTGGCGTGCGTTCTGTTCTGGTTGTGCGCACGTCTGATGCACCCGTGCCAATGCTGCCAGGGAGAGATTACGACTTTCATGATTTTGTAGATTCGTTTGAGGCAGATTTTGTGCCCGTTGTCATGCGGGCAGAAGCACCCCTGTTTATGCTCTATACATCTGGCAGCACGGGCAAGCCCAAAGCGGTTGTGCATGCCACCGGTGGGTACATGGTGTGGGCGGCTTATACCATGGGCATGGTGTATCATCATCAACCCGGCGATGTACTGTGGTGCACGGCAGATGTGGCATGGATAACCGGGCATACATCCGTTGTATATGGCCTACTGGCCAATGGCGGCACCACCATGATTTCCGATAGCCTGCCTTCATACCCCGCGCCAGGCAGGTGGCTGGATCTGGTGGATGAGCATAAGGTGACCATGCTGTTTACCGCCCCCACAGCCGTGCGCGCCATGATGGCCGATGGCGATGATGTGGTGAATGCGCGCAATCTGGAGTCTCTGCGTTTGCTGGGTGTTGCGGGGGAACCCATAAGCCCGGATGCATGGCTATGGTATCACGATGTTGTGGGCAAAAAGCGTTGCCCCGTGGTGGATACATGGTGGCAGACAGAAACCGCCGGCATTGTGCTGGGGCCAGTGCCGGGTGTGCAACCGCTTAAACCCGGCTCTGCCAGCACGCCGTTGCCAGGGTTGGAAATGGTCATAGCCGATACACAGGGTAGGCCGGTGCAGGGGCCTGCGGAAGGTAGCCTGTGCATTGCGCGTTCATGGCCGGGGCAGGCCCGCACAATCTGGAAAGATCATGCTCGCTTCTGCCAGACATATTTTGGTATGGTTCCGGGGCATTATTTCACGGGTGATGGCGCACGGCGAGATGCCGATGGCTATTACTGGATTACGGGGCGCATGGACGATGTTATCAATATTGCAGGGCACCGTTTGGGTACAGCAGAAGTGGAAGATGCGTTGGCAGCAGATCATCGTATTGTGGAATCTGCTGCAGTGGGCATCCCGCACCCGGTAAAGGGGCAGGCGCTGGCGGTATTTGTTATCCAGCGCCAGAATGTGGCTACGGAGCTAACGGAAAAAGGCATAAGCCGCCTTATCTCCGGTATGCTGGGGCGTTATGCCACGCCAGAGGCCGTTTATCTGGTGCCAGATCTGCCCCGCACGCGTTCTGGCAAGATTGTACGCCGCCTGCTCCGCAAAATTGCCAGTGGAGAAGTGGATAATTTGGGAGATCTTTCATCTCTGAATGATCCGTCCATCGTGCGTATGCTGTGTGACAGGGTATGGAGCCACATGGCTTTTGATGAGGGGGCAACACCTCGCACACAGGCAAGGGCCTGATCTGACAACGAGATGTTACAAGTTTGCTTCGCGCGGCAAGATGCTTCAGGGCCGGGGGAACCCCTCGGCCCTGTTGTGTGTTCTGTTCCTGACAAACGGGTTGATGCTGGCTTATCACGCAAAAATGGGCGCACTGGCGGGGTCGTGATCTGAGATTCACTGGTTGGTTAAGGGGCTTGCGTGGCACCATCACGGTAAAAACAGGTTGTAGAACCGGAGCTGTGAATGACCGAGCCTTCTTTTTCATCCATAACGCCATCTGCTTTGCCCGATCAATCGGTAGATAAAGCAACAGCTCGCCATGTTGTGCTGGCATCCTTTTTGGCCTGGATGTTGGATGCATGTGATTTTTTTATTGTGTTGTTTACACTTGATGATGTGGCAAAAAGTTTTAACGTTTCCCTGCAAAGTGTGCTGCTTGCCCCCACTCTTACGCTGATGACACGGCCACTAGGTGCCTTTTTATGTGGGCGCGCAGCAGATAAATATGGCCGCAAGCCCGTGCTGATTTTAACAATTATTATTTATTCTCTTATAGAATTGGCATCAGCCTTTGCGCCAACGCTTGTTATATTTTTAGCATTGCGCACCCTGTTTGGCATTGCCCTTGGGGGCGAGTGGGGGGTGGGTACATCCCTGATTATGGAAAGCGTGCCCAAAAGCTGGCGTGGCACGGCTTCTGGCATTTTGCAGGCGGGGTATCCTGCGGGGTATTTGCTGGCTTCTCTGGTATTTTTGCTACTGCCGGTTTTGGGGTGGCGTGGGCTGTTTGTGCTGGGCAGTGGCGCTATTTTTTCTGCCCTGTATATCTGGCTGCGTGTGCCAGAAAGCCCAGATTGGCTGGCCCGGCAGAAGGCCGATACACAACACGGAAAAGCAGAAGAACATCTTGGTTTGTTGGCCATTATAAAAGGCAATGCGGCATTATGTGTTTTTGCTGTGGTGCTGATGGCGGCTTTCAATTTCATGAGCCACGGTTCTCAGGATCTCTACCCCAAGGTGTTTCTGGCGCTGGAACGGCATGTGCCACCTACGTCCATTACAACTGTTGTGGTGCTGTATAATCTGGCTGCCATTGCGGGTGGGTTGTTCTTTGGGTTTCTGTCGCAAAAAATCGGGCGGCAATATGCCATTATTCTTGCTGCGGCCTTAACGCTGCCTTTGCTGCCGTTATGGACACTTCCACATTCTCTGCTTTGGCTGGGGTTGGGGGCTGTGTGTATCCAGTTCTGCATTCAGGGGGCATGGGGTGTGGTGCCGGCTTATTTAAGCGAGCTTTCTCCACCTTCTGTGCGGGCCACGTTCCCCGGCCTTGCCTATCAGTGCGGGAACCTTATTGCCGCCAGTAACGCTTTGCTTCAAACATGGTTTGCCACCCAATTGGGTATGGGGCTGGCACCTGCGCTTATGTTGGCTGTTGGGGGTGGTGCAGTGGTTGTGCTGGTGCTTACACTCCTGAATGCCCGGCTGTATCCACAACGGATATAAAACAGCAGGCAGGTGGCAACACGCAGGAAGGAAAAACGGTTTGGCTTTTATAAGGTATCTGGGCGCATGTATGGTGTTGGCGAGCACTGGGCTGCCATATGCGCAGGCACACGCCGCAACACCGGCAGAGCAGCGGATTATCACGCGCAATGCGCAGCCGCGCCCGGTGCCCCCACTGGCTACCGCGCAGGTGCAGGGGGATGATCTGCACGCAAAGGCACAACCGGTAAATCTATCTGCCTTGGGCCTGCAGGCGGCTGTAAAAGTGGCGGACAAACAGCCGTGCCCTGCCAACAGCCTGCTTTTGGGGAAAGATGAAAACCCAACAGCCGGGCAAACATGCCGCGTGGCCACTTTGGAAGTGAACGCACCAGAACACCCCGTATTTATCCAGACCCTAGGCAGCCTGATGGCGGAAGATAGTCCTGGGCTGATGGATTTGCATATTTCCCTGTACCAGCTTGCGCCAAACGGGCAGAAGAATGCTCTGCCGCAGGTTATGGTTTCGGGCTACACAGGTGGGGCGCATTGTTGCCAGGCTGCCGCTATTGTAGAGGCAGCCCCGCAAGGCCAGTGGCGTGTGCTCTCTCTTCCCGCACAAAATGGTGGAGGGGAACCCGTTGTGCAGGATATTGCGCGAGATGGCACCCGCCAGCTTGTATATACGGATGAGCGGTTTGATTACGCCTTTGCCTCTCACGCAGGGTCGGCCATGCCGGTGGTGCTGTATCAGTATCAGGATGGCCAGTTGCAGAATGTTACGGCGCAGCCGCGGTTTGCAGCCTATTTGCGCAACCAGCTTGCGCAGGATTCCGCACAGTGGCGCAAAACGGGGGTAACGGAGGTAAACGGCTATCTGGCCGCCTATGTGGCCACCAGCGCAAATATCGGGGAACTGAACGCAGGCTGGCGCTACATGATGGCGCGATATGATACGCACTCTGATTTTGCAGAAACATGGTGCGCGCTGGATAAGGCCGCATGGCCCCAGAACAAGGATGGTGCATCCTGCCCCAAGCAGTTTGTAAAAACCGTGCCGTTTCCGCAAACTCTGGCACAATCTCTGGTGCAGTGGGGGTACATCACACCCCAGCAGAGTGCTGCTCTTGGCTATGATGTAGAGAAAATAAAGCAGAACCAGCAGCAGGTTATTGCCACCACCACCAAGGCATGGCGCGCTGCACATTAGGCAGATTACAGCCCCGCTGGCAGGCAGATTTGTGCCAGAACACAACACAGCCTAAAACTTGGGCTTGTTTTGCCATGTTCTGCCAGCGGGAATGTAATGGAAGATCTGTTTGAAGGGCATAATGTGGGCACGGCCCGCCCTCTGAAACTTTCAGAAGATGTTGTGAGCACCGCCACCTATGGCGGGCCGGACAAATGCTACCGTTATAAGCTTAAACGGGTGTGGGATCCATCACGCCCACTGGTGATGTGGCTGATGATGAACCCATCTGTTGCCACCGAATATGGGGATGACCGCACCGTGGCCAAATGCCAGCGCTATGCCCGTGCATGGGGATATGGTGGTATTCTGGTGGGCAATACGTTTGCGTATCGGTGCACAGATCAGCTTCGGTTGCTGGAAACGCCAGATCCGATAGGGCCGGAAAATGATAAAGCCCTGCTGGAAATGGCGCAGGAAGCCAATAAGGTGATTGCAGCCTATGGCACGCCACACCACAAGGCCCTGCTGGCCCGTGGGCCGGATGTGGTGCATATGCTCCAGCAACACGGCATTACGGTGGATGCGTTGCGGTTAAGCAAAACAGGCCGCCCGTGCCATCCGCTCTATTTGCCAGCAAGCCTGCTGCCCGAGCCTTTGCCAACCAACATGGTGCAAAGCTAACAGGCACATAACGGAAAGCAGCTTTCTGCCCATGTGTATTGACGCCAAGCCCCGTTCGGTATCCGATACACATAAAGGTGTTTGAGTTCTGCACATCATGCCTGCCACATTGCAAAATAAGGCGTGCTGTGCAGCAAAGTTAAGGGAAACATGCATATTATGGCCTTACAGAACACGCAGGGTGCCGCAGGCGGTTATCTGGCATCTGCCGAATTTGCCACCATGCTGGACAGGCTGGGTGAAGTGGCAGCACGTACGGGCCTGAACGTGGCCCACGGCCAGCAGGTGATTATTACAGCCCCCCTCCATGCCGTGCCGCTGGTGCGCCGCATTACGGAGCACGCGTACAAGGCCGGGGCCTCACTCGTCAGCACGTTTTATTCGGATGAGGAAACCACGCTGGCCCGTTACAAATACGCGGCGGAAGATACGTTTGATACCGCAGCAGGCTGGCTGGCTGGCGGGATGACGGAAGCCTTCCGTAACGGTGCCGCGCGTATGGCCATTACGGGTTCTAACCCGGCATTGCTGGCGGGGCAGAACCCGGAACGTATTTCCCGCGCCAGCAGGGCCAATTCCCGCGTGAACCGGCCTGCCATGGAAATTATCACCAATTTTGATGTGAACTGGTGCATTGTGGCTGCGGCTTCTCCGGCATGGGCGGCACAGGTATTTCCTGATCTGCCGGTTGATCAGGCGGTAGAAAAACTGTGGCAGGCCATTTTTTCTGTCTCGCGCATTACGGGTGAAAACCCGGTAGCGGATTGGGAGGCCCATAATGCCGTTTTGCACCGCCGCGCCGCATTTTTGAATGATGCTCGTTACAGCGCGCTACATTTTAAAGGCCCCGGCACAGACCTGATGGTAGGGCTGGCAGATGGGCACGAATGGGCAGCCGGTGCGGAAAAAGCCGGAAACGGCATTGTGTGCAACCCCAACATTCCAACCGAGGAAGTGTTTACAACACCGCATCGCCTCAAGGTGGATGGCACGGTGGCAGCCACCAAGCCGCTTTCTCATCAAGGCACGTTGATTGAGGATATTCGCGTAAGGTTTGAAGGCGGACGCATTGTGGAAATGCACGCCAGCAAAGGCGAAGATGTGCTGGCCCGCGTGCTGGATACGGATGAAGGCGCCCGCCGTTTGGGGGAAGTGGCGCTTGTGCCCAATTCCTCCCCCATTTCGCGCAGCGGTATTTTGTTCCAGAACACATTGTTTGATGAAAACGCCGCCAGCCATATCGCATTGGGGCAATCTTACACCAAATGTATGCGTGATACGGCTGGGCAGGATGAGGCCGCATTGGCCGCACGCGGGGCCAATAGCAGCATGATCCATATAGACTGGATGATTGGTTCTGGAGACATTGATGTGGACGGCATAGATGCCAAAGGTGAACGCGTGGCATTGATGCGCAAAGGTGAATGGGTGATAGAAGCATGAGACATACTCTAAAACTTTCCTTCCGCTCTGCTCTGCTGGGCGTTATGGGGGCTACAGCGCTTGTGGTTGGCGCAGCGGCACAGGCGCAAACGGTTTCTACCGGTGGCAATGGCGCGCCCAATTTAACGCCAGAGCAGGTCGCCACTTTGCAGCATGATATGGATACCGCGCTGCATTATCATCTGGCCCCAAACGTGCTGCCGCGCCTGACCACAACGCTGAAGGAAATTCAGGCCGCCGGTATTCAGCCGCCCTCACGCTTTGGCATGTCTCTGGACCAGCAGATTGCCCTTGTGCAGCAGGTGCCGGGTTTGGACCCGATTTTGCAAAAGAATGGCTTTTCAGCACATGATTTTGTTATGAGCCTTACCTGTGTGGGCCTAACGGGCAGCCTGATGAACGTGCCTGCCAACCCCAGCAACACCAAGATGCCGCAGCCCGAACCTGCTAATGTGGCTATTCTCAAATCCAACCCGCAGGATTTGCAAAATCTGGTTACGGTTCTGCGTTCGGCCCATCAGTCTGGTGGTGCGCTTTCGCACTAATTTCACACATACATATTGGTGTGTAAGAAAATGGCAGGTTTTTCCTGCCATTTTTTTATGTGTGATGGTTTAGTTTTTCTTCTGATGTGGCTTGGCGTGGCATGTTTCCGGCTTGGGCAGATCCAGAACATGCAATGTGCCCTTCATGCGGAAATCTCCAAAATCCAACGTCAAATTGTCAGAAACACCATTGGCAAAATACCGCATGCCAATTTCATATTCCGGCATCATGTTTGGTGGCGTGCGTGAAAAAAAGGCCACATGCACACGGCCAGATTGCAAGGCGTTCAGGGCAGTAAAATCCGTGGTGGGCGTTGTATTGCCCCAGCCTAAAAGGGTTATGTACGTATCTGCCGCGCCATCTGGTGATGTGCCATCAAAAATAGGGGCTGAAATCTCGGTTTTTCCGCTTCGGGCGGCATCCAGAATGGAAACGGTATGCTGGATGGGGAACAACGTGCCAGCCGGAAGCGGGAGTGTTTTGGCTAAAGGTTTTTCGTAATGCGCTGTGCCAGAATCATCCGGGTGCAGTGTGGCTTCCCCCCGCAGGTTTTGCAGCAATTTGCCGTTAGATGTTTCCATGGTGCGAAAGATCAGGTTGCGCCCATCTGCACTTTCAAACGTGGAATAGTCAGATACCAGATGCTCCACGCCGTTCTGGCGGGTTACGCTTTGAATATCCAGCCGCTGTTGGGTGGACCATCCGCTGCACCCATGCCGCACGCTGTAAAGCATGGTGCCCGTGGCCGATAATGTTTTGCCGCCAGAGGCCTCTGTGAGTGTGAGATCATACACCGCGCGTTGCGAGGCAATCTGGTTGATATCTGAATCGGAAAAAGAATGTGCAGTGTTGGGCGTAGCACTGGGGCGTGCTTCAGCCGGTGGGGCATTTTGTGAAACAGTGCCCGAAGGCACCACAGCACCGGCTGTTTGTGCATGCGCCATGGGCAAAGGCAGGGCGACCACGCCACCCAACAGCACAGATGCAATGGCCTTGCTTACCGCACGGGCATTATGCCCCGGCGTAAAGCAAAAACCTTGGGCAAGGGGTAGGGGAAGTGGCAGGCGGCGTGAACGTCTCATACCCGGTACAAAAAAACATCCGGCGCGGTCTTGCAACCACCCGGATGCCAAAAGGGCCGGGGTGTGGCCCTTTTACATGCATATGTGAAAGCCCGATCAGTCTTTCTTGACAGCGGGCTTCAGGTTCAGCGCGAGGGAGAGTTCCTTCAGGCGTTCGGGT
This sequence comes from Acetobacter oryzoeni, assembly GCF_004014775.2. Taxonomy (NCBI): domain Bacteria; kingdom Pseudomonadati; phylum Pseudomonadota; class Alphaproteobacteria; order Acetobacterales; family Acetobacteraceae; genus Acetobacter; species Acetobacter oryzoeni. The sequence continues at coordinate 379,441 of NZ_CP042808.1, forward strand.
GGCACAGGGGCCGGGGCACCCATCATCAGGTCTTCGCCCTGCTGGTTCAGCGGGAACAGAATGACTTCACGGATGTTCGGCTCATCAGCCAGCAGCATCACAATACGGTCCACACCCGGGGCGGACCCACCATGCGGCGGTGCACCGTAGCGGAAGGCGTTGAGCATGCCGCCAAAGCGGGCTTCTACTTCGCTTTCCGGGTAACCAGCAATTTCAAAGGCGCGGATCATCACATCCGGCAGGTGGTTACGGATAGCGCCGGAGGAAAGCTCAATGCCGTTACACACAATGTCATACTGGTAAGCCAGAATATCCAGCGGGTCTTTGGTGTTCAGTGCTTCCAGACCACCTTGCGGCATGGAGAACGGGTTGTGCGAGAAGTCAATCAGCCCCGTTTCTTCATTCAGCTCATACATCGGGAAGTCCGTGATCCAGCAGAAACGGAAGGCATCCTTTTCAATCAGATCCAGTTCTTCAGCAATGCGGGTGCGCACAAGGCCAGAGAACTTGGCCACATCATGCCCCTTGCCAGCAGCAAAGAACACGGCATCACCGGGGTTCAGCCCCAGCTTGGTGCGAATGGCTTCTACGCGGTCGGCTTCAAGGTTCTTGGCAATCGGGCCTTGGCCGCCCTCTTCTGCAAAGGTGATGTAACCCAGACCACCAGCCCCGTTTTCACGCGCCCAGGCGTTCAGCTTGTCATAGAAGGAGCGGGGGCGGCCACCAGCGCCGGGGGCCGGAATGGCGCGCACTTCACCACCATCGGCTGCAATGCGGGCAAACAGGCCAAAGCCGGAACCGGCAAAATCTTCTGTTACATCGGTAATCAGCAGCGGGTTGCGCAGGTCTGGCTTATCAGAACCATACACCTTCATGGCGCGGGCGTAGGGAATACGCTCAAACGGTGCGGTGCTTACGGCGCGGCCCTTGCCGAACTCTGTAAACAGGCCAGACATCACTTCTTCCAGAACGGCAAAGATTTCGTCCTGTGTGGCAAAGGCCATTTCAAAGTCGAGCTGGTAGAACTCACCGGGGGAGCGATCCGCGCGGGAGGCTTCATCACGGAAGCACGGAGCAATCTGGAAGTAGCGGTCAAACCCGGCCACCATGGCAAGCTGCTTGAACTGCTGCGGGGCCTGCGGCAGGGCGTAAAACTTGCCGGCATGGGTGCGGGAGGGCACCAAAAAGTCACGCGCACCTTCGGGGGAGGATGCCGTCAGGATGGGGGTCTGGAACTCGGTAAAGCCCAGATCCGTCATGCGGCGGCGCATGCTGGCAATAATGGCGGAACGCAGGCGGATGTTGGCGTGCACCTGCTCGCGCCGCAGATCAATATAGCGGTAACGCAGGCGCAACTCGTCAGAATAATGTTCCTGCCCGGCAACCTGTAGCGGCAGCACAGCGGCGGAGGACTGTACAATCAGCTCACGCGCACGCAGCTCAATATCACCCGTGGCAAGGTCTGGGTTGCGGGTGGTTTCATCACGCAGCACCACGTCACCCGTTACGGTTATCACGCTTTCCACGCGCAGGTGCTCGGCCGTTTCCATAACGGGGGAACCAGCGGGAATAACAATCTGCGTCAGGCCTGTTTCATCGCGCAGGTCAATAAACAGCAGCCCGCCGTGGTCCCGCTTGCTATGCACCCAGCCGGACAGGCGCGCGGTGGTGCCGGCATCGCTGGCGCGAAGGGCCGAACAGCTGTGGGAACGGTAAGGATGCATGGTCTTGTCCTGAAATCTGGCCCGGCGTTGCAGCAGGGGCGGTTTTTGGCAATGATTCCGTTGTGCCCGGAGGAAGCAGTGGAGCAGCGCTTATGTCAAGGCCGCACTGTATATCTTGCGTCTTATAAGGCACCTTGCCCGCGCACGCAGCTGCGTAAATCTGCTGCCAGCGCGGCAATGGCTTCTGGCCGTGCGTCCCACGCAAACATAAAGCGGCAGATGCCCCCAAAAAACGTGTAAAAGCGCCAGCCGCGGGCCCGCAATTCGTTCATCACAGGTTCGGGCATCAGCAAAAATACGGCGTTGGATTGCACGGGCCATGCCAGTTTGATGGAGGGAATATCCTCTACCGCCTGTGCAAACTGGCGTGCGCTGGCATTGGCGTGGCGTGCGTTATCCAGCCATGCGCCACTATGGATCATGGCCAGCCACGGGGCAGACAGAAAGCGCATTTTAGAGGCTGTTTGCCCGCTCTGCTTGGCGCGCTCGGCAAAGCCATGGGCCATATTGCGTTTAAAAAACACTACGGCTTCCCCCATGGCTATGCCGTTTTTGGTGCCACCAAAACTTAGGGCATCCACGCCGGATTGCCATGTCATGGCCGCAGGTGTGCTGCCCAGCATGGCAACGGCATTGGCAAAACGCGCACCATCCATGTGCAGCCGCAAGCCGTGATCATGGCAGGCATTGGCAATGGCCCGAATCTCATCCACCGAATACACAAGCCCGTTTTCTGTGGGTTGCGTAATGGTCACCACTGCGGGGGTGGAAGAGTGCGGATCGCTGGCGCGGCGGGCGGCCAGTTTTATGGCTTCAGGTGTCAGCTTACCGTCTGGGGTGGGGGGCGTTATCAGTTTGGCGCCACCGGTAAAAAACTCTGGAGCACCGCGTTCGGAGGTTTCGGCATGTGCCACTTCCGAGGCAATAATGCTGCAATAGGGCGGGCACAATGTTGCCAGCGCCAGCGCATTGGCTGCCGTGCCGGTAAGCACAAAAAACACCGCGGCTTCAGGCGCTTCAAACACATCCGCCACCGCTTTGGCGGCAAGGCGTGTCCAGGCATCATCCCCATATGCGGGGGTGGATCCCTTGGCCGCGCGGCTTATGGCTTCCAGCGCCTGTGGGCACAGGCCTGCATAATTATCACTGCCAAACTGTTGTGGGGGCGTGGTGGTTTGCGGCAGGGGCATAAGCGGCTTCTCCGGCAAGGGCTGTGGGGCAACAGGTGCCAAAGCCTGCCCTATAGCACAAGCTATACCTTGCTCCTGCACAGCTTTTGCTGTAAGGCGCTGCCACTGCGTGGGCACCCCTGGAGGCCTGCGTGATTAAGTTTTTTATGGAGAAGTCAACGTGTCCAAGATTACATCTATCGAAGCTTCGGCGCGCGCGAAGGCTGGTAAGGGGGCAGCGCGGGCAACGAGGCGTGCAGGGCTTGTTCCCGGCGTTATCTACGGCGGCAAGCAGGAACCCACCCTTATTGCTATCGACCCACGCATTATCATTAAGGGCATTCAGGCATCTGGCTGGCGCTCTCGCGTGTATGAAATCAAGGTTGATGGCAAGGCAGAACGCGCTCTGGTGCGTGACGTGCAGCTGCACCCGGTGAAGGATTCCCCTGTTCACGTTGACTTCCTGCGTCTGGCCGCTGGTTCTCGCGTGCATGTTGAAGTGTCTGTTCACTTCGAAAACGAAGAAGCATGCCCCGGCATCAAGCGCGGCGGTGTGCTGAACGTTGTGCGCCACACCATTGAAGTGGACGTGCCGGCAGACAACATTCCTGAATTCTTCACGGTTGACCTGTCCAAGCTGGACATTGCGGACAACGTGCGTTGGGAAGATGTGCAGGGCACCGAAGGCGTAACCCCGCTGACCCACGAAGAAAACTTTGTTGTGGCTTCCATTGCTGCTCCGAGCGTGGACACCACCGAAGGCGCAGAAGCTGCTACGGAAGAAGCCGCTTCCTGATCGGAAGCCGGTTTATTCGGGTTGTTTATTAGGCATGGGGGTGCGTGCAGATGCGCGTGCCCCCTGTGCTGTTCATAACGTTAGGTGGAATCAGCAATGCTGCTCTGGGTCGGGTTGGGCAATCCCGAATCCTCCATGCGTCGGCACCGGCACAATGTTGGCTTTATGGCGGTGGAAGCCATTGCCCGTAAGTACGGGTTCACGCCATGGCGCAACCGCTTTAAGGGCGAGGTTGCAGAAGGCCGCATAGGCGGGCAGAAAGTTCTGCTGCTGCTGCCCATGACCTACATGAACAAATCGGGTGAAAGCGTGCAGGAAGCCGCCGCTTTTTACAAAATTGCACCCGAAAATATTACCGTTTTTCATGATGAGCTGGATCTGGCACCGGGCCGCCTGCGCATAAAGCGTGGGGGAGGGGCTGCGGGGCATAACGGTTTGCGCTCTACAGATAAAATGTTGGGCACGCCAGAATATTGGCGTGTGCGCATAGGCATTGGCCACCCCGGCGCCAAGGAACGGGTGCACGGCTGGGTGCTGGGCAATTTTACGGAAACAGACCGGCAGGAATGGCTGGAACGGCTGCTTGATCGCATGGCCGATGCCGCCCCCCTGTTGGCAGATGGGCGGGCAGACCAGTTCATGACAAAGGTTGCACTGCCGGAAGGGAGCAAGGGCTGATGGGTTTTAACTGCGGTATTGTCGGGCTACCCAATGTGGGTAAATCCACGCTGTTCAACGCGCTTACGGCCACGGCCACGGCGCAGGCAGCCAATTATCCGTTCTGCACGATCGAGCCCAATACAGGCCGCGTGGCTGTGCCAGACCCCCGGCTGGACAAGCTGGTGGAAATTGGCAAATCACAGCGCGAAGTGCCCACCAGCCTTGAGTTTGTAGATATTGCCGGCCTTGTGCGCGGTGCCTCCAAGGGTGAAGGGCTGGGCAACCAGTTTTTGGCCAACATCCGTGAAGTAGACGCTATTATCCATGTGCTGCGCTGCTTTGAAGATGATGACATCACCCACGTTGAAGGCGGCGTGGACCCCGTGCGTGATGCCGATATTATTGAAACGGAGCTGATGCTGGCGGATCTGGATTCGCTGGAAAAACGTCTGCCCAATCTGGAAAAGCGCGCCCGCAACCGGGATGCCGAAGCCACAGCCCAGCTTGCCGTTATGGCGCCGCTGATGGAAGCGCTGCGTGAAGGCCGCCCGGCCCGCACCGCCATTCCGGCAGGGGAAGAAGAAGCCGTGCGCCGCCTGCAGCTGCTTACCACCAAGCCGGTGCTGTATGTGTGCAACGTGGATGAAGACTCGGCAGCAACTGGCAACAAGTTCTCAGAACAGGTGCAGGCCAAGGCTGCGGCGGAAGGTGCTGCTGCCGTTATTGTGTCTGCCGCGATTGAAGCCGAAGTCAGCCAGCTTGAAAATGAAGAACGGCGTGAATTTCTGGAAGGGCTGGGCCTTCAGGATAGCGGGCTGGATAGGGTTATTGCCGCTGGCTACAAACTTTTGGGCCTGTGCACCTACTTTACCGTAGGCCCGAAGGAAGCCCGCGCCTGGACAATTACCGCAGGCACCAAGGCCCCGCAGGCTGCCGCCGTTATTCACAATGATTTTGAACGCGGCTTCATTGCATGCGAAACTGTCGCGTATGATGATTACGTTCAGTATGGTGGGGAAGCTGGCGCAAAGGAAGCCGGACGCCTGCGTATTGAAGGGCGAGATTACGTGGTGCAGGATGGCGATGTGCTGCTGTTCCGCTTTAACGTTTAACAGCCACGCACAACTACAAATGACAGCTTGATGGCCTGCCACCACCGGCAGGCCAGATAGAAAGATGGAGATAGGAACGCCGTTATGAACGCGGAGGGTGAGAGTAAGCTGCAAGGGGTTACAACGGCTGCGGCCAATCCCGTGCAGGATGTTCCAGCGCAGGCACAAGGGCTGGGGCCAATGGCTGCCTTGGCCCATCGTGCTCGGCTGGCGGCCCGCACACTGGCGCAAAGTTCTTCCGCCACGCGGGATAAAGCCCTGTGGGCCGCTGCGGCGGCTTTGCGTGAGGCTGCTCCCGCCATTCTGGAAGCCAACGCGCAGGATCTTGCCGCTTCCACCGCTAATGATGCGTTCCGTGATCGGCTCACCCTCACGCCCGAACGGGTGGAAGCCATGGCCCGTGGTCTGGAAGAAATTGCAGATCTGCCAGACCCCGTAGGCCGCGTGTTGGAGGAATGGACACGCCCCAACGGCCTGCGCATCCGCCGCGTTGCCACCCCTGTGGGTGTGATTGGCATGATTTATGAAAGCCGGCCCAATGTGGGGGCAGATGCTTCTGGGCTGTGCATTAAATCCGGCAATGCCGTGCTGCTGCGTGGGGGATCGGAAAGCCTGAACAGCGCACGTGCCATTCATGCCGCCATGCAGGCCGGATTACGCTCTGCCGGTTTGCCGGAAGATGCCGTGCTGATTGCCCCAGATGCCAACCGCGCCCATGTGGCGGAAATGCTCACCGCTTCTGGCCTGATTGACCTGATTATTCCGCGTGGTGGACGTTCATTGGTCGAACGAGTGCAGCGTGAGGCCCGCGTGCCTGTGCTGGCCCATGCTGAAGGGCTGTGCCACACCTATATTCATTCCGCGGCAGATTTTGCCATGGCGCGCCGCATTGTGCTCAACGCCAAAATGCGCCGTACCGGCATTTGTGGTTCAACAGAAACCCTGTTGATAGATGCAGCCATTGCGCCAGCATTGTTGCCGCAGATTGTGGCAGATCTGGCAGAAAAAGGCTGCACCTTTAAGGCGGATGCCGAAGCCCGCGCCATTATGCCCGATCTGCCCGCTGCAACGGAAAAAGACTTTGCAACAGAATGGCTGGATGCGGTTCTGAACATTGCCGTGGTGGATGGTGTGGATGAAGCGCTGGACCATATTGCGCAGTATGGATCTTCCCACACAGAAGCCATTGTGACAGCGGATGAAAACATGGCCATACGGTTCATGAACGGTGTTTCCAGCGCTGTGGTGATGTGGAATGCCTCCACCCAGTTCTGTGATGGGGGTGAGTTCGGCTTTGGTGCGGAAATTGGCATTGCCACTGGCCGCTTCCATGCTCGTGGCCCGGTGGGTGTGGAGCAGCTGACAACCTTCCGTTACGAAGTGATTGGCACCGGGCAGGTGCGCCCCTGATTTTTGCGACCATGCGGCCAACTGCACGGGGCGCGCGCAGGTGCCGGTAACTTTCCAACCACATCCGGCTGCAAAGCCTTGTGCACGTGGCACTGTTATTCCCACTTGGGGGGATAACAGATGCCTGCGTATTGGGCTTTTGGGTGGGTCTTTCAATCCCGGCCACAAAGGGCATCAGGCCATTGCGCGGCGTGCGCTGGCGGTGCTGGGGTTAGACCAGGTGTGGCTGATGGTTTCACCCGGTAACCCGCTTAAAGCCGGGCGCTTAGATATGGCGGCCTTGCCTGCACGCTTGGCCACGGCGCGCCAACTGGCAGATAGGCGGCGCATTATTGCCACGGATATCGAAAGCCGAATCGGCACACGTTATACGGTGGATACAGTGCGGGTGCTGCAAACGCGCTTTCCGCGTGCGCGGTTTGTGTGGCTGATGGGCGCAGATGGTCTGGCCACCTTGCCGCGCTGGAAAAACTGGCGGCAGCTTGTGCATAGCGTGCCAGTGGCGGTTTTCCCTCGTCCGGGGCAAAATGCGCGGGCCTTGCATGGGCTTGCCGGGCGGTATCTGGCCCGCTGGCGGGTGCCTGCGTGGCGTGCACATGCCATTGCGGAACTTTCTCCCCCCGTGTGGGCTTTTCTTCCGGGGGCACAAAACAGTATATCTGCAACAGCTATTCGTCAGCAGGGTGGATTCAATGCCGCTGCAGGCCAACCCCATACCCCCGATACGCTTTAAAGATCAGGAGAACGGTCATTCCTACCAAGCCCCCCGCCGAAACATCAGCACGTTCCCGCACGGCCACCACGTCCGCCAAAGGGCGTGCCGCACCTGCACGTGCCACCACAGCTGGCGCTGCTGCGCCTGGTTCCGTGCGTAAAAAAGCCGCTGCGGCTGGCCCCAAGGCCACCACCAAGCGCGAAGCCGTGGCCCCGGATATGCTGGAGCAATCTCTGGCGCTCATCACCGCCAGCCTTGAAGATGACAAGGCCGAAGATATTGTGGTGATCGACCTTGCAGGCCGTGCCTCCTTTGCAGACCGGATGGTGATTGCCACAGGTCTGGCAGACCGTCAGATTTCCGCCATGGCGCAGCATATTGAACGCAAGCTGCGTGATATCGGCATCAAGCGCGTGATGGTGGAAGGCGCCAACGGGTCTGACTGGGTGCTGCTGGATACGGGCGATATTGTGGTGCACCTGTTCAAGCCAGAAGCACGCACCCTGTATGGGCTGGAAAAAATGTGGGGCAAGGAACTGGATGAAGGCGCAGAAGGCAACGTGACCCGCCTGTAATCGACTGGTTCATGATGTTGTTCTCTGATTTTTCAGTGCGTATGGGCATACCGGCATGAGGCTGGTGGCCATTGGGCGTATGAAGGATAAATCCGAGCGGGCGCTGGTGGAACGGTACCTCAAGCGCCTGCGCCCCAAGCTGGAGATTATAGAACTGCCAGATGGGCGCGGCAGCCCGGATGAAATCAAACGGCGCGAGGCACAGGCCATTCTGGCCGCTTGCCCCGCGCAAAGCCACGTTGTGGTGCTGGATGAAGCCGGGCGCAATTTCAGCAGCCCGGATTTTTCCAATGCCGTGCAAGGCTGGCTAACGGCTGGCCGAACCCCCTGCTTTGTTATTGGCGGGGCGGAGGGGCTGGATGCCTCGGTTATCCAGCGGGCCGATGCGTCCATGTCCTTTGGCACCCTTACATGGCCGCATATGTTGGTGCGGATTATGCTGGTGGAACAAATCTACCGCGCGCAGGCTATTGCGGCGGGGCATCCGTATCATCGTTCCGGGCGGCCATAAGGGGCTGCTGGCTGCTTTTATGGCATGGCGGCAGTGAACCACGGGGTCTGCCTGCATGGGGGCAGACCTGATAGCGTCCGGCCTTTCCTGAACAGACCGGACTGAAGATACATGACAGACGTTCTCTACACTCCGGATGCCCTGCGGCAGTTGCAGCACACAGGCAACGCCGTTCTGATAGATGTGCGTTCGGAAGAAGATTTTGCCAAAGGGCATATTCCCGGTGCCGTGAACATGCCGGATATTTTTACTTATCTGGCAGAAACATCAGAAAGCGGGCTGGCCAGCCTGCAACAGAAGTTTTCATCGCTGTTTGCGCAATACGGTCTGGATGGCAGCAAAACAGCGCTTGTGTATGAAGATGCCCTGCATACACGTTATGGCGCGTCCTGCCGTGGATACTGGATCTTGCAGTATCTGGGGTACCCCAAGGTAGGTATTCTGGATGGCGGGTTGCGGGCGTGGCAGGCCTCTGGCGGCACGTTGACGCAGGATGTCACGCACCCAGCACCCACGCAGTTTCCGCTCTCTATCAACCACGCGCTGATGGCCACGCGGGAAGATGTGTTTGCGGCCCTTACCAACCCGTCCATCAAGCTGCTGGATAACCGCGACAAGGTGGAATGGCTGGGTGAAAGCTCATCACCTTACGGGGTGGATTTTGCGCCGCGCAAAGGGCGTATTCCCGGTGCTGTGTGGATTGAGTGGTATAGCTTCATGCATACGCAGGATCAGGAAGCACGCTTTAAAACACCGGAAGAAATTCGGGCTCTGGCCGCCACGCGCAACCTGTACCCGGATGATGATATCATTATCTACTGCTTCAAGGGCGCACGTGCTGCCAACACCTATGTGGCGCTGGCTTCTGCCGGGTTTACCAAGCTGCGCATTTATATGGGATCATGGAACGAATGGTCTCGCCATGCGGATATGCCCATAGAAGATGGCGTACCACGGGCTTCTGTGCCGTATCGCCCGCAGCAGGGCTGAGGCGGTTAGAGGTTTTCCGAATCTGCAAAGGGGGCGGTGTCATGCTGGCGCTGCTCCCACTTGCGGCAGGCGGTGCGCAACACCGTTACAAACCGCGTAACCAGCGGCATGTTCTGCCCGGTGCGGATGGCAACAGCCAATGTGGCGCGGGGTGCGGGTTCACTAATGGCATGAAACGTGACCCCGCCAGCATGAATCTGGCTGAGTGAACGCGGCACAACAGAAACCCCAAGCCCCGCCGCCACCAAAGGCACGGTGCCCGCAATTTGCGGGGCCTGCTGGCCCATTGTGGGGGTAACGCCCGCAAGCTGATAGGCCGACAGAATGGCATCATGAAAGCCCGGCCCCAACTCACGCGGGAAGATAATCAGCGGGTCATCTGCCACCATATCCAAACTGATCACCGGTTCCTTGGCCAGCCTGTGGCCACGGGGCAGGGCGATAACCGTGGGTTCATCCAGCAGGTGAAAAACCGAGAGGCGTGAGGGATCGGTAAACGGCGGGCGGATAATGGCAATATCCACGCTGGGTTCGTGCAATGCTGCACACAGGGCAGGGGTGTTGCTTTCTTCCAAAGAGAGCGTGACATCGGGCGCCATTTCCCGAAACCGGCGGATGGTAAGCGGAATAACCGGCAACAGCGGCACAGCCCCGGCCAGCCCTACGCGAATATGCCCTCTTTCCCCCCGCGCCAGACCTTCTGCCGTGGAAAGGAATTGCGCCTGCAAATCCAGAATGGTGCGGGCGCGGGGCAAAAGCACTTCGCCAATTTCTGTCAGCTTCATGCCCCGAGTCTGCCGTTCAAACAGCGTTACGCCTAAATTGCGCTCAAGCTGGCGGATTTGCTGGCTGAGTGGGGGTTGCTCAATACCCAGTGCCTCTGCGGCATGGGTAATGCTGCCATGCTCGGCAACGGTTACGAAGTAGCGCAGGTGCCTGATATCCATATGGTATATGTAATACATATGGATAACGTGTTCAATATATATTGGAAGACTGGCTTCCACTGTTATAACGTGCGGGCGAAACGAACTTAAACCACCATGCGTTTGTGGGAGTATTGCAGCATGAAAAAACAGTCGGTGATGGACATGGATGTCCGCTCTTCTGCCCTTGGCAACGGCGTGCTGAAAAAGCCTGTTGCAAACCGTTTGTACCAGACCTCCACCATGGCGGCCCTGCTGGATGCGGTGTACGATGGTGAAACCACGCTGGATGAACTGCTCCAGCACGGTAACTTCGGCCTTGGCACATTCAACGCCCTTGATGGCGAAATGATTGTGACAGACGGCGTGGTGCGCCAGTTCCGTGCAGAAGGTCTGGCCGCAGAAGTGCCCGGTTCTCTTAAAACGCCGTTTGCCTGCGTAACGTATTTTGAACCGGAAAAAACGGTTACCATCGATTCCCCCAAAACCAAGGAAACGTTTGAAGAGCTGGTGGACAGCCTGCTTGGTAACCCCAACCTGTTTGGTGCCGTGCGCTTTACGGGTGAATTCCAGCGCGTTGATACCCGCACGGTGTTCTGCCAGTGCAAGCCGTATCCGCACATGCTGGAAGTGGTGAAAAAGCAGCCCACCTGCACCATGGAAAACGTTATGGGCACCATGATCGGCTTCCGCACCCCGGTTTACATGCAGGGCGTGAATGTTGCGGGCTACCACCTGCACTTCCTTTCTGAAGATAGCAAACGTGGCGGGCACGTTACGGAATATCGCCTTGTGCGCGGCAAGCTGGAAGTGGCTTCCATTTCCGATCTGGAAATTCAGCTGCCCCGTACGGAACAGTTCGCCAAGGCTGACCTGAACCCTGAAAGCCTGAGCGAAGCCATCCGTATTGCTGAAGGCGGCTGAGCCTCCATTCGCTGAACATTTTTAACGGGGCTGCTGAAAAACAGCTTTCTGGCAGCCCAGTTTTTGCAGGACAGAACTGAAATGACCAACCCGGCAGACAACGCCGCTCAGTGCGGTGCGGAGCTTATTGTCAAAAATCTGGAAGCCCACGGCGTCAAGCACGTGTTCGGTATTCCGGGCGCTAAGGTAGACCGTCTGTTTGATGCGCTGGTGGATTCCTCCATCACCACCGTTGTTACGCGGCATGAACAGAACGCAGCCTTTATTGCAGGTGGCCTTGGCCGTCTTACAGGCAAGGCAGGCGTGTGCATTGCCACATCCGGCCCCGGTGCTTCCAACTTTGTAACCGGCCTTGCTACCGCCAATTCTGAAGGCGACCCGGTGCTGGCTATTGGTGGCGCCGTAAAACTGGCAGACCGCCTGAAGCTGACGCACCAGACCATGGATACGGTCAACCTGTTCAAGCCCATCACCAAATACAGTGTTGAGCTGACAACCCCGGTTGCGATTTCTGAAGTGATGGCCAACGCTTTCCGCTTTGCAGAAGGTGGCCGCCCCGGTGCTGCTTTTGTAAGCACGCCTATGGATGTGCTTTCCATGCCGGCTCATGCACCGGTTCTGGCTGGCCGTCCGCTGCCGCGCGTTGGCGGTGCCCCGGCTGATGTGATTGCAGAAGCCGCAACCATGCTGAAAAACGCCAAACGCCCTGTGGTTCTGCTGGGTATGCTGGCCAGCCGCCCGGATGTGGCAGAAGGCGTGCGCGCTTTTGTAAAAGAAACCGGCGTGCCGGTTGTGGGCACCTATCAGGCTGCTGGTGCGGTTTCTGAAGATCTGGTGGACCGTTTTGGTGGCCGCGTTGGCCTGTTCCGTAACCAGCATGGTGATCAGCTTCTGCACGAAGCCGATGTTGTTGTGGCTATCGGCTACAACCCGGTAGAATATGATCCGTGGCTGTGGAACGTGAATGATGACCGCAAGATCATCAACGTAGATATCGTTCCTGCAGAACTGGATAACGCCTACGTTCCGGCCATTGAACTGATTGGTGAAATTGCACCCACGCTGACAGTGCTGGCAAAAGATGCAGGCAAGCTGGCCCGTGCTTCAGAACTGGAAGCTGTTCTGGAAGGCTACAAAAAAGCCCGCACCACCGCGCTGTTGGAAGCCCGCAGCACCAGCAACAACGCCGTGCATCCGCTCCAGATCGTGCGTGAGCTGGAACAGTTTGTAACCCCGGATATGACACTGTGCCTGGATATGGGTACCTTCCATATCTGGCTGGCACGTTATCTGCTGTCCTTCCGGGCGCGTCAGGTGCTTATCAGCAATGGTCAGCAGACAATGGGCGTGGGCCTGCCGTGGGGTATTGCCGCAAGCCTGCTGAACCCGGCGCAGAAAGTGCTGTCCATCTCTGGTGATGGTGGGTTCATGATGTCCAGCATGGAACTGGAAACGGCTGTGCGCCTGAAGTGCAACCTGATCCACATGGTTTGGATTGATGAAGCCTACAACATGGTGGAAATGCAGGAGCAGAAGAAATATGGCCGTGGTTCCGGCGTGAACTTTGGCCCCATTGATTTTGCAAAATATGCAGAAGCCTGCGGCGCAACGGGCATTAACGCCACCACGGAAGATGAAGTGCGTCAGGCCCTGCGTACGGCCATGGATGTAGAAGGCCCGGTAGTTATTGCCGTGCCGGTTGATTACTCCCACAACCATCTGCTCATGCAGCCGCTGGCTCAGCTGGGTGAAACGAGTGCCGCAGCGTAAAGCTGCGCAAAAAACGCAGGCCAGATTTTTTTGCTGATGTGCGCGCCGCCTGTTTTGCAAAATGCTTCATTTTGTTATAACAAGCGGCGTAGCAGTTCAGGCTGCCAGAAAAGGCAGCACAGCATGACAGAAATTTGGGCCAGCAAAGCAGATGTTACCGTTCTGCCTTATTGTGAATTCCCCTGCATATTTCTGTCAGTCTATCAGGGTAGGGGAATGAACAAATCCTTTCAGTCGTGCAAAGTGTATATACGGTTGGGCAATGGCGCAGTGTGCCAATGCGCAGGCTGTGGCACACTTGCCAAAACGGCAGAATAGGGGGCAGGCGTAATGGCAGTAACATCTGTAGAAACAGCAGGCGGCAAAACCCGGCGCGGTGCAGCGGTTTTGCTGGAAGTGCTGCGGAGCGAAGGGGTTGAATACATATTCGGCAACCCCGGCACTACGGAACTGCCGCTGATAGATGCCCTGCTGGAAGTGCCCAACGTGCATTACGTGTTGGGCCTTCAGGAAGCCAGCGTGGTGGCCATGGCAGATGGTTACGCGCAGGCCGCCCGCAAACCGGGCTTTCTTAACCTGCATACGGCAGGTGGTTTGGGCCACGGCATGGGCAATCTGCTCAATGCCAGTGTTTCGCAAACCCCATTGGTGGTGACTGCCGGGCAGCAGGATTCCCGCCACACCATTTCTGATCCGCTTCTGTTTGGTGATCTGGTGCAGATTGCCCGCCCCGCCGTAAAATGGGCGCAGGAAGTGGCTCATGCAGATCAGCTTCCTGTTTTATTGCGCCGCGCTTTTCATGATTCCACCGCAGCCCCCACAGGGCCGGTGTTTCTGTCACTCCCCATGGATGTGATGGAAGAAATGAGCAGCGTGGATATTGGTGAGCCCTCCAATATCAACCGTCAGGCCGTGGCAGGTGGGCTGCCAGAACTGGCGCAAGCTCTTACAGCCCTGCGCCCCGGCAAGGTGGCCATTATTGCGGGGGATGAGGTGTATGCCTCGGATGCCGCAGATGAAGTGGCTGCTGTGGCAGAGTGTTTGGGTGCGCCGGTTTATGGCTCATCATGGCCATCGCGCATTCCGTTTGCCACGGCGCATCCGCTGTGGTGCGGCAACCTGCCCACACAGGCCACCGGTATTGCGGAAAAACTGAGCGGGTACGATGCCATTTTCGCATTGGGTGGCAAATCCCTCATTACCATTCTGTACACAGAAGGCCCGGCCCTGCCGCCATCCTGCGCGGTGTATCAGATGTCTTCCGATGTGCGGGATCTGGGGCGCACGTTCTGGACGCCGCTTTCCGTGGTGGGGGATATTCGCGCATCCTTGCAGGCGTTGTTGCCCATGTTGCAAAAGGCGGCAGCCCCGCAGCGTGTTGCCTATGCGGCATCGGGCCAGAAGGTGGCGGAAGCCCGGCGCGCGCAGCGTGCGCAGGCTGTGGCAGAGGTATTGGCCCATCCGGCAGATGCCGTTATTTCCCCCCGCGTTGCAGCGTGGGAGACGGTGCGTGCCATTGGCCCGGATATTGCCATTGTGGATGAAGCCATTGCCACTTCATCCGATGTTCGGTTATTTTTAGAAAGTGCATGGTCTGCCCAGTATTCCTTCCTGCGGGGTGGCGCACTGGGCTGGGGCATGCCTGCGGCTGTTGGGGCCTCACTTGGCCTTGGGCGGGATAGAGTTGTCTCACTGGTGGGGGATGGGGCAGCCCTGTATTCCCCACAGGCTTTGTGGACAGCCGCACACGAAAAGCTGCCCGTTACTTTTGTTGTGATGAACAATCGCGAGTACAACGTGCTCAAGAACTTCATGCGGCAGCAAAACAACTATATCTCTGCGCAGGAGGGGACATATCCCGCCATGGATATTGTTGATCCACAAATAGACTATCAGGCTTTGGCCCGGTCCATGGGGGTGCCTTCCAGCAGAGTAACGCGGGCGGCAGATATTGCGCCCACGCTGGAAGCAGCATTAGCGACCGATGGCCCCACGCTTGTTGAAATTATGATTGCAGCGGGCTGAGAGTGTCTGGCTGCAAAAACCGGGGGTGCGTATGAAAATCGGGTTGTTTATTCCCTGTTACATAGATGCGTTTTATCCAAACGCAGGGATTGCCACGCTGGAACTGCTGGAAAAGCTGGGCCAGGATGTGGAATACCCCATGGAACAAACCTGCTGCGGCCAGCCAATGGCCAATTCAGGCTGTAACCGGGATGCTGCCTCTGCTGAGGCGCTGTTTGTCAAACTCTTTGCCAAATACGATGCCATTGTTATGCCGTCTGGCAGTTGCACCCACCATGTGCGGGACAACTTTGATGCCATTCCGCAAACGGATGAAGTGCGGCATGTGCGTGAAAACACCTTTGAACTGGTGGAATTTCTGCACGATGTGCTGAAGGTGCAAGATTTCCCTTGGGCGGAATTCCCGCACAAGGTGGGCCTGCATAACAGTTGCGGCACCCTGCGCGCCCTGCGTACGGCCAGCATGTCTGAACTGGGTGAGCCTTTCTTCTCCAAACCGATGGATCTGCTTTCCAAGGTGAAGGGTATTTCCTTCGCCCATCCCAAACGGCCAGATGAATGCTGCGGTTTTGGTGGCACCTTCTCGGTTACGGAAGAAGCCGTTTCCGCCAAAATGGGGGTGGATAAGGTAACCGATCACCACAATGCCGGGGCGGAATACATTGTTTCTGCCGATACGTCCTGCATGATGCACCAGCAAGGGTGTGCGGAACGGGCCGGGGTTCCCATCCGCTTCATTCACATTGCTGAAATTCTGAATGGAGCACGGGAATGAAGGTTAAACCAGTCAACCACGCCAAGGCGGCGGAAGAGTTCATTGAAGACGTTGCTCATGAAAGCTTTCATGACGAACGCCTGTGGGACCTGCGCCAGAAGCGTGATGAGCAGATGCACATTCTGCCGGAATGGCAGGAACTGCGCACCCGTGCTTCCCAGATCAAGGAACACACGCTGGCCAACCTGCCCGAATATCTGGAGCAGTTTGAGGCCAACGCCAAAAAGAACGGCATTCATGTTCACTGGGCAGCCGATGGTGCGGAACACAACCGCATAGTTGGTGAAATTCTGGAAAAACACGGCGCCAAATCGCTTATCAAAAGTAAGTCGATGGTGACCGAAGAATGCCAGATGCGCGAATATCTGGAACCACGCGGCGTTACGGTAACCGAGACAGACCTTGGTGAACGTATCCAGCAGCTTGATAACCAGATGCCCAGCCACATTGTGGTGCCAGCCGTACACAAGCTGATACCAGACGTGGCCAAGATTTTTGCCGAGCACTATCACACAGACCCGAACGACAACAGCGCGCAGTCTCTGGCATGGCAGCAGCGTCTGGCTGCGCGCCCGGTCATTCTGTCTGCCGATGCGGGCATGACAGGCGGCAACTTTGTTGTGGCCGAAACAGGCTCCTTCGTTGTCTGCACCAATGAAGGCAATGCGGACCTAAGCGCTACGGTGCCGGGCCTGCATATTGCCACTATCGGGATCGAACGCCTTGTGCCGCGCATGGCGGATATGGGTGTGTTTATCCGCCTGCTTTCCCGCAGTGCGCTGGGCTCTCCCATTACGCAGTACACCACGCACTTCCGTGGCCCGCAAAAGGGCAGCGAAATGCACGTGGTGCTGGTGGATAATGGCCGCTCCCACCGCCTTGGCATGCAGGATTTCTGGACATCGCTGAAGTGTATCCGCTGCGGTGCGTGCATGAACACCTGCCCGGTGTATCGCCGTTCCGGTGGTCTGTCCTACGGTGCCGTGTATTCCGGCCCGATTGGCGCAATTATTGATCCCACCTTTAACGAGCGCAAATACAGCACGCTGCCGTTTGCTTCCACCATGAACGGAAGCTGCACCAATGTGTGCCCGGTCAAGATCAACATTCACGAGCAGCTGTATAAATGGCGGCGCGTACTGGCCGAACATCATGAACTGCCGTTTGTAAAACGTGAGATCATGCACATGGCTGGCAAGCTTATGGGCCAGCCCAAGCTGTACCGTGCAGCCATTAACGGTACGGAAGTGGCGCTGAGCACCATGCCACGTTTTGTGCTGTATAACTGGCTGAACCCGTGGGGCAAGCACCGTGAACTGCCGCACCCCGTCAAAACTACCTTCAACAGCTGGTACAAGAAAAACCGCCTGAACAAGCAGAAGGAAGGGGAAAAAGCATGAGCTCGCGTGATGCCATTCTAGCCCGTTTGCGGGATAACCGCCCAGACCCCAACGCCCATCCGCTGCCCCCCGTTGCCAAGCTGGGGGATATGGATGCAGGCAAGGCGCGTTTTGAAAACAGCCTGCAAATTATTGGCGGCCAGGTTCTGGAACGGCAGGAAAATGATACGCTGGCAACAGCTATTGCCCGCACCTTTCCGGATTCCAAGGTGATCTGCTCTGCCGTGCCGGATTTTGAAGGCACAATCCGGATTGAAGATCTGGATTCCCCACAGCAGGCGGCCTCGGTGGATGTGCTGGTGGTGCGCTCACCTTTCGGCATTGCCGAAATGGGCTCCATCTATCTGAGCGAAGCGCAGTTGAATAACCTGAACTCCGCAGCGCATCTCACGCAGCATATTGTGGTCATTCTTTCCCCCAAGAATCTGACCGCAAACATGCATACCGCTTATATGGACCGCCCCGAGTTCCATACCGCCAATTACGGTGTGCTGATGAGTGGGCCTTCCGCCACGGCGGATATTCAGGGTGTTCTGGTGCGTGGTGCACAGGGCGTGCGCACGCTTTCCGTGTGGTGGGAAGACTAAACCCTACCAGCCTGAAAAGAGCGTTTCTTCAAAAGCCGGAGCGGGGCATCAGCCTGCTCCGGCTTTTTTGTATGTGCGCAGCAGGCGGTGCGCTCTTGTATTATTCGTTAACACATCGCACAGAATAAAGGGCAGGCTTTGCCTGTTCGTGGTTGAAAAGTGTGGTGTGGGGATAAAACAGGGGCGCAGATATGGTGGAGAAAAACACAGCAGCAGCGCCCATTCTGGCAGGCGCAGGCATACGGCATGGTGGCACGGGGGCGCCTCGGCTTATCGGGTTGGGGCTGGTGGCCTCGGCGTTGTTTTCTGTCACCTTTGTGCTTAATCGTTCTATCAGCCTGCATGGCGGGCACTGGGTGTGGAGTGCCGCACTGCGGTATATTGAAACCGCTTTGCTGCTGTTGGTGTGGGGCTTTGTGGCCAAAGGCGCGCGCTGGGTGGGGGCAATCTGGCACCTGTTCTGGCAAAAGCTGCGCTTCTGGCTGGTGGCAGGAGGCATTGGGTATGGTGCCTTTTACGCGTGCTGCTGCTTTGCGGCCAATCATGCGCCCGGCTGGATAGTTGCGGCCACATGGCAAAGCACCATTCTGGCCACACCTGTGGTGCTATGGGCTTTTGGTGGTAAGGTGCCCTTACGCGGTGTGGCGTTTCTGGTGCTAATTTTTGCCGGCATCGTTATTCTTAATGCAGGGCGGCTGCAATCTGGCGTGCCACTGGCACAAATTGCCTCTGGCGTGGTGCCGTTGCTGGTGGCGGCGTTCTGTTACCCAATTGGCAACCAGTTGCTTAATCGGTTCCGGCATCAGGCGGGGCCACACGCTGCACTGTTGCAAGATCCACTGGCCGCTGTTTTGTTAATGACACTTGGCGCCCTGCCATTTTTTGCGGGGCTTTTGTTACTGGTGCGCCCCCCATTGCCAGATATGGGGCAGATAATATCCACGGGCCTGATTGCGCTGTTTGCAGGCTGCTTGGCCACACCACTATTTACCTATGCCCGCAACCTTTCATCAGATCCGTATCTGATTGCCGCCGTGGATGCCACACAGGCGGGAGAGGTTGGGTTTACATTGGCGGGGGAAGCCCTGCTGCTTGGCAGCGTTTCACTGGGAATGGCAGATTACGTGGGCCTTATGGCCGTTATGGGTGGCCTGATTGGCTTTGCCGTAAGCGAGGAAACTGCGCCTGAAGCCTGAATACAAAAACGGGTGGAAGCATTGCTGCCACCACCCGTTTTTAAAACGCGATGTTGTGAGCGGGGTTTAGTCCCGCACACGCTCAATCTGTGCGCCACAGGCGGCCAGTTTGCGTTCCACAGCCTCATATCCCCGGTCTAGGTGATACACGCGGCTGAGGATGGTTTCCCCATGCGCGGCAAGCCCTGCCAGAATGAGCGAGAAAGATGCCCGCAGATCGGTCGCCATAACAGGTGCGCCAGAAAGGCTGTGCACGCCGCGGATAATGGCGGAAGACCCATGCACGTTAATGCGTGCGCCCATGCGGTTAAGCTCTGGCACATGCATGAAACGGTTTTCAAAAATGGTTTCCGTAATCATGGAGGCCCCTTCGGCCACAGAAAGCAGCGCCATAAACTGGGCCTGCATATCTGTAGGGAAGCCGGGGTAGGGTTCTGTCATGATATCAATGCCACGCAGTGCACCGGTGCGGCGCACGCGCATGGCATTGCCTTCCTGCGTCACTTCCACGCCGGTTTCTTCCAGCGCGCGCACCACAGCGCCCAGATGGTCCACATGCCCATCAATCAGGCGCAGGTCCCCCCCCGTAATGGCGGCGGCGCAGGCATAGGTGCCGCATTCAATGCGGTCTGGCATAATGCGGTGGTGGGCCCCGTGCAGGGCTTCTACGCCATCAATGGTAATGGTGCCGGTGCCCGCGCCAGAAATACGTGCACCCATGGCGTTCAGGCAGTTGGCCAGATCCACCATTTCCGGCTCACGCGCGGCATTCACAATTTCCGTGCGCCCTTTGGCAAGGGTGGCGGCCATCATGATGTTTTCCGTAGCCCCAACAGAGGCAAACGGCAGAATAACCCGCTCGCCCTTTAGCCCCTTGGGGGCCTTGGCGTTGATATAGCCGTTTTCCAGCGTAATTTCTGCGCCCAGAGTTTCCAGCCCCCGAAGGTGCATATCCACCGGGCGCGTGCCAATGGCACACCCACCGGGAAGGGAAACGCGAGCTTCATGGCAGCGGGCCAGCAGGGGGCCAAGCACCAGAATGGAGGCACGCATTTTGGAAACAATGTCATACGGTGCTTCGGTGTTGGTAATGTCACCGCCAACGGAAATGGTGGAACCATCACCGTTTACGTCTTGCACTTCCAACCCATGCTGGCGCAGCAGGGCGCGCATGGTGCCAATATCTGCAATGCGCGGCACGTTGGAAAGCACCAGCCGTTCAGATGTCAGCAGCCCGGCCACCAGCAGTTTCAGGCCTGCGTTCTTGGCGCCGCCAATAGTAATTTCGCCGTGCAGGGGGCGTCCGCCCCGGATGATGAAACGATCCATGGTCTTTCTTACATCCGCGGGGTGGCAACGCCACGCTGGCCCATATACTTGCCGGCACGGTCTGCGTAGCTGACTTCACACGGGCTTTCACCCTTGAAGAACAGGAACTGGCAGATGCCTTCATTGGCATAAATGCGGGCGGGCAGGGGGGTGGTGTTGCTGATCTCGATCGTCACCTGTCCTTCCCATTCCGGTTCCAGCGGGGTGACGTTGACGATAATGCCGCAGCGCGCATAGGTGGATTTGCCCAAACACACCACCAGTACATCCCGCGGAATACGGAAGTATTCAATAGTATGTGCCAGCACAAAGCTGTTGGGCGGAATAATGCATACATCGGCCCGGCGGGAAACAAAGCCATCCGGGCTGAAGTTCTTGGGGTCCACAATGGCGTTGTTTACATCCGTAAAAATACGGAAATCATCCGCCACGCGGGCATCATACCCGTAGGAGGAAAGACCGTAGGAAATAACGCCTTCGCGCTTCTGGTTTTCCACAAACGGTTCAATCATGCCGTGGTCCTGAGCCATCTGGCGGATCCATGTATCTGGCATCACGGGCATGTCTTGTCTTCTCCGGTAGGGTGGCGGTTTTGTGCGCCGGGTTCAGAACTGGTGGGGGTGGCAGAATCTGTTGAGTCCTGCCGGGTGCGTGCCTGTTCCTTGCGGCGGCGCAAATTGGCACGCAGCGCCGCAGCCTGCCGGGCCATACGCTCGGCGCGGGCAGCTTCCGCTTTAGAGGAAAGGCGGGGGCCGGAAGATGTGTTTTCGGGCGTATCAGTCATGCCGGTATGCAGCAGGCCAGTCGCGTAGGTTGAACGTTCGACAGGCTGACTAGCAGAGGCAGTCCGCCCTGACTAGGGCAGACTGCATGCGTATGGGCAAAACCTGCTAGAGGTTGGCAATAACCTTAAGGCCCATCATGCCCGCATTGCGGATTTTATGTGTTTCACCGGGGTGAATCATGTACTGGAACTCTGGCTGCACCAGCAGGCCGGGCAGGGCATCAATACCGTAATAGGCCTCAATCACGTCAGACGAATGCTGCACGCCATACACACCACTTGGCAGGCCGTATCCGCCATCCAGCGCGAGCTGCTCACTCTGCCGCCGCCGGTTGCTGACCTTGTACCATGAGAACATCATGCCCAGACGGTCCGTCATGCGAGAGGGAATCACCCCTACAAGGGAGATACCGCCGTACAACTGGTCAGACACATTCACGGCGCGCGGGGTCACATGGATGTAGCCGCCCATCAGGTAGCCACCGGCCATCATGTTACGGCCACCAAGGCGGTACACCATCTGGTCTGCTTCCAGCCAGAACATGTCAGACGGGGCAGAGCGTGCGCCGGGCACCTGTGCGGCAACGGCACTTGGCAGGGCCGAGCCAATTTTATCGGCATAGCGCGTGGTATCATGCGCGTAGCCCAGCACGTAATGCCCCGGCAGGCGGTTGCGTGTTAAAAACGGCTGCCACGTAAATTCGATGGGCAGGGAAATACCGGTGGCGTGTTCCGCCCCCCACGCCCAGCCGGAGGGGTTCTCGTTCAATGCGCCCACAGAATACGCGCCAATCTGGATAGCCGTATCCCATGTGGGGCGGAAGCGGATGCGCGCCCCCCATGTGGCTTTTGGATACACGCTCATGCCCGGATTCTGTTTGATGGCTACAGGCGCAGAACACGTCACCATGAACGAGCAGAGCAGAGGCGATGTTGCAAACACATGGGTGAGCGACATACGCCCGAAAATGACATCGAGCGTGTTGTTGCGGAATTTCTTTTCAGCATACAAGTCCACCAAGTGGGCCACCACGTTGCCGGAAAGAGAATACACTTCCTGCAAGCCAACGTAGGATTCGCCCACGCGCGGGCCCTGAATGGCCTTGCCTGCACGTTCCATCACCAATGTATGCACAGACCACCCGCCCAGTCTGGGGTCCATTTTGCCCAGATCGAAAATGGCCTGAAGGGTGAGTTCGTGCACATAACTGGTGCCTTTTTCCCCCGGTCGGCCACCGGCAAACAGGCCGTTGGCTTCGCCCTTATAGGTGAAGGAAAAGGTAAAGCCTTTTTCGCGCAGCCGGTTTCGGAATGGGCTGAGCTGCGGAATAAGCGCGCCAGACCCCGCCGTGGGCACGTAGTACGGATCATTCAGATCCGTATCTCGCAGTGCATCCAGGCTGGGGGGCAACATGCGTGAAGGGCCTTCTGTAGCCAGAATGGAATCCAGCTCCACCTTATGAAAGGCCGAGGCGTCGCCCGATGGGCCCACAGGCTGCACGCTCATGGTGGCCATACCGGGAAACGGCAGAACAGGCACACCGCTGGGCGGGATAGGCGTGTTGGGTGGCCGCCGAATGGCGTTAAGATCCGGGCCGAGGGATTCTGCATCCAGCGGGCGGCCTGCCTGCGCGGGGCCTGCGTGTACCTTGTTATCTCCGGGCGTTACAATTGCATCGGATACAGGTGCCACGGCCGTTTGGGCCGTAAGCGGAGATGTGGTGGTGCTTTGCGCCTGTGCCGCATTGTGTGCGCCAACAGGCAATACAACAGCCGCGCAACCTGCAAGCAGCGCAGAAAGGGCGGTAGAAAATGCACGCCCGGGCATATCATGCTCCGCTTTATGGCGGCATGTTTTTGAAAAAGTCATTCCGCTTCCCGCAAAATCATGAGTGTCGGAAATGTTGACCACAATGCTGATAAGGAAAAAGCTCCGCAGAGCTTGCCTGTCTGTTTAAGGCAGCATGGTGAGCCAGCGCAGATAGGTGGACAATTCACCTTTTAGCGCAAAGGCAGCGGATGAACGCAAAGCACGAGGGCTGAAGATGAAAGGCATGGGACAAACCATTATTGTTATTTTTGGTTGTTGGCCCCTCATCACAAACAGAAGCGCTGTGTGTGGTCAAGTTGGTATTTGTAATAATATTTCCTAAAACTGTATAAAAATGAAATAAAAGCCAATAACGGGATGCATTTTTTGTTATAACGGTAATTTTGCAACAGGTGGCACATTGTCCTGTGGCATTTCTAAATCCTGCCAGCCGCAAAGCTGCGCATGGGCATGTTCCAACCCGGCCCGAAAGCCCGGAGAACACAAAGCTTTGAACTCGGCTTCCTGCTCATAAGTTGGCATCAGCCTTTTCAGCAGGGCATTTTTATGTGTGGCGGGGTGGAAATAGATTTCAGAAACACCTTCGGGCAGATGCGCGGCCAGCGCGGCCACGCGGTCTGTTGTCATGTGGCCGCTCCATGCCAGCCCAAAGCACCAGTCATTTGTTTTCATGCCCGCAGCATGGGCCTGATGGCGCAAAAGGCTTGTCCAGCGGCGGAGGGCGGCATCACCCAGCGTGTCTGTATAGGTGCCAGCGGCGTAAAGGGGTTCGGGCGGTTCTAGCGGCACGCGCACGGCATTGAGCCCATAGCGTTTGCCAATGGTGACAAGCAGGTGCCCCACCGTGGGGTGCAGGTGCATGTGTTTGTGGGCATTGGCATGGTCTAACCGCAGGCCAGTGCGGCGGAAGGCTTCAAACTGGGCGGTAATTTCGGCTTCCAGTTCTCTCCGTCCTTCAGGGCGGAAAAAGTAATCAACCCCCAAGCCAAATTGCGAGGATGAAAACCATCCATCGGGCTGGGTAATAAGCGGCAGGCTGGTATGGGGCAGAACAGCGGGGCCTTCTATCACCACAAGGTGCAGGCCAACGTTAAGGGTAGGCAGGCGTTTGGCGCGTTCTATGGCGTCATCCACAGCCTCACCCGCAACCATAAGGCTGGCTGTTGAAAGCAGGCCATTGCGATGGGCAAGTTCGATTGCCTCATTCACTTCAACAGACATGCCGAAATCATCGGCAGAGATAATGGCGCGTTTCATAACAGAACCCCTGATCTTGCTCCGGCAGTATCTAGCACCGGCAGGGGGGAAATGTCATGGGCGGAGGCATTTTGCCCCCGCCCATGTGGCATGCGTAGGTTACGCAGCATCCTTACGGTTTTTAAGGAACTGGAAGAACTCCACACCTTCACGCAGGCGGCGCTTCATCATCTGCGGAGAACGCACCATTTCACCCAGGATGGAGGCAATCTTGGGCGCGCGGAAGTAGAACTTCTTGTAGAAGTCTTCCACACTGTTGAAGATTTCTGTGTGGGACAGGTGCGGGTAATGCAGCGGTGCAATCTGCACGCCGTTATCATCCAGCAGTTCTGCGTTGTTTTCATCCAGCCAGCCGTTTTCCGTGGCCTGCTTGTGCAGGGCCGTGCCCGGATACGGCGCCGCCAGAGAAACCTGCAACGTGTGCGGGTTGATTTCCTGCGCGAAGCGGATGGTTTCCTGAATGGTTTCCTTGGTTTCACCCGGCAGACCCAGAATGAAGGTGCCGTGAATTTTAATGCCAAGTTCGTGGCAGTTCTTGGTGAACTCACGCGCTACTTCAACGCGCATACCCTTCTTGATGTTATGAAGGATCTGCTGGTTGCCGCTTTCATACCCAACCAGAAGCAGGCGCAGGCCGTTGTCACGCAGCACTTTCAGTGTTTCGCGCGGCACATTGGCTTTTGCGTTACAAGACCACGTAACACCCAGCTTGCCCAGTTCACGCGCAATGGCTTCTGCACGCGGCAGGTCATCGGTGAAGGTGTCATCGTCAAAGAAGAACTCTTTCACCTGCGGGAAGTACTGCTTGGCCAGACGGATTTCAGCCGCAACGTGCTGCGGGCTGCGTGTGCGGTAGCGGTGGCCACCCACCGTTTGCGGCCACAGGCAGAACGTGCAGCGAGATTTACAGCCACGGCCCGTGTAGATGGAAATGTAGGGGTGCATGAGGTACCCGATAAAGTAGTCCTCAATACGCAGGTCCCGCTTGTACACTTCGGTCACGAAGGGCAGGCTGTCCATGTCTTCAATCATGGCGCGGTCACGGTTGGCAATAATTTCGCCATCCTTGTTGCGCCACGTAATGCCGTCTACGTCCTTAAAATCACGGCCTTCGGCAATTTCCTTGATTGTGTAATCAAATTCATTGCGGGCCACAAAATCAATCGGCGCGCCTTTCAGCAGGCTTTCTTCTGGCTGAACGGCAACCTTTGCACCCACCATCCCGATTTTCAGGTTGGGGTTCACGTCTTTGAGCATCTGCGCCACTTCCACATCCTTGGCGAAGGATGGGGTGGAGGTGTGCAGAATAACCAGATCGCGGTTTTTAACGTCTTCCAGAATCGGTTCCATGCCAATGCCTGCGGGCGGGGCATCAATCAGGCGGCTGCCTTCAACCATTGCTGCAGGCTGGGCCAGCCATGTCGGATACCAGAAGGACTTGATTTCGCGCCGTGCCTGATAGCGCGAGCCTGCGCCACCATCAAAACCGTCAAAAGTCGGGGGCTGCAGGAAAAGTGTTCTCATCGTCATCGGTTTTTATCCTGACAAGGGCGTGAAGCGGTTGGAGCCGGCAAAAAAAGCGGTCTGCAAGGCTTCCATGGTCATTTAGCTGAGGGATTTACTCTGGGCTGTTAGCATAAGGCAAGTTTTGCGTGCGCCGGGTTTACTGTCTGGCGGAAAGACCACCAGATGAAGGGGGGCCAACCGGGTGTGGGGCCACATGCATGGTTTGCCCCCGCCAGTGCACTTCTGTGCCGGAAGCGCTGCCCACCATAATGGCGGCAGAAAGCCAGTCCCGCGCAGGTAAAAGCAGAAGCGGCCATAGCGGGCGAGACCCCACAGTGCGGTCTATCATCAACGCGGTAAGGCAGCGAAAGCCCCATACACCCCAGAAAAAAGGGAGTGTCCACGCAGCATGGGGCTGGAACAAGACCACCAATGTAGCCCAGAACAGTGGAAGCTGGATTGAAGAGGCCGCATAGCCCGCAGGTGCAAGCGTGCAGACTGTGCGGCCCCATCTGAGCTCATGCTTTAACAATTCTGTAAAATTGGATTCGGCAATAGTGGTCCATGTTAGGCAGTCGGCAATGGTAATATCCATGCCCAACTGGCGCACAAGGCGGCCTAACAGTGCATCATCCGCCACATGTGGCAGCAGGGCTTCCAGCCCACCCACCTGTTCCAGCGTTTCACGCCGCAGGGCCATGGTGGCGCCCAGACAGTCCTGCCGCCCCAGATAGCGCGAGAGAATGACGCCGGGCAAAAAGTTATGGTTGATCTGGCAGGCTGCCAGCATCTGCACCACAGTATGCTTGGCAGGTAGACCGGCATACAGGGTGGTAACCAGCCCGGTGTTGGGTGTGTTTAGCCCAGCCACGATATGTTGAAGATAATCGGGGCTGACATGAATATCAGAATCGGAAATAACCAGAATATCGTGCTTGGCTTGCGGCAGGATATTCATAAGGTTGCTGATTTTGCGGTTTAGCCCGTGCAGCACGGGGTTCACCACCAAATCCAAATCCAGTTCCGGGTGGCGTTCTTGCAGGCGGCGCACAATGGCTATGGCCGGATCATCTGCATCGCGCACGCCAAACAGAATCTGCACTTGTGGGTAATCCTGCGTACAAAAGCTTTCCAGCGCTTCTTCCAACAGGGGTTCAGAGCCATAAAGTGGCTTTAAAACGGTAACCGGTGGGCTGTTTTCAAGAACAACCGGCTTATGCTCCTTGCGGCGGAAACGGGCCAGAAGGCCCGCCCCCAAAGCAGATTGCACGCAGCCGGTAACAGCCAGTACCGCGCTGGCCGCAGCTAGAAACGGAAAGGCGGACATTACACCTCAACCGTTTTATGGCCCCGTGGGGGCGCTGGTTTCTTTCCGCTGCGGCGCACGATGCTGCTTCTCGCTCTTAATCTTTGGAGTAACTCTGAACCTTGCGGTTCAGCACGTTGATCAAACCCTGCACACCGCCAGAGTTCAGCGTGGAGCTGAAGTCAGACCGCTGAGCAGCTGCCTGGCTGATGCGGGAATCGCTCAGCAGCACATCAGTAATTTTCCATGCACCACCTTCGTTGTGCATGATGTAGCTTACAGCCGTGCCGGGCATGCTGTCATCAGACCCGATATGGGTTTCTACAATCTTGCCACCGCCAGCAGGCGCATCCGTAACAGACGGAGAGATGGTAAAGCGTGCGCCAGAACCGGGCTTAAAGCTGGAGACATAGCGCGCAATGGTGAAGTTGCGGAAAGCTGCCAGCAGGTTCTGCTTGTCGCTCGGGCTCAGGCTGTCATAGCGCAGGCCAACAGAGGCTTTCAGTACGGCTTCAAGATCATAAGCCTGATCTACCGCACCAGCCACCATCTGGCTGCGTTCAGCAAAGCTGCTGTGCGCGTTCTGAACCTGATCCAACGCTTTGTACAGCGACTGGATAGGCGCGCTTACGGCACTTGCCGGAGCAGACTGGGCAAAAGCTGCCGGAGCGGAAATGCCAGCGCCAGCAACCGGAAGGAGGGCCATGGTCATACCAAACACAAGGCCTGCACGAATTGAAAAGCGTTTCATGGCTTAAGATTTTGTCCCGGTTGCGCGGTTTGGCAAGATCGCTTCAAGCATGTCACCGATGCCCAACGCGCTTAGAGCGGTTCCGACGATGTGTGGTGCGGAGAGGCCGGCCTCGGCGTATTGGGCGGCCTGGGTGTTATGGTCGATGAAGCGGTCTGGCAGGGTGAGGGGGCGGAAACGCACGTTATCGAGCAGGCCGGTGCGGGCCAGATGGTGCCCGACAAGGGAGCCAAAGCCACCTTCCGAACCTTCCTCAATGGTAATCAGCACGGCATGGTTGCGGGCCAGATTTTCCACCAGTTCCGTATCAAACGGCTTGGCAAAGCGGGCATCCGCCACGGTGGGCGGCAGGCCACGGGCGGCCAGCATGTCTGCGGCTTTCAGGCACTCGGCCAGACGCGGGCCAAGCGAGAGAATGGCCACGCCACCTTTTTCCGGCCCGGACTGCCCACCCATTTCACGGATGATGCGGCCTTTGCCAATTTCCAGCGGTGTGCCTTCTGCGGGCAGGTCCAGCCCAAGGCCACTGCCACGCGGGTAGCGCAGGGCAATCGGGCCTTCATCAAACAGGGCGGCGGTGGCCGTCATGTGCAGCAGTTCCAGCTCATCCGATGGGGCCATGATGGTCATGCCCGGCAGGCAGCCCAGATAGGCAATGTCGAAGGAACCTGCATGGGTGGCGCCATCGGCGCCCACCAGTCCGGCGCGGTCAATGGCAAAACGCACGGGCAGCTTTTGCAGCACCACATCGTGCATCACCTGGTCATAGGCGCGCTGGAGGAAGGTGGAATAGATGGCGCAGAACGGGCGCAGCCCTTCAGTGGCCATGCCGGCTGCAAAGGTTACGGCATGCTGCTCGGCAATGCCCACATCAAAAAACCGGTCCGGGTAGGCCTTGGCAAAGGCATCCAGCCCCGTGCCAGAAGGCATGGCGGCGGTAATGGCGGCAATCTTGTTATCGGTGGCCGCACGGCGTGTGAGCTCGCGGGAGAACACGGAGGTGTAGCTTGGCGGGCCTGCGGGGCCTTTTTTCTGCTCACCGGTGACCACGTTGAACTTGGCAACGGCGTGATACTTGTCTCCGGCTTTTTCGGCTGGCTGATAGCCGTGGCCTTTTTCCGTGATGACATGCAGCATGATGGGGCCGTTATCCGTATCGCGCAGGTTGCGCAGGATAGAGACCAGCTGCGGCAGATCATGCCCATCCACGGGGCCAACGTAGTAAAAGCCCAGCTCTTCAAACAGCGTGCCGCCGGTAATCATGCCGCGGGCATATTCATCGGCCTTGCGGGCCGTGCGTTCTACAGGGGCGGGCAGTTTTTTCACAAACTTGCCGGCCAGTTCGCGCAGCCCCATGAACTTGCGGGAAGACATCAGGCGCGACAGGTAGTTCGACATGGCCCCCACAGGCGGGGCAATGGACATCTCGTTGTCGTTCAGGATGACAATCAGCCGTTCCGCACCGGGGCCGGCCACGGCGGCGTTGTTCATGGCCTCATACGCCATGCCGGCGGAAATGGAGCCATCGCCAATCACGGCAATCACATTGCGTTCGCGGTAGCTGGGGTCTTCCTCCGCCCGCAGGTGGTGGGCCACGGCCATGCCGAGTCCGGCGGAGATAGAGGTGGAGGAATGGGCCGCGCCAAACGGATCGTATTGGCTTTCTGCGCGGCGGGTAAAGCCGGACAGGCCGCCCGGTTGGCGCAGGGTGCGAATGCGGTCACGCCGGCCGGTCAGAATCTTGTGGGGGTAGGCCTGGTGGCCCACATCCCAGATCACCTTGTCATCTGGGGTATCAAACACCGCATGCAGGGCAACCGTCAGCTCCACAACACCCAAGGAAGCCCCAAGGTGCCCCCCTGTGGTGGAAACCGCGTCCACCGTCTCGGCCCGCAGTTCATCCGCAACCTGCTTGAGCTGCTCAACCGAGAGATTGCGCAGGTCCGCCGGATACTCAACCCGGTCCAGCGCAGGAAAACGCCCTAACGTCGGAATCGGTGAAGGCGCGCTCTTGTCCTGAGAACTGTCCATGCGATCGTTTCCATCTTTTTGTTGCGGGCTGCTGTCTGGTATCTGGGCGGATGACGCAACCCGGAGTGTGTCTTACGCCGCGTTTGCATGCCGACAGACATCGCGATCCGATGGCATGTGGTTTAATGTTTCACGCAAGAACGCAAGTATTGAAACAAAACAAGCCGGCGAATGTGGCCTTTTTGCAACAGGACTGTGAAAACACTTGAGCTTGACAAACCACACAACATATATGCAGGCCAATGTCTTCTTTCATGCGTGGCCGCGTAACGCGTGTATTCAGTATTCTGTCTGACCACCTGATGGTTCAGGGCGGAAATACTTGCCGCGGGTAACACGGCCGCGTTTCTTGTTACACACTGAACTGACCAAGTTCTTTCCAGTCACGATACGGGCGTAAGTGATGCGCCGGAGCGGGGGTTTATGGCCGTACCGATAATGCAGGCCGTCAGGGTCGGCAAATATGTCGTCACACAGCATCTCAAGAAGCGGAAGCGTTATCCGCTTGTGCTGATGCTTGAGCCGCTTTTCCGCTGCAATCTGGCATGCGCAGGTTGCGGGAAGATCGACTACCCGGCTGCCATTCTCAACCAGCGCATGACCGTGCAGGAATGCATGGATGCGGATGCCGAAGCAGGCGCGCCCGTTGTGGCTGTGGCCGGCGGTGAACCGCTGCTGCACAAGGAAATGCCGCAGATTATCCGCGGTCTGATTGCGCGTAAGAAATACGTTTACCTGTGCACGAACGCCCTGCTGCTTGAAAAGAAGATGGATGAATATGAACCATCCCCCTTCTTCTCTTGGGATGTGCATCTGGATGGTGACAAAACCATGCACGATTCCTCCGTCTGTCAGGATGGGGTGTATGAACGTGCCGTGGCCGCCATCAAGAAGGCCAAGGAACGTGGGTTCCGCGTTTCCATCAACTGCACCCTGTTTGATGGCGCAGACCCGCAGCGCGTTGCCAATTTCTTTGATGAAGTGATGGCAATGGGCGTGGACGGAATCATGACCGCACCGGGTTATGCCTACGAACGCGCACCGGATCAGGAACACTTCCTGAACCGCCAGAAAACCAAGCAGCTGTTCCGCGATATCTTCCGTTTGGGCAAAGGCCACAAATGGCGGTTTACGCAGTCTCCGCTGTTCCTGAACTTCCTGGCGGGGAACGAGCAGTACCACTGCACGCCGTGGGGCAAGCCGCTGCGTAACGTGTTTGGCTGGCAGCGCCCGTGCTATCTGCTGGGTGAAGGCTATGCCAAGTCCTTCCGTGAGCTGATGGACGATACGAAGTGGGATGATTACGGCACCGGTAACTACGAAAAATGCGCTGACTGCATGGTGCATTCCGGTTACGAATCCACCGCTGTTATGGATGCCGTGCGTCGGCCTTGGCACATTGCCAAAGTGGCGCTGTTTGGCCCGGAAACAGAAAAGCCAATGGCCCCGGAAATCTCGCTGGCCAACCAGCGCCCGGCCCAGTACGTCTTCTCCAAACAGGTGGAAGAACAGATGGAAGCCATTGCAGCACGCAAGCCTGCAAAGGCCCCACGTGTGAAGGTGATTCGCACAGCCGAAGGCGCGAACGATGCCCCGGCAGCAAAGCCAGCAGTAGAAGCCACTGCGGCAGACTGATCGGGCCTTCCGAATCGGGTTTTAAAAAGGGGCGGTTCCCGCAAGGGGCCGCTCTTTTTTTGTCTTTCCCCTTCAAAACATACCGAATTGGTCCGCTTTATCTGGAAGGCAGGCATACGGTTGCCGCATAAGGCAATCAGCGTTCCCGTATGGCCCAGCTGTGGCTTTGGGGGAAATCATCCCCTATTCTGCCCGCCAGAAACCCGCCACGCGGGTACCCTACACAGAGGGCATATCGTTTTTCATGGCACTTTCCATTCTTGTCATTTTCTTTCTGGTGTTGCTGAACGCCGTGTTCGCCATGGGGGAACTTGCGCTTATTTCCGTGCGTATTCCCCGTTTGGCCATGTTGCAGGAACAAGGCGTGCGCGGGGCCGAACGGGCCATGCGCCTAGCGGAAGACCCCCAAATCTTCCTGCCCACGGTGCAGGTGGGCATGACACTGGTTTCCATTCTGGAAGGCACATTTGGTGGGGTGCAGATAGAAGCGCACCTTACCCCCATGCTGGAGCGTATTCCGGCCATTAAACCCATTGCGCCCCAGCTTTCCATGATTGTGGTGGTGGTGCTGATTACGGCCATCATGCTGGTGCTGGGTGAGCTTGTGCCCAAGCAGCTGGCCCTGCGTGAGCCAGAAAGAGTGGCGGCCCGTCTGGCCATGCCGCTGGAACTTCTGGCCAATGCTACCCGCCCTGTGGTGTGGCTGCTGCGCCAATCTTCCAACATCGTGCTGCGGCTGATGGGCGCGGCAGATGCCGTAAACCAGACGCTGACGGAAGAAGAGCTGAAAGCCTACATTGCCGAAGGCGCACGCTTGGGCGTTCTGGAGCATGAAGAACGCACCATGATCGAACGTCTGCTGCGTCTGGCGGACAGACCCGTGCGTGCCATCATGACCCCCAGAAACGAGCTGGTGTGGATAGATCGCCATGCCGGGCGCGAAGCGCTGGTGCAGGCGCTCAAGCAAACCACTTATGCGCGCCTTGTGGTGTGCGAAGGTGGGGTGGATAACCCGGTAGGCGTGGTTCTGGCCAAGGATATGCTGGACCGTGTTCTGGACGGCATGCCGGCTTCCATAGAGGCCGGTTTGCGCCCGATGGTGGTGGTGCCAGACAGTATTTCCGCGCTGGATATGCTGGAACGCATGCGGAGCATCCCGCTGGGCATGGCCTTTGTGTTTGATGAATACGGGGCGTTTGAAGGCATTGTCACGGCGTCTGACCTGTTTGACGCCATTGTGGGTGAAACCTCGCACGAGCCTCAAAAACTCACGCGCCTGCATACAGAACCGGCCCCAGATGCCGTGCTGATGCTGGATGGCACGGAATCCGCCGATGAAGTGAAGGACCGTCTGGCCCTGAAAACCCTGCCCGAAGAAGGCAGCTATCATACGTTGGGTGGGCTTATTCTGGCCCTTCTGCGCCGTGTGCCAGCAGTGGGTGACAAGGTGGCTTACGAGGGCTGGTTGTTCGAGGTGCTGGAAATGGAAGGCCGCCGTGTTTCCCGCGTGCGGGCCAGCAGGCAGCCTCTGGCGGAAAACTGAACAAAGCTACACGGGGCAGGCGTTTGGCCTGCCCACAGGCCACAAAAAAAGGGGCGCAGCCGGTTAAAACTGCGCCCCTTTTTGTATGCGATAAGCCGGCTGAACCTGCGCCGCAGACCCTTAGTGAAGGGTGCGGGTGTTCAGCGTATGTGCCAGTGCCTTTTCATCCTCAAAGTCTGGCCACGTGCTTTGGGCCAAGGCTGTAAGGGAGGGTGTGGGCAGCTTCATCTTGGCGGCATACATCCACAGATAGGCGAGGGTGTGGTGCACGTAATCCCGCGTTTCCGTGTTGGGCAGCAGTTCCATGAACAGCAGCGGGTCATTGGCTGCCGGGCCGGTGGCGCTTTCCCAATGTGCAAGGGCAGAAGGCCCTGCATTGTAGCTGGCCAGCAGGCGGATGATATCTCCACCACGTGCCTCTGTGTGGCTGGTCTGGCGTGTTAGCCCGGCCAGATACTGCACATAGCGCTGCCCGATTTCCAGATTGATGCTGGGGTCATGCAGGGCTTCTGCAGAATGCACAAAGTGGTGGTTGATATTGGTGGGGGACTCACTGGTAACAAAATCAGCCGTAAGCGGGCGGATCTGCATCAGCCCATGGGCTCCTGCGCCGGAAACAGCGCGTGGGTCAAAGTTCGATTCCACACGGGCCAGCGCGTAAACAAGGGCGGGGTCCATGGTAAAGCCGTGCCGGGGGCGCAGCAGGGGCAGGGGGGTATCCTCTGCGTTCTGTGCTGTTGCGGCATGGGTGTTCAGGGCATCGGCCATTTCTGTGGCCAGATCATGCAGCCCGGCTGTTTGCGCCACAAGCTGAAAGGCCCGTGCCAGTGTGACGTCTCGCAGGTCTGGCCATGCGCGGCGGATAGCGTTTTCGGCCATTTCCGGCTCACCAACCTGTAGCAGGGCAAACACGCGGCGGCCCACATCTGTGGCGCCTACGGCTTCAATATCAATTTCCGTCAGCACCGGGGCAGAGGACGCGCCGTTATCTGGAGCGGGGCTGTCTTCTAACGGTTTGAAGCCAACAGGGCGTGTATGGGTGCTGGAGGCCGCATGGTCTGCCGGAGCTGGCCGCAGCATACGATAGGCCAGAAGCCCATAGAAGCTACGCGGAAAAGCCGCTGCATGCTGGAGCCAGATGTGCTGCGCATGGATGTTGCCGGTTTTTTCGTGCCCACGTGCGGCCCAGAAGGCGCAGGCGGCCCGCATTTCCGGCATGGCGCGCGGGGCGTGGGAGGCTTTTTCAAAAAACGGAATAGCCTCGGCGTAAGCCTGCTTTTGCCACAGGGCCAGCCCGGTAATGTAGCTGGCCAGCGCATTGCGCTCGCGCGAGATGTTTACGGCCGTGCGGCCAATATCCAGCGCCATATCCGTTTCACCGGAAACCAACATGGCCTGTGCGGTTTCAGCCTGTAGCTGGGCCGCGTAGGCGGGCGTCATGCCCGGTGTAATGCTGATAAGGTGCAACGCACTGTGCACGCCCTTCAGCCCCCATGTGGTGCGTTCGCGCAAGGTGCGGTCCAGCAGGGGGTTACGGGTGAATTCCTGCGCCAGTGGGCCAGCCGCAAGGGCGGCATGGGCTGGGGCCAGATGGTCTGCCGGTGGGGCAGGTGGCAGCGGGCCACCCCGTTCAGGCAGCGCGGCAAGGCGTGCCCATATGGCCGGGGCATCGGCATAGCTGGTGTATTGTTTCAGCCAGTTCCGCAGCTCGGTCGCATTGGGGTGGTAATTCGGGTTCAGGTAACGGTCTGCCTGTAGCTCACCCAGCAGGGTGGCATCTGTCAGATGCGTGGTGCTGCTGATGGCTTCTGTGAACGCACCCTGCTGCTGTAGGCGCAGGATGGCGCGCACCTGAGTGGCAACTTCAGGAGGAAGAGGTTTTGGAAGTGTAACATCATCACCTTCAGGGAAAGCCTGGCGTGGCAGAACCATAGCCAGCTCTTCGCTGTACGGTTCGGGCCCGGCTTCCGGGGGCTTGGCATGGGCTCTCGTCACAACGACGGAAGCGCTGGCCAAAAGGGCGGCACCAGCCAGAATGGCTTTTGCCGCGATCTGATGAGGAATTTGACCTATCGCTCGCATGGCTGGCGGGGTCTAGGCCCTTCCAGCCCAAAAGGCAAGTTTCCTATCTGTAAGAAAAGGGAAAGGTTCTTCAAAAATTGTTGCATTCCCAGCGGTGAATCGCTGGTCAAGGCGGAATAATTTCTATGATTTGTGCAGGTATTCCCACGGTTTGGGGACTGTATTTCTTGCTGACATATTCTGTAACATCTGGCACGCCGTTTACACTTACATGCGCGCGCTGATTACATGCTTTGGCTGTTTTGGCGCAGGGTATCCATCACCGTCATCAGTGTTGTCCATATTTCACGCCGTGCGGAGGGGCTGGCCCGGAGCTGGAGCGGGTGGCGCATACACATAACGGGCAGCGGGGGCAGGCCCGGCAGGGTGATGTCCTGCCAGTTGCGGCGGGGCAGATCCGTGGTTTTGCCAAGCAGCATTCGGGCAGGAAGCCGCCCACATAGCAGCAGCCGCTTGGGTGCAAACAAAGTTATGGCGCGCTCTAAAAAGGGGCGGCAGATGCGCTGGTCCATTTCTGTTGGGGGGGTGCCACCTGCGGGCCGCCAAGGCAGGGCTGTGGCAAGGGCCAGTTGGCTGCGTTCCAACGGCAAGGGGGCCAGCATGGTATCCAGCAGGGTGCCGCATAGGCCCGCAAAAACCTGCCCGCTTCTGTCTTCATCCTCATCTGGGGCTTCCCCAATCAGCATCAGGGGGGCGTTGCGGGGGCCAGAGGGCATAAGGGTGTGCATGGCAGCGCCGCGCAACGGGCATGCCGTAAAGGAATCCATGGCCTGAAACAGCTCTTCTGGCGTGTTGGCGGCTGCGGCAAGGCGCTGTGCCTGTTCCACTGTATCAGCAAAGCTGGTGGGGGCAGGCGGTTGCTGTAGTTGGTTTTGCGTAATCGCGGCAGGCGCTGGTGTTCTGCCGGTTCCGGGCTGCGGGGGTATGTATGGGGGTGTCTGCTGGGGCGTTTTGCCCCGTAGCGGAGGCAACACAAGCCCGGCCCCCGCGTGCCGATGATCGGCCGGGGTATCGGTTACAGCAACATCCACGCCCCATTCGGTATAAAGGCGCAGGAGAGACAGAGCAGCTTCCATCATATAAACCGTATCACAAAGCGGACGGTTTGGTGGTTTGGCGCGGGCGCGTTAGACAAAACCAGTCGTTCATGTCGTTCCTTTCCGCTCTGCCAGAAGGGGCGGTGCATCCGTGGGCGGCCTGCCCGGTTGCCACCGTATCCTGTAGATAGGGTTCTTATGCTGTTTTGTCGCCTTCTGCCTACGGTTTTCATGCTGCTTTCCGCCACTGTGCTGGCTTCTCCGCTGTATGCGGCCCAGCCCGATACATCTGGCGCAGCCCTTAAAGGGGCCGAACCCAAAGCAGATACTGCGGTTATGCATGCGCCTGTCGGGCATGTCGATTCGGGGGCGTTTTTAAGCGCCGTCATTGCCGTGCGCAGGGGGGATGACCTTCAGGCCGCGCGCTCTTTCCGCCAGGCCGCAGCCGCAGATCCGCAGAATATGGAACTGCTGAAACAGGCCTTTGTGCGCAGCGTGATGGCGGGGGATGCCGATGCCGTGCTGCTGGCCCACAAGCTGGATAAGCTGCCCGGCGCGCAGAGCGTGATTTCCGCCCTTGTGCTGGGGAACGATGCCGCCGTGCGCGGTGAGTGGGGCGAGGCGCTGACCTATTACCATCAGGCCCGCACAGACCCGCTGACACATCTTATCATGCCGCTGCTTCTGGCATGGTGTGAGCAGGCGCAGGGCCATGCCAATGAAGCCGTGGAAAGCCTGACCCATATTCAGAAATCCGTGCTGGTGCCGTTTTACACGCTGCACGCCGCTCTGATTGCACAGGTGGCCGGCCAGACAGACCGCGCAGGCCAGCTTTTTGATGAAACGCGCAAGATCATGCCGGGGGGTGATCTGCTGCTCACCCGTTCCTACGCCGCATGGTTGTGGGAGCACGGGCAGAAGGAAAAAGCCCGCGCCGAGCTGCGCAAGCTGGAAGGAGATGATCCGGTTCTGCTGCTGGCTGGCCCGCAGCTTCAGGCCACAATTTCGCACTTTCCGGTTACATCGGCACGTGGCGGGATTGCGCGTGCTTATATTCTTACGGCGTTTTTGCTGCGCCAGCAGGGGCGGGAGCAGGCCCAGCAGGCCGCAGCCACCGGCGGCATGGTGGGGAATGATGCCAACCTCTACCAGTTTAACGAGGCCGCCCGCCTGATGCTGGGCTTTGCCTTGGCCATGGACCCCACATTGGCCGAAGCCCGGCTGATGCTGGCCGAAATCCAGATTGATGAAGACCACGGGGCCGCTGCGCGAGAAACATTGCTGCGCGTGCCGCAGTCTGACCCCATGTCCCCCGTGGCGCGGTTGCGGTTGGCTGTGCTGGATTCCACGCCCGATCAGGCTACCGAGGCTGTCAGCCTGTTGCGTCCGCTTGTGGCCCAGTTGCCCGATCAGATTCTGCTTCAGCGTGCCTTGGGCAATGCGCTGGTGCAGCAGAAAGACTGGAAGGGTGCGATAGCCGCCTATACCAAGGCCATAGACCTTGCCACCGCCCAGAAGGATGTGGATTGGACGCTGCTTTTCCTGCGCGCCATGGTGTACCATGAAATGGGAGATTGGCCCCACGCGCGGGATGATGCCCGTGCCGCACTGGCCTATGCGCCAGACGAATCCATGCTGCTGAACTTTCTGGGCTACTCCATGGTGGAACGGCATGAAAACCTGCCAGAAGCCGAAAAGCTTTTGCGCAAGGCGCACCAGCTTTCCCCCGATGATGCCGCTATTACAGACAGCCTAGGCTGGGTGCGTGCTGAGCGCGGAGACCTGAACGAAGCGCTGGAGCTTTTAGAAAAAGCCGCAGAAAAAACTCCCGAAGACCCGGAAGTGAATTATCATCTGGGCGAGGTTTATTGGCGGCAGGGCCGCAAGACCGAAGCCATAGATCAGTGGAACGTGGCTTTGGGGCTGCACCCCATTCCGTCGGATGAAGTATTGATACGTGCTGCGCTCAAGCGTGCAGGTGTGGAGCCGGATGTGAAAAAGGCAGATCAGGCCGCCCCCGCCAAAGCTGCGCCGCAGGATAAAGGAACACACACGCCATGACAGTTGATGTTCTGGATGTTGCAACCACAACCCTGACAGAAATCGCACCAGCAAAAATCAATCTGTATTTGCACGTTACTGGCCGCCGGCCAGATGGATACCACCTGCTTGATAGCCTTGTGGTGTTTGCCGGTGCAGGAGATGTGCTGCATTATGAGCCGGGCACACAACCGCTGCACCTTAAGCTGGAGGGGCGCTTTGGCCGCGCCCTTGGTGCAGATGCCGCAGGTGCCGATAATCTGGTGATGAAAGCCGCCGCCGTGCTGCGTGATCTGACCGGGCCACAGGCCAATGTGCAGGGTGGTTGCCTTGTGCTGGAAAAAAACCTGCCCGTGGCTTCTGGCATTGGCGGAGGTTCGGCAGATGCGGCCGCGGCCCTACGCCTGCTAAACCGGGCATGGAACACGCAGGTGGATGAACCCACCTTGTTCCGCGTGGCAGAAACACTGGGGGCCGATGTGCCCGTGTGCTTGCTCAGCCAAACCGTGCGGATGGAAGGTATTGGGGAAACCCTGACCCCCGCACCGCGTTTGCCAGAGTGTGGCCTTGTGCTGGTTAATTGCGGGCAGGCTGTTTCCACCCCGGATGTGTTCCGCAAAAGAACCGGCGATTTTGTGCCGCGGGCGGATTTACCACAAAGCTGGCCCAATAGTGCCGCTATGGTGGCCACCCTTAAGGCGCAGGAAAACAGCCTGGAAGCCCCGGCATGCAGCGTATGCCCGCCGGTTAAAAAGGTGTTGGCCGATATTGCGGCGCAGCCAGACTGTCAGTTGGCCCGTATGAGCGGTTCTGGCGCCACATGTTTTGGCGTTTTCCCCACTGTTGAAGCCGCGCGGGAAGCAGCAGACAGGTTGGCAGATGCACATGCCGCATGGTGGGTGTGGGGCGGCGCTCTGGTTTAAGGGGGTTTGCCACCTTATATCAGCATCAGTTTTTTCAGCGGGCCGGAGGGTGCAAGCCTGTTCCGGTCTGGCTGGGTGTAGGAGGTTTTATGTCTTCCAAGCTTGATCTGTCTCTTTCAGCAGACCACACAGAAGTTCATCTTAAGGTGCTAGAGCAGGAAGACCAGCCTGCTGTAGATATTGCGCTTACGGTGGAAGACCTCACACGGCTGATTCAGGTTTTGGGCCAGTGTCGGGAAACGATGCTGGAAGGCAAGGAATTGCCGCCCATAGAAGGGGCTACCTTTACACCCGTTACCCGCACCAAATGGGCGCTCCAGCCCGAAGCCAGCACGGATGGATCTGTTCTGGCCTTTCAGCACCCGGCCTTTGGCCCGGTTGGGCTTGTGCTGCCACCAACAGATGCAGACCGCCTGATGCACGGGCTGCACATGCATCAGCAAATGCGCCAGCAGCCTGCCAAACCGCGCGGGCGTTTAAACTAGGTTTTTAGGTGTAGCGCATCCGGGCACAGGCACGGATGCGTGGTGGCCTTGCCACTCTACGCCATGCGCTCAGCACGTTCTGGCCTTATGCCGGTTGCAAGAGCGCATTGCGTGAGATGCCGTAAGGCGAGGTAGAAAACACCACCCCATTCAGCATGAAAAATATGCTGAACAGGATG
Source organism: Acetobacter oryzoeni (assembly GCF_004014775.2). Lineage (NCBI taxonomy): Bacteria > Pseudomonadati > Pseudomonadota > Alphaproteobacteria > Acetobacterales > Acetobacteraceae > Acetobacter > Acetobacter oryzoeni. Next base: position 419,425 of record NZ_CP042808.1, read on the forward strand.
GCACGTGTCCTTCAGGATTTCCGGCAGTTGCGGATATGCGCCATCAGGGCGGTTAGCCCCATGGCTGTTAATGCGCCAAAAATACCGGCCCGCAAGCTGCTGGGCACAAAGAAGGTGAGCGGGCTGTCCAGCCTGCGGGAGTGTTCATCAAACGGCCCCTGCGCCCCAAAGGAACCGGGCACGGATTTGTATAAATCATCCGGCTGCGGGCCTTCTGCCCAATCATGCTCCATCTGGGCCTTGTAGCCTTTTTCTGCCATGCGGGCTTCACGGCAGCCGGGGGCAACCATGTGCCACAGGGCGGCAAAGCTGTTGGTGGCCCCAATGGAAATAGAGCGGCTGGTGCTAAAGGCCGCACGGCAAATGGCTTCTGCCGCTACTTCGGGTTCATACACCGGGCCAACGGGTTTGAGGCGCTTGCCTGTGAGGTTGCGTGTCCAGCCATAATGGGGGGTGTTGATGGCGGGCAGATCCACCATGACCACGCGGATATTATCGGCATCGTGCAGCAGTTCTGGCCGCAGGCTTTCACAAAAGCCACGCAGGGCAGAGCGTGCCCCGTTTTCAGCAGCCTGCAGCGGCATGCCGCGCAGGTTGGGGGCCAGATCCAGATTGATAATAGCCCCTTGCCCACGCCGGCGCATAACGCCAAGTGCGGCCAATGTGCCGTTTACGCTGCCCAGATAGGTTACTTCCGTAGCACGGCGGATATCATCGGCAGAAAGGGCAGCCACCTGCCCAACCACCGTGGCCCCGGCGCAGTTGGCCCACACTGAAATGGGGCCAAGTTCTGTTTCAATACGTTCCGCCGCATCCTGCACGGCTTTGGCATCTGAAACATCCAGCGGAATCACCAATGACCGCACAGAGTGCTTGGCCAGATTTTCTGCTGTTTCCTTCAGCCGGTCTTCATTGCGGCCCAGCAGGGCAATATCAAACCCGGCGCGGCCCAGCGCACGTGCCGCCGCGCGGCCAATACCGGCGCCTGCGCCTGTAATCACAGCTATCTGGGTTGGCATCCGCGTTTTTTCTCCCGGTTATCAGTCAAGCAAGACGTTCAAAATCTGGCTGCCATTTTGCGCCGCAATCGGGCAGGGCACAAGCCACAGGGCAGAGGTTCTGCCCCGCGTGGGCCTAAATGCAGGTGCCAGATTTACAGATATTTCAGCGCAATAATGCCGCCTAAAAACACCACGGCAAAAGCCCCGGCCACTAGCGGCAGACGTTTTTCCAGAAAATCCTGAATAGGCGCCCCAAAGCGCCACAAAAGCCCGGCCACCAGCATAAACCGCACGCCGCGCGTAACAAGGCTGGCCAGCATAAAGGGCAGAATGGCAAAATGCGCCATGCCGCTGGCAATAGTCACAAACTTGTAGGGAATGGGCGTAAGCCCCTTGAGCAGAATAATCCACACCCCCCATTGGCGGAATTTTTCCTGCAAGGTCAGCAGCGTGCCCTCGGCGTGGTAAAAATGCACAATCGGGCGGGCCACTGTATCTAGCAAAGCCGCGCCAATCAGCCAGCCCAAAAGCCCCCCGGCCACACTGGCAATGGTGCAGATGGCCGCATAAACCCATGCCTTTTGCCTATGCGCCAGCACCATGGGCACCAGCAGCGTTTCTGGCGGGAGGGGAAAAAAGCTGGCTTCTGCAAAAGCCAGCGCCGCCAGCCATAAAGGTGCGTAGGGGCTGGCAGCGTGCCGCAAAACGCGGGCATAAAGGCGGTTTAGCATATGGGTTTAAAAACTACATCCGTTCACGGCGCAGAACATCCTCCGCCTTGGCGTGGATGGTATCATATTCTTCCTGCGTGAGGTTACCCCGGTGCAGCATTTCACTGGCACGGGCCAGCGCATCACGCGCGTGGGTGGCATCGGGTATGGGGTAGCGGCGGCCGGGCAGGGCAAAGGCATCATCCGGCAGAGCGTTGCGTTCTTCAGTTGTCAGCTTAGACATGGTTGGTCTTCCTGTCTTCCTCACATAGTTCAGAGGCACTTTCCAGTTCATCCAGTTCCGCCATGGCAGCTTCTGCGCTGGTGGTGGGAACATCGGAAACCGGCGTGCTGCTCCGCACTCCCGCTGCCAGAGGATGCTGTGCGGGAGAGACTTCTAATGTTTGTGTCACACGGAACGCCGTCAAGACCGCGAAGGACCCAAACACCACTGCCCCCAGCGCTTGCCCGGCCTGCACGCCAAGCGGGCCAAAGCGTGCACCCATCATGACAAACGGAATGGTGCCCAGCGTGGCCCGCCCCCAGTTAAAGGCAGTGGAATACAGCGGAAAACCAAGGTTATTAAAGGCGGCGTTGGCCACAAACAGCATACCCACAAACAGGTAACTGCCGATTGTCCATGTGCAGAACAGATGGATAAGGGCTGCGGCATCACCCTGCGCATTATACATGGCCACAACCCCGTTCTGCACACAGAACAGGAAAACCCATGTGGCCCCTACGCTCAGAATAACCAGTTTAAGGGCGGCGCGCAGTGTTTCACGCACACGGTCACACTGCCCGGCCCCGATGTTTTGCCCCATAATGGGGCCAACTGAGCCGGTAAGCGCAAAAACCAGCGCAAACAGCACGGGCACCGTGCGCTCGATAGAAGCTTGCCCCGCAACAGCGGCCAGCCCAAAGCGCGCCATGGCCTGCGTAACGTACACCCCCCCAACAGGTGTGGCCAGATTGGTGAGAATGGCCGGAAAAGCCACCGAGGCCACGCGCTTGGTGTCTGGCAGAATACGGTGGAGCTGCGGCATGGCCAGCATATCGTGCCGCAATGCGCCCCGCAGGCCCACTGTGGCCACAACGGTGCGTGAAAGCACAGTGCTAATGGCCGCTCCGGTAAGCCCTTCATGCAGCCCAAAAATAAACAGCGGGTCCAGCACCGCAGCCACAACGGCACCCAGCAACGTAATGTGCATGGAGCCCTTGGCATCCCCCACCACACGCATGAGGGAGGAGGACCCCATGCCCGCGCAAATAAGCGGCAATGCGGGGCTGACGGTGCGCAGGAAGGTGGTGGCGTTGGCCAAGGCCTCACCGCGCGCGCCAAACAGTTCCAGAATGGGGTGGGCAAATATCATGGTGCCCACACCCAGCACCGTTGCCAGCCCGATCATGACGGTAAGGGCGGAGGAGGCAATGCCCCGTGCTTCATCCGCGCGGCCTGCGCCAATTTCACGCGCAGTGGCGGCACTTATGCCAATGGTCAGCCCGATGGAAACGGCAATCTGCAAGCCAATAACAGCCCCGGCAAAGCCAATGGCCGCCGTAAGGGCCGTGTTACCCAGGTGGCTGATATACACCATATTGAGCATATCCACCGCAAACACCGCCATAAGGCCAATGGCCCCGGTGCCAGCCATAACCAGCACGTGGCGCATGATGCTGCCGGTGGTAAAGCAGGCCTTGTGACGTCCGCCAGGCGGGGAGGGCCGGTTCATTCATGCTCCGTGTGGGCTGTGCTGCGCGCGTGCCGGTGTGTGCGTTGAGTATGTCATGACTTGTGCCCCCTGCGAACAGGGAGAACACGGAACATCTGCCCTGAAAGGCGTGCAAGCCCGAATAATGTGCCCCAAGCGCCGGGGTTAGGGGGCTGGGGGTGCGTCTTCCGGCTTTTCTTCGTCTGCTTTGCGCTCCAGCGGGCGGCCTAAATATGCCTCCAGCACTTGCTCGGTAGGGCCATCCATCCGCACCTGCCCCTGATCCAGCCAGATCAGGCGGTTGCACCAATCGGCCATCACATCCGCCATATGGCTGGAGAGCACCAGAATATCGGCGCGGGAGACAAGGTTTTCAAGCCGGGCGCGGGCACGGTTACGGAAGGAGGCATCCCCCGCCATAAACCATTCATCCATCAGCAGCACATCGGGCATGATAGCCGTGGCCAGCCCAAAGGAAAGGCGCACCATCATGCCCGAACTATAGGTGTTTACGGGCAGGTCCATAAACGCGCCAAGGCTGGCAAAGCTTTCCACATCAGCTTCAACCTGTGCTGTCTGTTCCGTGCTCAGGCCAGAGAACATGCCGCGTAGGCGAATGTTCTCCCGCCCGGTCAGGTCCATGTTCATGCCCAGTGCGGGGTCTAGCAACGTGCCAATGCTACCGCGCACTGTCACACTGCCGCCTACGGGTTCATAAATACCGGCCAATGCGCGCAACAGCGTGGTTTTGCCTGCACCATTGCCGCCTACAAGGCCCAGCCTGTCTCCCGGTTGCAGGGTAAAGCTGACCCCTTTAAGCGCCTGCACCACCACGCGGTCTCGGTTATCGTGCATGAAGCGCGTGTTGAGCGTGCGGCCCAGCGTTTTGCTGAGCGATTTGCGCAGGCTGCGGGCATTGCCATGATACAGCGGAAAGGTGATTTGCAGGTTTTCAACTGCAATATCCGTCATGCGCCTTACACCCAGTATGCCAGCCGTGTGCGCATACGGGCGAACAGGCAGAAGGTTGCAACAATCAGCACGGCAGACCACCCAAGGGCCGCAGGCCATACGGTGGTTTGCATCACATCCCCCGTAAAGGGTGCGCGCAGAATTTCAATCAGCGGGTAGAAGGGGTCCAGCAACAGCCATGCCTGCCCGGTTGTCATTAACTGGGGGGACCACAAAATGGGCGTCACAAAGAACATCACCTGCGTCAGGCTGGCCACAATGGGGGGCACATCCCTAAAGCGCGCGCCCAGAATGCCCAGCAAAAGCACGGCAAAAAAGCAGTCTACCAGCCACAGGCCCGTGGCGGGCAGCACAGTCCATGACCATTTGGGCGAGACGTGAAACCACAAAAACACCCCAGCCACCACGGGCACGTTATGCGCAAACACCAAAATGTTGCGCACAGCCACACGCAGCACGTGCAGGGAATACGGCATGCGGGCGGCATGAATAAGCCGCGCCGCCCCCGTGAAGGTGCCGCAGCCTTCCTGCATGGTGCCGCCTACAAAGCCCCATAACACCAGAGAAAGGGTAAGGAAGGGCAGATAGGTGTGCACATCCGTGTTGAGCAGATACGCATACAGCACGCCCATGGCCGCCACCATAATGGCGGTAGTGGCCGTAAGCCAGAACGGCCCGAGAATGGAGCCACGATACCGCAGCCGAATATCCAGCCAGGCCAGTGTAAGCCCCAGCCGCGCATGGCGGAAGCCGCGCGCAAAATCCTGCGCGGCATGCACAAAGTAGGAAAAACCACGTTCTGGCACCAAATGCAGCACAGGTTGGCCCTTTGGCTGCGGGGCGTGCTGCGGCGCAGCCGAAAGAGGGGGCTGTTTTTTTACGGCGCGTTCTTCCTGCGTATCCGGCAAGGTGGGCGTGCTGTTCATGGTGTTTAACGCGATAGAGAACCCTGCCTGTTTGTGCAAGGTTGGCATGCTTTTTATGCTGCCATTATAACCCGCCACACAGGCCCATCTGGGCCCAAAGCAGCGCGTTATTTCCGCAACGATTGGCAGGAAAACACTCCACAGAGATGACAACAGGCCCCGTGGTTGCTACACCCGGCCCGCCGGAGAGCCCTTTTTTCGTTCCACACCTAAGGCCGGGAACCGTCCTTGTCATGAAAATCGTCGCCTGTAACAGCAACCTCCCACTTGCCGAAGCCGTTGCCGCGGAGCTGAACCTCCCCCTCTGCAACGCCACCGTGCGCCGCTTTGCGGACATGGAGGTGTTTGTAGAAATCCACGAAAATGTACGTGGTGAGGACGTGTTCGTTATCCAGAGCACCTGCACCCCCACCAATGATAACCTGATGGAACTGCTGATCATGCTGGATGCGCTGCGCCGTGGTTCGGCCAAGCGTATTACCGCAGTGATGCCCTATTTTGGTTATGCCCGGCAGGATCGTAAATCCGGCCCGCGTACGCCTATCAGCGCCAAGCTGGTTGCGAATCTGCTGGTAGAAGCCGGTGCCAGCCGCGTGCTCACGCTGGATCTGCACGCCATGCAAATTCAGGGTTTCTTTGATATCCCGGTGGACAATCTGTACGCCGCACCGCTGTTTGTGCGCGACATTCGCTCCCACTACGGAGACCGTGATCTGATGATCGTCTCCCCCGATGTGGGTGGTGTGGTGCGTGCCCGCCAGCTGGCCCAGCGCCTGAACACGGATCTGGCCATTATTGACAAACGGCGTGAACGCGCAGGCGTTTCCGAAGTGATGAACGTGATTGGTGATGTGCGCGGCCGCCACTGCCTGCTGGTAGATGATATTGTGGATAGCGGTGGTTCACTGTGCAACGCAGCCCGTGCCATTGCCGAGCAGGGTGCTGCATCTGTGGGCGCATACGTGACACATGGTGTGCTGACAGGGCAGGCCGTGGAACGCATTGCCGATTCGCCTATCGAAATGCTGACACTGACAGACAGCATCCGCGCCACGGAAAAAGTTATGGCTGCGCGCAATATCCGCCAGATCACCATTTCCGGCCTGCTGGCACGCGCCATTCATGCTGTGGCGGATGAAAGCTCCGTTTCCTCCCTGTTCGATTGATCCGAGGCCCTATGAGCACGCTTTTCCCCCGCCCATACTGGTATTTGCGCCATGGCCAGACAGACTGGAACCGGGCTGGTCTTTCTCAGGGGCGCACCGATGTGCCCTTGAATGAAACCGGCATTGACCAAGCTGTGGCGGCGGGAAAGCTGCTTGAGGTTGCCCTGCGTGCCGCAGGAGAAAATGGGGTAACGCGCATTGTGTGCTCTCCGCTGGAGCGTGCTTTGCGCACTGCCACCATTGTGCGTGATGCGCTTATCACCCACGGCCTGCCAGCCTTGCCGCTGGATGTGGATACGGGGCTGGAGGAAGTCTGCTTTGGTGAGCAGGAAGGCCAGCCGATAGGGGATTGGTATAATAGCTGGATTGCCGGTGAGTACACCCCACCGGGGGCAGAAACATTTGCTGCCCTGCGCCAGCGCGCTACAGATGCCGTAAACCGGGCCACACAGGCTCCCGGTCGGCCGCTGATTGTGGCACATGGGGCGCTGTTCCGTGCTTTGCGCGCCGCTATGTCTTTGCCTGCCAATGTGCGCCTGCCCAACGCCATTCCGCTAAGCTTGGAGCCAGAGGCAGATGACCGTTGGGAACTGCGGGAACTGATAGACGCGTAAGCGTTAGTTCTGGAGCTTATAGAGTTCGAACGAAAGATCAGATGCGTCTATTTTGTGGCGCGTCTTTTTATGTACCGTGCGCACAGCGTACACCTGCTGATAATGGTTTTGTAAAACAGCGCAGACTGGCTGTTCTATGGCGCCCGTCTGGCATCCGGCATAGGGCAGCATAACAAAAGCAGGGTGCTGTGCCAGATCATCCAGATAATGCTGTACGGCCTGTTTTTTGAAAATAATGTCTATATGATCCCGAAACAGGTAACGGTCTGCGCTTATCAGGTTTGCCATGTAAAAATGGGCATGATGGGCCCGGATATTCAGCACCTTTTGCCCGGCAGCCATATTGGCAATCTGGGCGTAATCTATTTTTTCTAAGTTCTGGTGCAGCGCCAGATTAGCACGTATTTCCTGCCCCCCGGAAAAAAGCGTGAGCGCGCAAGCAGGAGCCAGTGCGCCTATTGGCAACGTACCTTTCTGTTGTGCCAATAGCACCAGCATGATGCTGAGGGGCGCAAACCACAGCCCCGAATAATGGCTGAATGCGTGGCCAGAAAGCAAAGCCGCAGGCACCGAGGAGATAAACCACAGCGTAAGCAATGTGGTATCCGGTGTTGGGGCTGTTTTAAGTATGGATTTCTGCCCGAACCATTTGATGAGAATAGGTGAAAAAACGGCCAGATAAGCGGCCAGCAGCAGAACAGCCTTTATGCGTTTTGAAAGTTTGCCGCTGTAAGCATGTAAAAACTGATGCTGCAGCGCAAAGTAATCAGCCAGCGCATGATGCCCCTGTATAAAATATGGCGTAAACAACGCAGCCAAACCGCCACAGGTGCCAATAGCAAACAAAATTATATTTAAAGCCGGGCGTGTATTTGCCAGTAATAAAAAACATACAGGCAGAAACAGGCAAATACCTTCCAGATAATTTATGTTCACCGTAAGGCCAAACATAACCCCGGCAGCCAGAAGCCATAAAATGCGGGGTGCGGGCTGAATGGTGGCAAGTATGCCTTTGCGGGCCAGCCAGAGTACGGCCAGTTCTGTTGTGATCAGAAGTGTTTCTGTATTTCCGGCCAGCAGCTCAAATGGCGCGCCCAGCAGCGCGAGTGCCGCAAAAACCCATAGCCAGCGTGTGTGCCATATACTGCGGGCCATGGCTGCAAATGCAGCAAGAGAGAGCAGGGCCAGCACCGTAAACTTGCCAACAGGTAACTGGGCTGTAAGCGCATCCCACACACCATACAGCACATAAATACCAAAGGGTTTATGATCGAACACATACTGGTAAGGCAGCATATGGTCTTGCAGCAGCCCCCGGCCAATAAGTGCGTAAAATGTTGTATCGGCAGTGGAGAAGGGGAGGATCAGGTAAGAAAAAATATAAAAAATACTGCATAAAGATATAATAAAAATAAATATCTTGTTTTTGAAAATGCTCTGTAAATCCAACATAATCCTTCCCCTGTTCGAAAGTGTGGATATTCACGCAGGGAAAAGGAAGTAAAGGGAAAATAAGTTAAATAATTTTCTAAAAAACATGGCAGAATAGCCAAGCGGCAGCTTCTGCCATGCTTATCTTAACAGTGTTGAGCACATTATACGGCGGGCGTGTGTTCCTGCGGGGAAATGCGGTTTCTTTGCGGAAACAGAGAGGGATCATGCAGGGCACGCAGGCGCACGCACCGGGGCAGAAGCCTGCGGATAATGTGCATGGTGGCGGTATCGGAAAGCCCTGTCTGTTCAGAAAACCAATCCAGCTCTTCCTGTAGGAAAAAGCCGCGTACTTCTGCTTCAGATGCCGGAGGACTGTGGGGGGCGGTCTGCCACCGGCGGATGGTGGAAATCATGCCCATGGCTTCTGCCCGCTGTTCCAGCTTACTGGGGTGATCCGGGGCAGGAACAGGGCCAAGAACCTCGTTTAGCGCGCTTAACAGGCCGGATTTGTTAAACCATGCGGCAGTTACAAAGTCTCCCACGCTGGAAATGGCGTTGGAGACGGAGTTCAGGAATGTCATGAAAACCTCCCGTCTTTATAAAAGGGGTGCATACTGCCAACGGCGCGTGGGCGCAGAGAGTTTCCATGTGCTCAAAAAATAAAAACCGCCCCCAAAGCAAGGGCGGTTTTTACAAACAGACCATCTGCCACAGCCATCAGCCTTAAGCCATATGGTGTGGCAATGCGTGGCGGGCGTGGCCGCCTTTTTCTGTATTAGTCCTGCAGCGGCAGCATAAAGGTGCCATCATCCAGCTGGATGCCACGCTGGGCAGCATGGGCACAGGTTGCGGTGCGGATGTCTTTGTCATCCACAGTGTTCAGGTCAATCATCTGGCCGGGGCCAACCATCAGCTGCCCTGCGCCACCGGCGGGGTATGCGGCATCACTTTTCACATCGCTGCGTTTTGCAAGGGAGCGGCCGAGTGAGCGCACCGTTGTATCATCATCAATGTTGTGGGCGTAGCAGTAGTACATCAGCCCGGCAATGTTGCCTACAGATGCGTTATCTACCGTGGGGCCGGGGCCAACAGGTGCTTCCGGCACAGAAGCCACGCCAACATTGGCAGCATGGGCAGGTGCAACCCCGGCAGCCAAAGCCAGGCCACATACGGCAGCAAGGGCCGCTTTGCGCAGTGTGTTCATGGGTGAACCTCCTTTGTGAACAAGTTTGATGAGGCTCACTATCGAACCGGCCCGGATATGCGGCAAGGGCCTTGGTTGCCGGTCTGTTATGCAGAAAATATTGGTTTGTTATCAAAAATCCTGCATGATTTGTGAAGTTTCGTGATCTAATCGGACAATAATGGTCCGTATTGTCACTCGGGCGTGAGCGGGTGGATGCTGTACCTGTATTGGCCGAGCGGGGTATGGTTATTTAGTTGTCTTATACGAATACTCTATAATGGTATTTCTGTATTTTTATGCTGCCTGCGTAATATGGCCCACTGGCATGTGTGGGGTGGGCTTCCCATATCCTGAAAGGACTACATACAAATGTACATGCCGTTTGCCGCCCGTAGGCCAGATGGCATGAAAGATATAAAGCAGGGAGCCGATTTGAATGTCTGATCTGATTGTTCTGGGTTTTGACCACGTTGATGATGCCGCCAAGGTGCTGACAGAATGCCGCGCCTTGCAGAAAGAATACCTGCTGGATCTGGAAGATGCCGTGGTTGTTACGCGGGATGCACAGGGCAAGGTGCATTTGCACCAAAGCGTAAACCTTGAAAAAGCCGGGGCTTCCTGGGGCCTGCTTTCCGGCGGTTTCTGGGGTGCGTTGGTTGGCCTTTTGTGCCTGAACCCGCTGGCTGGCTTTTTGATCGGGAGTGCTGTGGGCGCCGGTGCGGGCGCGCTGTCTGGCAAGTTCTCTGATTACGGAATTGATGATGGCTTTATCAAACAGCTAAGCGACACCATTCCGCCCAACACCTCTGCGCTGTTCATTCTGGTTCGTAAGTCTCAGCCGGAAAAAGTGCTGGCCGATCTCAGCCAGTTCAAGGGCCATGCCCGTATCCTGCAAACCTCTCTTTCCCCAGAAGCAGAAGAAAAGCTCAAGGCTGCTTTGGGTCAGGTTGCTGCGGCACAAGCCAAGGCCTGAGCCATACTTTAGGCACCAGCCTGCACTTTGTGCATGGAAAACCCCCGGTGGCATAAGCACACCGGGGGTTTTTTAGTATCTTAACGCACAGAATGAAAAAGGTTCACAGCCGTTTGCCCATTTCCTGCCGCAGGGTGTTGCAGCGCTGGGTATATTTTGCAGCGCGTGTGGCGGTAATCCAGTTGATAATAAACGCCGCCGCCAATGAGAGGAACGAGGCCGCAGTCAACAACTGGCCGGTCAGATAGATTTTTTCATCATAATGCAGGGCGGAATACCACAGCAAAGTCAGGCTCAGCACCGCGCCAATAAAGCCGGAAACACCTGTAAGCCGCATAAGGGAATCTTCCACCAGTTCAAAGGCGGCGGTTTCTCGCCACAGGTCAAACAGGCGGCGGTCAATGTCTCCCACGTTTTCAGCGTGGTCTGCCTTTTCGGCTTCTGTGCGCTTGTGGGGGTTCTTGCGGTGGATCTCCAGCTCCTGCCGGGCCTTGGCAAAAACCTTCCGCCGTTCCTGAATGGCGGGCAGGCTGATATCCACAAAACTTAAAATGGCAACATTCAACCCGGCGGAAAGCTGAACAATGGCCTGAAAGTTGCCCCATGTCATATCCATTGGTCTGGCTCCTCCACGGGCTGGATATCCTCGTATTGGAGCCGTTTTCTGGGGCAAAATGCCGGTAAAATCAATCCATGCCCATGTGGGGGCTGTAGCGCGTGGGCAGCGCCACAGCCGGTAACGTGGTTAGAAACCTTGGGAAATCCCGCCCAGAATGGTGCGGCGTAGCCCGTATTGCGGGGCCCCCACGCCAATGCCGGAACCATCACGCAGCTTGTAGGTGTGGTCCCCCAGATTGATCACATCTATGCGGAACTGCGTATCCCCCGGCCATGCACTGCCAAATGTGTTGTGGATGGTTTCCACGGCAGAGAAGTTGACGGTAGCATAAGGCGTAAGCGCCACACCGTTGGGCACAAGGCCATCGGCCCGCAGCCCGCTGCCATACACCATGGTGGCAGACAGGCGCAGCGGAAAGCGCGTTTTGTGGAAGAAGGAATACGCCGCCCCGGCAGAAGCCGTCCAACGCTGGTCATGGTCCAGATGGATCCAGCGGTGCTGAATGTAAGCCAGATCATCCGGGCTCATGTTAAACTGCGCGCTGGTAATATCCTTGCCAATGGCGCGAGACCACGCAAAGTTGCCGTACAAAGAAAGCGGGCCACGATCATAAGAGGTGCTGACCTCATACCCGTTCACCTGCCCACGGCGATAGTTAAAGCCGCTGAGGATGATGGGCGCACCAAACTGGCCTTCATCAATCAGGTTATGTGCCAGCTTGTAATAGGCATCGAACGAGACACGCCAGCCCGGCAGAATGGTTTGTTCAATACCGGCATCAAAGTAATGGTCGCGCTCGGCCCGCACCTTGTTGTTCTGGTAAACGGAGGGCGCGGCACTGGTGCCTGCAAATTTGTACAGCGAGGAAGAACTGACAACCTCAAACGGCGGGGGCGTAAAGTAGCGTGAATACCCGGCGTGAATCACACCGCCTTTCCACGGCTTCCACACAATGTTCAGGCGTGGGCTCACCTGTTTTTCCGCCGTGTATTCGCTCACCCCATCAAAGCGCAGGCCGTAATTGATGGTCAGGTTGTTCAGCGGTCGCCATTCATCCTGCGCATACAGGCCGTACACCGTGCCGGTTTTGCCGCTGCCATCGTAAATGCTCAGGGGCGTGGTGCCAAAGGTGGCGTTGCCATCTGCATCCTCACCTTCCTGCCCAAACACGCGGGAGAGGGATTTGGAGGTGTTGCGTTCTACAAAAAGCTGAAAACCAAAGCGCACGGTGTGATCTTTTGCAGCACGCCATGTGACGTCATGCTGCGTGCCCATGGAAAACACCGAGCGCGCGGCCTGCTGCGCAATACCGTTGTAAACCAGATCTCCCAGCCAGTCGGGCGAATAGCGCAGGCTGCTGTAGCGGGAGAACACGGAGCTTTGCAGGCTGAAGTCTCCCATCTCTTTCTGCAACGCCAGAATGGCAAAATCTGTAATCTGCTTTTGGTGTTCATCCAGATGCGCACTGTCCACGCTGCCATTCAACTGCTGCGCCAGATCGCTGCCAGAATAGGCGGGCATGGCAAACTGGGTTTGCTGGCCGGGGTTGTTGGGCAACTGGTATTCTGCGTTGGAAACACCGGCAATAAAGCTGATACGCGTATCTTCATCCGCCGTGTACCGCAGATGGCCCAGAAAGTGATACTGCTCGCTCAGGTCATGGATGGCGTTGAAGGATGATGTTGTATTTTCAATGCCCGTGCGGTCATGCACATAATCTGCCGTGGCAAAGAAATCCCACTTCCCTTTATGAAAACCATATTGCAGGGAAGGAAAGAAGTAATCCCGCGCCCCACCGTAAAGTGAGAGATTGCCGCCAGAATTGGTGGTGCCGTTCTTGGTGTTGATATCCACCACAGCCGCCTGCAAAAACCCGAACTGGCTGGGCAACGCCCCAGTGGTGAGGGACATGTTATCTGCAAAGCGTGTCATCAACGCTTGCCCAAACACGCTCAGCCCCTCCGGCAACTGCACACCATCCAGCCGGAACTGCACCTCGTTATGGTCCCCACGCACATGGATCTGGCCGTAGCTGTCCTGCGCTACGCCGGGGGCTTGCAGCAATACCTGATTAAGCGGTGCGTTATCACCACCGGGAATGGTTTCCAGCGCCTGCCGGCTGAACTTGTGCACCGTGGCCCCGGTGGAGGGCGAAAGTTCTGAACGCATGCGGTCCAGATGCGCGGTGACAATCACCTGCTCGGCATCGTTCTTGTCATGCGCAATCACTTTTACGGTTTGCGGCTTTGTTTCAGTGGGCTTTTTCTGCTGCGTTTCTGTTGTGGAGGGTGTTGTCGTGGTCGTGGTGGTTTCAGCCAGGGCCATGCTGCTGCCCAGAGCAGTAAAAACAGTGGAGCAGAGAAGAAGAGCGGCTGATCGAACCATCATGCTGTGCGCTGCCTTGGTTGAGTGTGGTGGAGGCGCAGCATGTATTATGTAACACTATAACATTACAACAGGAATGAGCCTTGTTTGCTCAGCTTTCTGTGGGCTGTTGCACGCGCGCAACAGCTTTGCATCTGGGGCAGGGCACAAAAAAGGAGGCCACGCTTTGCACGTGGCCCCCTTGCACATGGCGGTGTGCCGCAACGGGCACAAAGCCGGTTTTATTTTGTGGTGTAACCGCCGTTTACCAAAATGGTCTGGCCCGTCATCCACCAGCCTTCAGAAACAATAAAGCGCACATAGGGTGCAATATCTTCAATGTCTGTCAGCCCTGTTTTGCTAAAGGGAGAAAGTGCGGCAGCGGTTTTGTGGTAAGCCACGGCATCTGCACTTTCCTGCCCGTAAAAGAACGGCGTATCCATAGGGCCGGGGCCAATGGCGTTAACAGAAATGCCACGCGCGCCATATTCCTTGGAAGCCGCACGGGTGAAGTGTTCCACCGCAGCCTTGGAACCCGCATAGGTGGAATAGAACGGTGTGTACGCGCCTAGCAGAGATGTCACCAGTGTTAGCAGCTTGCCGTTATCGGCCAGATGTTTTCCGGCTTCACGAATGAATTGATACGCCACCTTGGTGTTGATGGTGAACATGGCATCAAATTCTTCATCCGTGGTGTCTGCAATCGGCTTTTTCAGCACTTTGCCCACGGTGTTAATGGCAATGTCTGGCGCGCCAAAAGCCGTTTTTGCATCTGCAAACAGTTTGGCTACTGCTCCGGGCTGTGTCAGATCAGCCTGAAAAGCCTTAGCCTGCGCGCCTGCCGCTTTTACAGCGGCCACAGTGGCATCGGCTTCCGCCTTGCTGGCTGCGCTATGGTAATGGATGGCAATGGCCTTTGCGCCATGCTCTGCCAGATCCCGCGCAATCAGCCCGCCCAGATTTTTGGCCCCACCGGCTATCAGAACGGTTTTGCCTTTAATGCTGTGGTCTACCATGTTGGGTGCTCCCTTGCATGTATCGGGGGCCGATGGATGTGGCTCCCGTTTTCTCTTGCCACCGTATCAGCTACAGTAGGCGGATAAAGCTGCCTGTTCTGACAACACTTGCCAGATTTCCCGAACAATGCAGGTGGCAGCCCAAAAGGCTAACGCGCATGGATAGGATAGATCTTTTTCGTATTTTTGCCCGCGTGGTAGAGGCGGCCAGTTTTACCCACGCGGCAGAAACCTTGGGCATGCCGCGTTCCAGCGTATCCGCCGCCGTGCAGCAGCTAGAAAGCCGCGTGGGGGCACGTTTGCTTACGCGCACAACACGCACAGTTACCCCCACGCCAGATGGCGCAGCCTTTTACGAACACTGCCTGCGCCTTGTGGCGGATGTGGAGGAAGCGGAAAACCTGTTCCGCCAGAGCGAAAGCGCTGTGCAGGGTGTGCTGCGTGTTAATATGCCCGGCCGCATTGGGCGGCTGATTGTAGCCCCGGCCTTGCCCGATTTTCTGGCAACATATCCCGGTCTTTCGGTAGAACTGGGGGTAACGGACAGGGCCGTGAACTTGGTGGAAGATGGGTTGGATTGCGTGCTACGCGTTGGGCCCTTGCAGGATTCCGGCCTGATTGCCCGCCGCATGGGGGAGCTTGAACTTATAAACGTGGCCAGCCCCATATATCTTAAGCAGCGCGGCACACCCCAATGCCCGACAGATTTGCTGAAAGGGCACGAGGCTGTGCGTTATGCCTCCCCCCAGAATGGCCGGGTAGAGCAATGGGAGTGGGAGGAACACGGCCATACCCACACGCTGGATGTGCCGGGCCGCGTAACGGTTAACAGCGCAGAGGCTTTAATAGCCTGCACACTGGCCGGGCTGGGGGTGATGCAGATACCCGCTTACGATGTGCGCTCTTACCTGCATACAGGCCAGTTGGTGGAAATACTGCCCCAGTGGCGTGCGGCACCGCTGCCTATGGCGCTGCTTTATCCGCACAGGCGGCACCTTTCCATGCGGGTGCAGGTGTTTGCCACATGGTTGGAAAATTTGGTGCGCCAGCAGGTTTTGCGTCCTGTTTCCGCCATGCCGTAAAGCGGGTGTGTTTCTGCAGAATGTCCGTTGCATAAACACCCAAACACGCCCAAAGAGCGCAGGCCATGTTGACCATAGAAAACATTCTGCTGCTGCTTTTGCTGGCGGCAGTCAGCAGCCTGCTTGTTGCCCTGTTTAAACAGAAGGTGCCGCAGCCGGTTATCCTTATCATTCTGGGTGTGTTTGCTGCGGTGGCGGGCATGCATGTCAGCTTGCAGCCAGATATGTTCATGTTTGTGTTTCTGCCGCCATTGCTGTTTGCAGATTCATTTCGCATGCCATTGCGTGAGTTTGCAGAACTGCGCGGCCCCATTCTGTTTCTGGCCTTTGGGCTTGTGGTGCTCAGCACGCTGGTATGTGGCTATGCTATCCACTGGATTGTGCCAGAGCTGGGCCTGCCCATCTGCTTTACACTGGCGGCTGCACTTTCCCCCACAGATACGGTTGCGGTTTCCAGCCTTATTGAAGGGCGCAAGGTGCCCAACCGGCTGTTGCAGATTTTATCGGGCGAGGCCCTGTTTAATGATGCCTCCGGCCTTGTGTGCTTTCGCTTTGCCATGGCCGATGCCCTTACGGGTGAGTTCTCTTACAGGCAGGCTTTTGGCACGTTCCTAATGGTGGCGCTGGGCGGCCTGTTGGTGGGCGCTGCGGTGGCATGGCTGGCTGTTAAGCTCAACCGCGTGCTGGTGCGCCGTGGGTATGATGATCCGCAATCCCAGATCATCTTTGTGCTGCTCTTGCCGTTTTTAATGTACGCCGCGGCAGAAGCGGTGGACTGCTCGGGCATTCTGGCCGCCGTGGCAGGCTGCATGGTGCTCAAACTTTCTGGCATGATAGAGGACACCGCCACTTTTACCCGCCTGCAGGCCACAACGGTCTGGAACATTGTCAGCTACGTTTTTAACGCGCTTATCTTTTTGTTTCTGGGCATGCAGTTGCCAGAACTGTTGCAACATGGCGTGGCGCTGGGCCGGAAATATGATGTGGCCTTGTGGCAGGTTGGCCTGTTTGTGGTGCAGATATACGCCATTATGCTGGCCATGCGCTTTGCAGGTGTATGGACATCCGTTTTCGGCCGTTGGGTGGTGGCGCGCATTGGCAGCCTGCCGTTTGAACCCACAGGTTTTGCAGGCAGCATGTTGCTGACATTTGCTGGCGTGCGCGGGGCCGTTACGCTGGCGGCTGTACTTTCCCTGCCCGAAGGCACGGATGGCACAGATGCCTTTCCCATGCGCGATGCCGTGGTGGTGGCCGCTACCGGGGTGATTGTTCTTTCCCTGCTGGCAGCCAGTGTGTTCATTCCGCTGTGTTTGCGCTTTTTGCCGCAGGAGACGGTGGACAAGAACGCGCAGGAAGAAAACATGGCCCGCCAGAAGCTGATACGCGCAGCCCTTGCGGTGCTGACAAAAGCGCGCGCGCAACCGCCAGCGCCCAACCCAAACAGCACAGCACTGGCAAAGCCCGAGGGGCAGAATGCAGATGAAGCCCTGCGGCAGGAGGTGATAGACCGCCTGTATCAGCTGTATCACAGCCGTTTGGAAGAAGAGGACGAAACGCCGCGCATCACACCGCTAGACCGCAGCCGCGCCCTGCGCCATGCGCGTATGGAACTGGCGCTGCGCCTGCAACTGCTGCGGGCCGAACGGCAGGCCATGCGGGATATGACATCGCGCAGCGAGATTAACGACCAGACAGAATGGAAGCTCCAGCAGGAACTGGATTATGAGGAGCAGGTTATCCGCTCCCAGTCTCAACGCCTCCCGCGTGAAGCCTAAAGCCAGCCGCCGCGTTGGGGCGTGCTTTTGTTGACAAGCCACCCCCAGCCTGTAAACCACACCGCATGATGGTTTCCCCCAAGGGGAATGAAAAGGGAACCGGGTGCCCGCGCCATTGCCTGCAATGGTTTTGCGATATTCCCGGGCTGTCCCCGCAACTGTAAGCGGCATGGATGTGCACGCACGGCGCAAAGCGCTGGCCCACTGGAACAAACCTTTCCGGGAAGGGGTGCCACAACCGAAAAACCGCAAGCCAGGAGACCTGCCATCAGCACACAGTTGCAGACGGGGCATGTCAGCCGGGGTGTGCTGGCAGGCTGGGCAAGCGGTCAGCCAATGGGGTGGTTTGTGCCCTGTGGTGGAAAAAGCCGGGCCAAGTCTCGTGGCAACGCTGTTAAACCGCGAGATTGCCTTAACCCATGCGCCTAAAAAACCTTTTGCTTACCGGCTCTTCCCTGCTGCTGGTAGAAACCACTGCCGCCATTGCGGCAGATGCCACAAGCCCCGCTACATCAACGGGTAAAAACACCGTTGCTGCCAAAGTGGCCGTAACACCTGCCGCCACCGCTCCGGCGCAAAAGGCGCCTATCTCTCATGCAGCGGAGGGTGCGCAAGCTGTGCAGGCCCGCAGTGCGCAGGCTTACCCGGATTACGTTACGGTAAGTGCGGCACGCCACCCCATGCGGGCGGATGAAATTGGCACGGCCATGACGATTGTGACAGAAAAGCAGATCCTCACCCAGCAGCGCCGCACGCTTACAGATATTCTGGTCCGCCAACCGGGGCTGAATGTGGTGCGTTCGGGTGGCTTTGGCGGCACCACCTCCATTTTCATGCGCGGCAACAATGCCAACGAGGTGAAAGTGCGGCTGGATGGCATGGATATTAACGATGGCAGCTCCACCTCCGGCGCGTTTGATGCTGCGCAGTTTGTTACCGATGGCATGGGCCGCATAGAAATTTTGCGCGGGCCACAAAGTGGCCTGTACGGGGCAGATGCCATGGCCGGGGTTATTGATATTACCACAGCACAGGGGCAGGGCAGGTTTACGCCTTTTGTGCGGGTGGAAGGTGGATCTTACGGCACGTTCAATCAGGTTATAGGCGCGCGCGGCAGTAAGGGAAAGTTTCATTACAATGTTGAACTTTCCCATTACCGGCAGGATGGTTTTCATGAAATCCCGCGCTATATCGGCCGCTATTTTGGCGCAGACAAGGAACAGCGCCACCGGGGGGACAGAAACGATAACCGCTCCGCCAACATTCGCTTGGGCTATGATGTCACCCATAATTTTGATCTGGGGCTGACGGCCCGGCTGATACAGAGCAACCTGCACACCTACAGCGCCTATAATATGGAAGATGAATATTACAGTCGGCTAGGATATTACGGTGATGTAGGGAGCGAGCGTGAACACACCACGCAAAATCAGGACATTGTGCGGGGCACGGCGCATTTATCCTCATTCGGGGGCAGGTTCGATCAGGTGATTGGTCTGGGGTATATGACAGGCCGCAGAAGCTGGACAGAAACCGGCACCACGCTGGAAGGTGATGCCTTGCAGTATGACCCCACATATTACCGCACCAGCCGCATTAAAATAGATTGGCACGGCACTGTTAATCTGGACAAATACGGATCTCTGCTTGTGGGGGCAGAGCATTTTCATGATACGTTCAATTCCAGCCAAGGGAACAGTGCAGCATCTTCCACACCGTTCAGCACCAGCGCGGGCATGGATACCACAGCAGGCTATGGGCAGTATCAGGGCAACTGGAACAAGATTTTATATGGCGCGGCCAATATCCGGTATGATGCCAATTCCCGCTACGGCAATTACGTGACGTGGCGTGTGGCTCCGGCCATTCATATTCCGCACAGCGGCACGGTTATCAAGGCCAGTGCGGGCAGTGGCTTTCATGGCCCTTCATTGTATCAGCTTTTTGCCAACCAGATTTCCACCAGCTATGCGGAAAAAGGTAACCCCAACCTGCGGGCCGAACGCCTGATAGGGTATGATGTGGGCGTGGAACAAACGCTGGCGCATGACAAACTGCATTTTGGGGCCACATGGTATGAAAACCATGTGCGCAATCTTATTCAGTCTGTCAGTTCCTACGAAAATTACTATTCCACCTATTCCTACAATAACGTGGCCCGTGCCCGCATGTATGGCGTAGAAGCGTATCTGGATTGGAAAGCGCTGGATACGCTTGATTTCAACCTGAACTATACATGGACCCACGCGCGAGATGCCTCTACCGGCCAAGCCCTCCAGCGCCGCCCGCAGCACAAGTTCAACTTCAACACCACATGGCAGCCGGTGGATGGGCTCTCGCTTTCGGGCAATATTCTGTATGTCAGCGGTTCGCGCGATACGCCGGTTATTTCTGATACGTACCAGTATTGCAGCACATGCGGCAAAGACCACGGATATTTCACCATAGATCTGGCGGCCAGTTATAAAATCAACCGCTATGTCACCGTATTTGCGCGGGCAGATAACCTGCTCAACCGCCAGTATGAAAGCCCTATAGGCTACCTTCAGCCTGGCCGCGCAGGCTATGGCGGCTTTACGCTGAATTACTGATGCAGCTTTCCGTCTTCCTTCGCCGGGTGGTTGTGTGTGCATGGGGTGCTACCCTTGCGGCGTTTGCACCCGGTGCGGCATGGGCGGAGCGTGTGGCATCGCTCAACCTGTGCACAGATCAACTGGCCCTTATGTTGGCAGATCACAAGGATATTATAGGCGTATCCACCCTTGCGCGGGATTGTACGGAATCTGTGTTGTGCCAGCAGGCGCAGGATGTGCCGGTGTTGCAATCCACCGCAGAAACAGTGCTGGCCGCCAAGCCCGATGTGGTGCTGGCAGGCCGCTTTACGGCACGCTTGGCTGTGCGGGCCGCCAAGGAGGTAGGGGCCAAGGTGCTTACGTTGCCGCCTGCATCCTCCTTGGCGGATATTCCAGATCAGATCATGCAGGTTGCCAATGCGGTGGGGCAGCCAGAACGCGGGCGGCAACTTGTGGCGGCGTTTCAGGCCCGGTTGGCAGAAATAGCCACAACCCGCCAGGTGTCAGACCCCATAGCCGTGGTGTATGAGGCCAACGGTTTTGTGGTGCACGCCCATAGCCTGCCAGATGATGTGCTGGCCCGTGCCGGTTTGCGCAACTTCGCCACCACGGCAGGCACACCCCCCTTGGGTGGGCGCGTGCCGCTGGAGGTGCTGTTGGCGTATCACCCGGATTTATTGGTGAGAGACCCTTCCGGCCCCGGCCATTCCCTTGCGCAGGCCATGCTGTCCAACCCGGTTATGCTGGCTATGTTTGCGCCGCCGCATGTTGTGGATGTGCCAGCCCGCCTGTGGCTTTGTGGGTTGCCGCAAACGCTGGATGCCGTTGCCACATTACGCCATGCGCGGGATGGTATTGTGGCTGATGCTGCAAGGCATGTTTCACATCCCCCCATAGCACAACCCACGGTAAAGGAGACCCAACCATGAAGCCCCTGCGCCCTGTTGTGCTGAACACCCTGCTGGCGTTGCTGGTGGCTGTTATGGCTGTGGCCTCCCTATGGTGGGGGGAAAGCAGCATTAACGTGCCTGCGGCTTTGGCAGATTGGTGGAACGGTGCCCATTCCATAGGCGCGGTCATTATGGGGCAGTTGCGCCTGCCGCGCATGTTGCTGGCCCTTATGGTCGGTGGCACGTTGGGGCTAAGTGGTGCGGTGCTGCAAGGTTATTTGCGCAACCCGCTGGCAGATCCTGGCCTTTTAGGTGTTTCTGGCGGGGCGGCCCTTGGGGCTGTGTGCGTGTTTTATACAGGGCTTTTTCAAATTGCCTCGGCATTGCTGCCGTTGGGCGGCTTGGCCGGTGCATTGGTAACAGCCATGTTGTTGGTGGCCTTGGTAGGGCGCGGCGGGGCATTGGTGCTGTTGTTGGCCGGTGCGGCCGTTAGCAGCTTCACGGCTGCCCTTACGGCACTGGTGCTCAACCTGGTGCCCAGCCCCTATGCTACTTTTGAAATTATGCATTGGCTTATGGGGTCTTTAACAGATCGCACATTAAATGATGTGCTGCTGGCCTTGCCCGGTGTGGTGGCGGGTTGCGCCCTGCTTATGGGCTGTGCCCGCGCGCTGGATGCCCTTACAATGGGGGAAGATGTTGCCCAGAGCCTCGGCTTTCGGCTGGGGGGTGTAAGGGGCGTGCAAATGCGCGTGGTTGTGGGCACCGCATTGGCTGTGGGGTCCTGCGTTGCGGTTTCTGGCGCTATCGGGTTTGTGGGGCTGGTAGTGCCGCATTTGCTGCGGCCTTTGGCGGGGCATCGGCCATCTCGGCTGATGGTGCCAGCCTTTTTGGGTGGTGCTGCGCTTTTGCTGGCGGCAGATTTGGCTGTGCGGTTAATGGCCGGGCGTACAGAGTTGCAGTTGGGCGTGGTTACGGCCTTGGTGGGTGCGCCTGTGTTCTTCCACCGTGTGATCCTGTTTAGAAAACGGAATATGCTGTCATGCTGAATGTGCAGAATGTTGGCTTCAGCATAGAAGGCGCGCAGCTTCTCCAATCCGCCAGCGTGCGGTTTGAGGCCGGGAGTGTGACAGCCCTGATAGGCCCCAATGGTGCAGGCAAAAGCACATTGTTGCGCATTATGGCGGGGTTGCTGCCCGCCACGCAGGGGCAGGTGGTGTGTAATGGCGCACCATTGCAGCAGCTTACATTGGCCCAGCGTGCGCGGCTTATGGCGTATATGCCCCAAGATGTGCCGCCGTTTCCGCCCATGCCGGTGCGGGAGGTGGCATCACTGGGGCGTCTGCCCTATGGGGAATCTTCAGCACAGGCCTTGCATCATCCGGCAGTGGCGCAGGCTTTGGCAGAAGTGGGCTTGCAGGATTTGGCAGAGCGCCCGGCCAGCCAGCTTTCTGGCGGGGAGCGTGCACGGCTGATGCTGGCGCGCGCCTTGGCCGTGCAGGCCCCCATCTTGCTGGCGGATGAACCCGTAGCTGCGCTGGACCCGGCACATGCCTTGGCCGTTATGCAGGTGTTTTGCAAACTGGCAGCACAGGGCACATGTGTTGTGGTTGTGCTGCATGATCTGCTGCTGGCCACACGTTTTTGCAAAACGCTGGTGCTGATGCAGCAGGGGCATGTTCGGCACATCATCCCGCCCGCCCGTTTAACGGATGATATGGTGCGCCAAACTTACGGTGTAACCACCCGGCGGGTAGAAAACGCTGTTGTGCCGTGGGATTTATGCACGGCACAACCAAATTAGCATTTGCAAAAATATATGATCAGGGCAGGGTTAATCCGCCCTCACGCGTTACAAGTGCCTCCACACCCGGCACAATACGCTGGATGAGATCTCCCGCAGGTTGGGGCGTGTTGGTGACAACATGGATGGAGGAGGATGCTGCAATGTCCTTGCGTGCGGCATCCAGTGTTTCCCGCGCCTGTTCACGCCAGCCGGGGGTACGTTCTGCGCCTAGTGCCGCCAGCCCGGCACGCGCCAAAGCGGCCAGCCGGGCAGATGCCGCCAGTGCGGGCGTAAGGGCAGCATGGCGGGCTGCAACCTGATGAAACGCGGCATCATTATCCGCCCAGATTGTGAGCAGCCGCTCCAGCTCCGGTTTAAGCTCTACCTTGCCGTTTACAAAAGCTACTGCTTCTGCATTAAACTTTTCAGCCTCAAAGCTATCCGGGCTGGCAATATCTGCCGGGGTGTTTAAATCTTGCTCCGTGGCTGTCTGCTTATGGCGAATTTGTAAAAATTCGTGGTTATGGGCGTAATTGCGAATAGGGGAAACAGCACTTAGCAGCACACGCGGGGCCTGTGTTTCACCCGCTGCCAGACGGTCTAGCAGGGCTTCTGCATCTTCCTGGCTTTTCAGGCCCAGAAGGTCCAGCTTGTCTTGCGTTACGGCCAGCCTGCCATACAGGGTTTGGGGCACGCAGTTTTGCGGGGTAGACCAAAAACGCTCCGCCACAGCGGCCATACGGGGCCATAGGCGGGCATCCAGCATGTCTTCATCCACCACCTCTGTCCACAACGCGCCTTCGGCCCCCAGTATCAGGGTTTTCTGCTGCTTGGTTAAGGGGGGCACGGGGGCTTCGGGCTTGGTGTCTGTTGGGGTGGCAATGGTGCCGCCGGGGCCGGTTGTCTGGGCTGCGGCCTGTGCCTCTGCGGCATCCTTGCGGGTGTCTAGCGGGTCTGTCTCATAATAGGCAGAGGCCGGGAGCAGCCTGTCCAGATAATAAGGGCCGGAAACCACCACCGGCAAACCTGCCTCTGCCGCTTTTGCCGTGTTGGCCGGGCCGCGCCAGCTTTCTATAATGGTGTGGGGTGGTACGCTGGCGGCCAATATCTCATCCCACCCCATAACGGTTTTGCCATCGGCTTTGAGCATCTGCGCCACGCGGTTTGTAAAACTGGCTTGCAGATCAGCCGGTGTGGCAAAATGATGCGCCTGCATGTAGTGCGCAATGCGGGGGGTGAGTGTCCACTGCTTGGCCACCACCTCATCCCCACCAATATGGAACACAGGGTCCGGGAACAGGGCGGACATTTCAGCATACAGGCCGCGCACAAAAGTGTAGGTGGCGGGGTTTGTGGGGTCCAGCGCTGCGCGGTTGATCTCGGCGCGGTCTGTCGTGTTCATGGGCAGAACAGAGGCGTATTGAGGGTAGGCCAGCAGCATGGCAAAGCTGTGCCCCGGCGTATCAAACTCCGGCACAATGCGCACACCCCTGTCTGCCGCATACTGCACCAGATTACGGATTTCGGCCTGCGTGTAATACTGCCCGTGGCTGCTGATTTTTTGCAGGCGTGGGTAATGCCTGCTTTCTACCCGAAACGCCGCGCCATCTGAAAGATGCAGGTGCAGCACATTCAGTTTCACCATTTCCATGGCATCAAGCTGCCGTTCAATGGTGGGGATGGACATGAAGTGACGGCTGACATCCAGCATCAGCCCCCGCCATGCAAAACGCGGGCTATCCTGAATATGCGCCTGCGCCATAACGGGGCCTGTGGCCTCGCGCCGCACAAGTTGCACAATACTGGCCAAGCCGTGCAGCACACCGGCAGGGCCTTGCGCGGTAAGGGTTATGCCATCTGGCCCCACATCCAGCGTATAATCTTCCCGCATGGTGGGGGCGGGAAACGTGGCCTCACGCGCATACTGAATGTGGAGGGGAAAGGTATCTTTGTCCTTTCCCGCATTTTCCAGTGCAACAGTCTGCCCGGCCACTACGCTCATGCGGTTTGCAAAGCGCTGTGTGGCACGGGTTAAAAGCGGGGTGGGCGGGGTTTGCCAGATAACCTGCCAGTTGGCAGGCAGGGCAAAGGCAGATCCATCCGTTTGCAGGGTGTTGGGTGCAGGCATGATAACCGGCGGCCGTGGCGCGTTAAACGTTGCGGGCGGTGCGGTATCTGCCTTGGCGGGGGCAAGATGAGCACCAAAACCCGCCAGCACACCTATGGCGCACCCTGCTGCCAGAACACGTAAACCAGTGCGGATGGAAAACCCCTTTATCATGCAATCGCCTTTCCATGCGTGAGATTGCGGGCAAGTTGGCAGATCCATGTGGCATCAGTGTGCCATCCGGCCAGTTCTGCTGCTTTTAATACCGCCCCACCAATAGGGGGCAGCGTGGCCGGGTGCGGTTCTGCCCCCAGCAGGGATGTCACGGTTTGCAGCACAACGGGGTTGTGCATCACGCTGCCGCCGTAGCTCCATGCCAAGGGCAGGGGAGAAGGCGGCAGGTTGCTTACCTGCTTAGCCGTTGTATGGGCCAGTTCTGCCAGGTGCCTGCCAGCGGCACGCAGTAGGGCTATGGCGTATGTGTCTTCATTTAGGGCCAGCGTGTGCACGGTTGCCGCTACATCGCCCACGGCGGAGCGAGGGTGTGTGCGGGTGCGCAGCCATTCCCGCAGGGCATCTGGCGCGGTGGGGCCTGTGGTGGGTAGGTTCAGGCTGTGCAGCAGTTCTTGCGCAAATGCGGCAAAAGGCACGGAAGGGTCATCCAGATATCGCGTGGCATAGCCTAGGGCTTTGCGGCCTATCCAGTATCCGCCGCCTTCATCCCCCAAAAGCCAGCCCCAGCCGCCAGCGCGTGCTGTTTGCCCGTTTGCGCCAACAGCCATGGCGACAGACCCGGTGCCCGCCAGCACAAACACACCCGCCTGCCCGGCAAAGGCTGCGCGGTGTGCGGTTTCTACATCGTTTTCCAGCCACAGCCGCACATTGGGGCCAAGGGCAGTGCGGGCCACCTGTTCCTGCTGGGCGGAGGAAGGGCGTGCGGCATCATACCCCGCCATACCCAGCACGGCGGATTGCAACATGGTGCGCGGCATCTGTTCTAAAAGGTGGCGCAGGTTTTCGGCCCATTCTGGCCGGTCAAACGGGTTGCAGCCGGGGCCGGTAGCCTGTGCCAGCACGGTGGCATCGGGCGCTATCACCATCGCACGCGTATGGGTGCCGCCGCCATCTAGCGCCAGAATGGTAGGTTGGGCGGGCATCAGGCGTGGGCCTTTGCGGGTGTTTGTGCAGTAATACGGGCCAGAGCCTTGCGCAAATGCCCGCCACACAACACCAAAAGCTGCCGAGCCTGCGTAACATCCAGCCCGTTGCGCAGCAGCACGGCCAGTTTGATGCTGCCATTGGCCTGTTGCAGGGCCTCTTCTGCCTGCGCCTGTGTGCAGCCTGTAAGGTGGCGCAACATGCGGTGCGCACGCCGCACCAACTTGGCGTTAACAATGCGCATATCCACCATTTGCCCGCGCCATGTGTGGCCCAATCGGATCATCAATGTGGTGGAGAGCAGATTGAGCGTAACCTTTTGCGCTGTGCCGGCCTTCATGCGGGTAGAGCCAGCCACCACTTCTGGCCCGGTCTGGATCAGCACCGGGTATTCCGCATTTAGCAAACGCGTGTTGGGGCTGCATGACATGCCAATGCACAGGCTGCCTGCTGCCTTCGCGGTTTCCAGCGCAGCGCAGGTGTAAGGCGTGCCACCGCTGGCGGCCACACCTATTACAACATCCTGCGCAGTAGGGGCGTGGGCAGTTATGGCGCGGCGGGCTTCGGCCTCATCATCCTCGGCTCCTTCCACGGGGTTGAACAATGCGGCATCGCCTCCCGCCAGCATCAGCACCAGCCGTTCGGCAGGCCAGCCATAGGTGGGAATAAGCTCTACCCCATCTTGCAACCCAATACGGCCCGATGTGCCTGCACCCACGTAAAACAGGCGGCCTCCGGCTTCTAACCGCGGCACGGCGGCTGTAATGGCGGCTTCCAGTTGTGGCAGGGCAGATTTTACGGCAGCCACGGCCCCAAGCTGGCTTTCCAGCAGGGCTTCCAGCACCGTACCTGTGGGCCATATGTCCAGATCCGTATAGCGGGCATCCAGCGTTTCTGTGTGGGCAAGTGGAACAGAGGCAGGCTGGAGCATAAGCGGAAAACCTTTATAAAACTAACGGTGACTTCTCTTTTGTATCACATAGCGTAGGCCGACCAGCCCAAACAGTGTGATCATGCCCAGCACAATCAACCAGACAAACGCCAGCGGTTTGCCGTAGGGGTGCAGGTACATCATGGCCAGCACCATAAGCGGCATGCTCAGGCCAAAGGCGGGGGCCAGTATGCGGGCTTTTAAACCGGGCCATGCCATGCCTGCTATAAAGCTGGCCAGCATGGGGCCATACCCACATGCAGCAATGGAAAGCCCCACCAGCACGGCAGACTGGCTGCCCTGTGCAAACAGGCCCGCGCAAAGCACCAACGCCCCGGCCCAGAACAAGGTGATAACCCGTGCAAACCCAAGGCCGGAAAGGCTAAGCCTGCGGGCGACCCATGCGCAGGGGGCGGCAAAGTCTCCCACAGTGGCGGCTGTCATGGCGGATAGCGTGGCGGAGAGAGACCCCATAGTGGCTGCCAGCACACCTGCCAGCATCAACCCCCGCAGGCCGGAGGGCAGTTCCTGCGCAATATAGGCGGGAAAAACAGCATCCGGCGTGGCAAACCCGGCCTGATGCAGGGTGGCCCCACCATGATGCACCCATAACAGCACACCCACGCCAGAAAGCAGCGCAAACAAAAGGCCCACACCCACAGCACTGCCCATAAGTGCCAGCCGCGCATCACGCAGGCAGCGGGCCGCCAGCACGCGCTGTACCATAAGCTGATCTGTGCCGTGGGAGGCCACGGAAAGCACCGTACCGCCCAAAAGAGCAGCCAGAGGTGTGAAAGAACTTGTGAAAGGTGGCGTGTTATAAACAAATAAATCAAAACGACCTGCGGCTTGCAGCGTATGCAGCACACCCGCGGGGGCTGCATGCCATAGCAGGGCAAGGCAGGCCGCAGAGCCAAACAGATACAGCCCGAACTGAATACTGTCTGACCACACAACAGCGCGCAGGCCACCGCACAGCGTATAAAACAGCGTAACAAGCATAATGCCGCCCAGCAGCACGGCATGGGGCAGGCCCATATGTGCGGCATCCAGCATGGCGGCTAAAGGCAACATGCCTGCAAACAGACGCACCGCCTCGGCCAGCAAACGGGTGATGAGGAATGTGGAGGACGCCATGCGCTGCATGGAAGAGCCAAAGCGCTGGCCCAGCCAATCATACGCGCTCAGCATTTTGCCGGACTGGTAAAGAGGCAGAAACTTCCATGCCACAATGGCGCGACCTATCAGATACCCGAGCGCCAACCCCACAAAAACCATGCCGCTGCCATAGGCAATGCCCGGCACGCTAATAAGCGTAAGGGTGGAGGTTTCTGTTGCCACAAGGGAAAGGCATAGCGCCCACCAGGGCAGATCTCCATGCCCTTCAAGGTAAGCGGTGGCGGAGGTCTGGCGGCCAGCAAGCCCCAGCGCCAGAAGGGGCAGGGCAGTCAGATACGCCAGCATGACCAGCAGGTCGGCAAATGTCATATCAGGCGTAAAGATTTTGGCATGTTGTGGCTGCGCTAAAGCTGTTTTGGAAGAATAAAGTGAGCGTAGTTTTGCCGTTGCAAAAGATCAACCGCTTGGGCGCCTGTTGTTGTCTGATAGCAATGCATAAGGTTTGGCCGCATGTCTGCAATGCAAACAAAGCAGATGATGTGGGGCACTATTATACGCATTGTTTTGGGTAATATATTGAGAGGCGATTCTGGTGCGGAATGGGCCTTTCTTTAATTTTTCATAGTCAAGAAAAGCAAAGTTATATTGGACTATTTTGGTACGTTATTAATATCATGAAATGTGTTTGTTTTTTGGTTGCATTAAGGTTTTTGTTTGCCTAACAAGAAATAAGATTCTAGGGTGCAAAGATAATTTAACGAAGTACCTGATTTTTCGTGTGTTTTGCGCACATAACAGTTTTAGACGCGGGCATAATTGATGATGAGTAAAAATTTGAATGCGCTTTCCATGTCTAATCCAAAACGAATGTCTTTTTCCGCATCAAAAAGCGAAAATCAGCAAAATTATCTGACCCGCACGCGGCCGCAACCCCGATACAGGCAGGCCCCGAAGGTATCTTCTGAGATCTTACTGAAGGTGAGTGGGTCATGAACTGGCGCGCCCGCAATTCGTGCTGGAATGACCCTAAAGAGCGCTTCAATCACCAAGATTTCCTGTGGTGTCCGCGTCATGCAGGAACGCCAAGGCAGTTCGAATGCCCCCGACGGATCACGGTGCAGCAGGTGATTGAGCAGTGCAAGAATATCTTGAAACAGAAAGGTAAATGAAAATGAGTGATGCTCCAACCCGAGTACAGGGAACAGCAAAAGTTCCAGGAGAAGTAAATGGAAGTTCTGTTACCAGCGTTAATAACGTTTTTAACATGGGAACAGACAGCCTTACGGTAAGCGACGGAGGGACGGCCACAAACGTAACCATACAGGGGTATGGTTATGTCTATGGTGGCACCGCTTCTAACTGGAGCGCTCTTTCGGGTGCCTATATGGCAGTGGATAGCGCAGCTACGCTTACAAATTTTACCGATAATGGCGCATACGTTGAAGTAAACGGCGGTGCTATAGTTAATTCCGCGCAGGTATTAAATCCTTTTAAATTAGACGGAAAAGGCTACCTTATCATCAATAGCGGTACTGTGAATGGTGGTACTGCTACCTCTGGCGGTATGATTGATGCTAAAGGCACAAATGCTATTGCCAACAATGTTAGTACCAGTTCTGGTGGCCAGATTGTGGCAGAGCAAGGCACGGTTAACAGTGCTACCGTGGGGAATGGTGGTAGCTTTACTGTGTGGGCTGACGGAAAGGCAAACACTACGACTGTAAATGGCGGCGGTGAGTTCTACGTTAGTGGGACGGCAACTACGACGACAGTAAATTCTGGCGGCGATGTGTCGGCTTGTGGAAATGTGACTGGCACCACCCTCAACGATGGAAAGCTAACAGTTCTTGATGGTGGCACTGCTGATACGACTACTGTTAGCGGTACAAGCGCATCACTGTATGTGAACAGTAACGCGACTGCAAATAACAACACCATTGATGGCGGTAGCGTCTTTGTTGAGGGACTTGTCTCAGGCGGAACGCTGACTAACAAAGGCCAGATAAGGGTTTCCGCTGGGGGTGTGATTTCCAGCATCGATACGACAGACGGTAGTCTGTTTATTTCTGCTGGTGGTTCTGCCTATGATACAAACGTTGTGTCAGGCTTTACACAGGTTGACGGATATATTTCTGGCGGCTCCATCTACGATGGAAAAATCCAGATTGATTCTGGTGCCACAGCTTCTGGTGTTTCCGCTTCCGGCACGGACTTTCCGACACAAGGTACCATTGAGGTTGATGGCGGCACGCTTACTGATGCCACAACGCATGATTACGGTAACGTTACCCTTATTACCGGCACTGTAAATAACCTTTCCGCAACAGGCGGTGGTATTACAATGACCGGCGGCACACTCTCTGGCGGCACGTTCCAGAGTGGCGCTACCATGACTGTTAATGCAGGCGCAGTCAGCGGTACTGTTACCATTGGCAATAAGGGAAATGCCAATGTAAGCGGCGGAACTGTTTCCGATATCAACATTGCTTCTGGTGGTTCCGGGGCCATTACGGGTGGATCTGTTGCTGATGTTACTGTTTCATCCGGCGGCACGGTCAATTTTAATGCCGGCGCAGCATTAACGGACACACTCACGCTCTCAAGTGGTGGCACAGCTTCTATCACGGGCGATACAGGGGGTGCTGTTCAGCTTGGAGATGGCTATACAAGTGGTTTAACAATTACCGGCCTGAATACCTCTAAAGATACAAATGTTACGACAACGATTAACGGTTGGACCAAGGACAGCCAGATTGATCTGCAGTATGTGACATTTAATAATGCAAAATGGGAATATTCTGACGCAAATACTGTTGCGATCACAACAACAGATGCCACAACAGATGATACATATACTGTCACGCTGAACATACCGAATGTTGAAGCAACGGGTTTCAATCTGGTTAATGATAACCAGGGTGGTACAATCATTACCTGCTTCCTGGCTGGCAGCATGATTTGCACGCCTGATGGTGATGTGGCGGTTGAAGATCTCCAGATTGGTGATCAGCTTGTTACGTTTGATTGGGAACATGACAGGGAAGTTACCCGCCCGGTTGTATGGGTTGGCAAGGCCCATGCAAAAGTGCGGGCTGGTTTGCCGGATGATGAGGCCGGATACCCTGTGCGTATCCTTAAAAATGCTATTTCAGATGGCGTGCCTTACAAGGATATGCTGATTACCGCAGAGCATTGCCTGTGCTTTGAGGGCAAGTTTGTGCCGGCCCGTATGCTGGTAAATGGTTTTTCCATTTTCTATGATAAATCCATTACCTCTTACGATTACTATCACGTGGAAACAGACCAGCATTCCGTTATCACGGCCGATGGCATGCTGACAGAAAGCTATCTGGATACCGGCAACCGCCGCGCTTTCCGTCAGGAAGGTAAGGTTGCAACGCTACGCGGCGCAGTGCAGAGCTGGGCAGAAGATGCAGGTGCACCCCTATGTGTGGACCGCGCTTTTGTTGAACCGCTGTTCCACAGGCTGGAAGCACGCGGGAACAGCATGGTGGGCC
The DNA here is from genome assembly GCF_004014775.2 of Acetobacter oryzoeni. Classification (NCBI taxonomy): domain Bacteria; kingdom Pseudomonadati; phylum Pseudomonadota; class Alphaproteobacteria; order Acetobacterales; family Acetobacteraceae; genus Acetobacter; species Acetobacter oryzoeni. The sequence continues at coordinate 451,057 of NZ_CP042808.1, forward strand.
ACCGTGTGCCAGCAAAACAGGCTGTTGTGGCAGATCCTAACCTGCATCTGGTTACGCAGGCAGGGGCCATTATTCGCCCAATGCGGCATGAAGGCCAGCGTTACAGCTTTATACTGCCTGCCAATACGCAATCTGTGCGCATTGTTTCCCGCGCAAGCCGCCCGGCAGATGCGATCGGCCCGTTTGTGGATGATCGCCGTCAGATGGGTGTGGCTGTGGCAGATGTGCATTTTATCACCGCCAAAAAGCTGCATTCCATTACAGCGCATCTTCAGGCTGAAAAGCCCGCAGGCTGGCATGATACGGATTGGACAGATTGCGCATGGACAAACGGCAACGCCGTGCTGCCTTTGGGTGAGTGCACCAAAGGGAACATGGGCCTTCTGTCTCTGAACATTCGTGCCGCTGGCCCGTATGTGGAGCATGAAGCAGACAAACAGACACAGGTTCTTTCTGCCTGATTTTAAAAAGTTGGCTCTAAAAACAGGCTCTATCTCTTATGGGGGTAGGGCCTGTTTTGTTATTTGGGCAGGTTTTTCCAGCACTCCAAGGCGCGCAGGCGGCCCAGTTTAAGGTCTACAATCGGGGCCGGATACTTTAAACGCTGCGTGCTTTTCCATGGCGTGTGAATGGTTTTGTTATCCAGCGCCGCCAGTTCCGGCACCCATGTGCGGATATACTGGCCTGCTGGATCATATTTTTCAGATTGCCCTACCGGGTTGAAAATACGAAACCACGGTGCGGCATCAATGCCCGTGCCAGCGCCCCATTGCCAGTTCATGGCGTTTACGGCGGCATCTGCATCTACAAGCTGAGTGTAAAACCAGCGTTCACCTTCTCGCCAGTCTGTTAGCAGATGTTTGGTTAAAAAGGAGGCCACAACCATGCGCACGCGGTTGTGCATCCAGCCCGTGCGGGCCAGTTGGCGCATGCCGGCATCTACCAGCGGAAACCCCGTTTGTCCTTGCTGCCACGCGGCCAGATCTGCGGCATCTGTGCGCCACGGCATATGGTCAAACTCTGCGCGCAGGTTGCGGGTGGCGAGGTCAGGCGTGGTGAACATCTGCATCCATGCAAAATCACGCCAGCCCAGTTCTGCCAAAAACTTTTCGGCATCGGTGGTCAGGTGTGGGTTCTGGTCGGCTGCATGGCGGATGGCGTGCCAGATCTGCCGCACAGAAATCTGCCCCACCCGAATATAAGGTGAAAGCAGAGATGTGCCGTGCGGCGCATCTGCTCTATCGCGCTGTGTTTCGTAATCTGCCAGTGCGTTTTCTATAAACCGGTGCAGGTTGGCGTGGGCGGCTTTTTCTCCACTCGTCCAGCCGGGAGGCAGAGCAGGTGGCTTTGTGCCAACACGGTGCAGGTGCACGCCATCAGGCAGCGTAAGGGTGTGGGCAGGCACATACTCTTTGCCGCGCATATCTGGTGCAGGCAGTGGGGGCGGGGGTTCTGGCAGATCCCGCGCAGCGCGCCACCATGCTGTAAACACACGGTAAGGCTGGCCCGCCTGCGTGCGTATGGCCCAGGGTTCAAACAATAGGCGGCCGGTGCAGGAATGTACGCTCACGCCCTGTTTTTTCAGGCTGGCATGTACATCCGTATCTGCCGCAATGCCCGGGGCATCATACCGGCGGTTCCAGAACACATCTGTGGCATTTACGGCCTGCGCCAATGCGGGAACAGAAAGCCGCGTTGGCCCGCAGAGCATAAACAGCGTCTGCCCCTGTTCGTGCAAACTGGTGGCCAGTTGTGCACAGGCCGCCTGCGCCCAATCTGCAATGCGGGTGCCAGAGGCATCTTGCAAAGCGGCATCCTGCACATATGCGCACAATACGGGCTGCCCGGTGGCGCAGGCCGCGTGTAGGGCAGGGTTATCGGCCACGCGGTAATCATCTCGCAGCAGAACCAGAACAGGGGCGGGGGAGGGTGCATGAACCATACATACTGTGGTGCCGGTATAGCTGCGCACATGCAATGGGGTGGGCCATAATTTTGTAAGGGTGCGGGTTCTGATGGTCGCTAGAGTGTGAAGGTACCAAACTATGGCCATGCGCGTTGTTGGTGCCATAATGTATAACTGTAAACACGGCAGGAAAGGCGATTAGCCATGTCAGATTCTTTATCAGGCAGCTGCGGTGCCGGTGGGTGCGGCCCGCGTGGCCCGCTTACTCCAGAGCAGGAGCAGATTCTGTTTGGCCACGGAACGGAGTATCCCGGCTCCAGCCCGCTGAACCATGAAAAGCGCGAGGGGGCGTATCATTGCGCGGCCTGTGGGTCTTTGCTATTCCGCTCTGCCACCAAGTATGAAAGCGGCAGCGGCTGGCCTTCCTTCTGGGCGGCAGAACCTAACGCTGTTGCCACGCATAAAGATACCAGCCACGGCATGGTGCGCACAGAAGCCCATTGCGCACAGTGTGAAGGGCATTTGGGCCATGTCTTTCCCGATGGTCCGCCCCCTACAGGCCAGCGTTATTGCATGAACGGTCTGGCGCTGGATTTCAGGCCAGATCCGCAGCGGGCAACATCTGCTGGTGGGGCAACTTCTATGGATCATACAAGCGGCTGGGCATCTTGAAAGCGTTATGCCCCCTGCTTACGTAATGGGACATGACAACACACGCTCTGGCTCATACCGGGTTTTCCTCTTTTCACAGTGGGCAGTCTGCTAACGGGCAGCCCTCTGCGGATGCACTGCGCCGCCTTAAAAGGGTGCGGCGTTTTGCGTGGCTGCTGGATGCCGCCATCAGGCTGCCCGGCACCCGCGTGCGGCTAGGGGCAGATGCCATTGTGGGGCTGGTGCCCGGCGGTGGCAGCACGGTTATGGGCCTGCTTTCCTTTTATATGGTGTGGGAGGCCTGGCGCATGGGCCTGCCGCTCAAGCTTCTGCTGCGCATGGTGGGCAATATAGCCATAGAAGCCGCAGTGGATGTGGTGCCCGTGGCGGGTGATCTGCTGGACATTGCCTTTAAGGCCAACATGCGCAACGTGGCCGTTATGGAAAACTGGCTGGGTGTGCCGCCCTCTGCCGCTACGCGTAAAAAATAGGCATCATTTTATAAAACATGATTGTTTCTAATAAGGGCTGCCCATTGGGTGGCCCTTTTATGTATCTGGCACGTTAGCAGGTAAAACAGGCAGGGTGGCCCGCCACGTTTAGCCTGCGTTGCAAGAAAAAAGGGTGTGGGCGGCGCCATTTTGCAGCACAACGGCACAAATGCCGGTGGTTGGCAGAGGGTGCAATGTGCCCTCCGTTCTTCCGCCCCGCAGGCAGGAGAAAACACGCCGTGCAGCCGCCAGATAGCAGCGCCCCAACCCCGTCCATTACAACGCCAGCCGCTTCTGCGCCCCATGTGCCAGAGGCACCGCAGCTTGCCGGGCTGGAGGCATCTGTTCACAAGCTGGAAAACACGGTGCGCCGTTTTTACCGGCTGGCTGTTATGGTGGTTACGGTTACGGCGGCAGGGCTGTTTGTAAGCTCTGGCGGTGCCGTGGTGATGGTGGTGTTTGCCTCTGCCTTGGTGGCGGTGGTGCTGCATGCTGCGGCGCGTATTCTCTCGCGCCTGCTGCATATTCCGCAGTGGCTTTCTGTCATGCTGTTTGTGCTGGTGCTTGTGGGGGCACTTTCCCTTGTGGTGCATGTGTCCGGCCCGGAACTGATGGTGCAGCTTTCACACTTGCATGAGGCTTTAACCAGCGAGCGCGATGCCCTGCACAACATGCTGGACAGCAACCCGCTGGGCCATGCGGTGCTCGACCACTTTCCGCGTTTTCTGGGTGGCAACATGGTGCCCGATGGCCATGCGGGCACAGATAATGGCATGGATTTTGCAGGCTCCATGACCAACGTGCTCACCTCCACCTTTGGTTCGGTGGGCACCATGGTGGTGATTATTATTGCCGGGGTGTATTTTGCGCTTTCCCCCCACCTGTATGCCAACGGCATTTTGCGCATAACGCCTGTGGCTTACCGCAGCACCATGCGCACTGTGCTGCTTACAACCGGCCACGCCCTTACCGCTTGGGTGGCAGGGCAGATGCTGGATATGACGGTTGTGGGGTGTTTGACATGGAGCGGCCTTTCCCTGCTGGGTATGCCGCTGGCACTGCCTTTGGGGCTGGTGGCGGGGCTGGCCAATTTTGTGCCGTATCTGGGCACGTTCATCGGGGCTGTGCCCGCGCTGCTGATCGCGCTTTCCGTTGGCCCGCGTGAGGCCATGATGGTGGCGGGCCTGTATGCCGCTATCCAGACGTTTGAAGGGTATGTGATGTCCCCCTTCATTCAAAAACGTGCGGTGCGGATGCCGCCTGCGCTTACCATTCTTTCGCAAACAATTTTTGGTGCGTTTTTGGGCATGTGGGGCTTTATTTTTGCCTCTCCCATTACAGCGGTGCTTCTGGCTGTGGCCAGCCGCCTTTCCGCACCACTCCCGCCGAATGAAGAAGTGTAACCTTGCCCATACGTAGGCAAAACCACTGTTTTTTTACACTTTCCCACTGGTCATAATAGAACAGGACATGCAAGCTGATGGTGGCAAGAAGTTCCGCAGGAAGGAAACCCCGCATGTCTAGCACGCCGGATGCGTATCAAAAATTTCGTCATCTCAGCCCGTTTGAATTGAAAGATGAGCTTATAAAACTGGCCTCTGGCCGTGCCCAGCGCGCCATGCTGGATGCCGGGCGAGGCAACCCCAATTTTCTGGCAACACTGCCCCGACAAGGGTTTTTTCAGCTTGGTATGTTTGCTGCGGCAGATTCAGCACTTACCTTTTCCTATATGGCCGAAGGCGTGGGCGGCGTGCCCCGGCGTGAGGGCATAGAGGCACGGTTTGAAGCCTTTTTGGCAGATAACCAGAACGTGCCGGGTATTTCCTTTTTGCGCCGTGCCGTATCCTATGTGCGAGACCAGCTTGGCCTGCCGGCAGATGAGTTTTTGCTGGAAATTACATCCGGTATCTTGGGGTGTGATTACCCCACACCGCCGCGCATGCTGCGTTATACGGAAAAAGTGGTACGCCATTACCTGCTGCACGAAATGGCAGGTGGCACCATGCCAGAAAGCACAACAAACCTGTTTGCGCTGGAAGGTGGCACGGCGGCCATTAGCTACATTTTTGCATCATTGCGAGAAAACGGGCTGATCAAGCCGGGGGATAAAGCGGCCATTGGTATGCCGGTGTTTACCCCGTATGTGGAAATTCCCGAACTGCGTGATTACCAACTGCAGGAAGTGGCCATTAACGCCAGCCCGGAACAGGGGTGGCAATACCCGGATGAAGAGCTGGATAAGCTGCTTGATCCATCCGTTAAGATCTTTCTGGTGGTCAACCCCAGCAATCCGCCATCTGTGCGCATAAGTGATGAAGGGCTGGCCCGCATTGCCGAGATTGTTAAAAAGCGGCCAGACCTCATTATCGTAACAGATGATGTGTACGGCACGTTTGCAGATGATTTCCGCTCCATTTACGCCATCTGTCCGCACAACACTATTCTGGTATATTCCTTCTCCAAGTATTTTGGTTCTACAGGCTGGCGTTTGGGCGTGATTGCCATGCACGAGCAGAACGTGCTGGACGAGGCCTTGGCCGCATTGCCAGAAGCCGAAAAGGTTGAGTTGGACAAACGCTATGCCTCGCTTACGCCAGATGTGCGCGGCCTGAAGTTTCTGGACAGGTTGGTGGCAGATAGCCGCACCGTGGCCCTTAACCACACGGCAGGGCTTTCTACCCCGCAGCAGGTGCAGATGGTGCTGTTTGCCCTGTTTGCGCTGATAGATGGGCGTGATGCGTATAAAAATGCGCTTAAACGCCTGCTGCACCGGCGCGAACTCGCCCTGTATCGAGATTTGGGCGTAAAAGCCCCGGATGATGCTGGCAGCACGCATTATTATACGCTGATTGATCTGGTAAATGTGGTTACGCAGCTTTACGGCACCCGCTTTGCCCGCTGGCTGATGACGCATATGGATTATCAGACAATCCTGTTCCGTATTGCAGAGGAAACAGGCGTTGTGCTGCTGCCGGGTGATGGTTTTGCTGTAAAACGCCCCTCGGCCCGTGCCTCATTGGCCAATCTGAACGAATATCAATACGCAGCCATAGGCGCTGCCCTGCGCCGCATGGCCGGTGAGTATTATGACCGCTACCGGCAGGAAAAAGGGCTGAACAGCAAAGGGGAATAATCTGTTTAGGGCAGAAAAATCCCTGCTGCATGTTGGCCAGCAGTCTTTCATAAAAAAGGGCCCGGATTGAAAAGTCCGGGCCCTTTTTATGCACATGCGTTTTTAAAAGACGCTGGCAGGAAAAACTGTTTTACTCGTTATGTCCAAAAACCGGGCGCGTGCTTTCAAACAGGAACCACGTGCGGCGTTCTGTTTCATCAATCCAGGTTTCAAGCAGGCTGGTTGTGGCCACATCTCCGGCATCGGATGCAATGGCATGCACGGCGCGCAGGCGCTTGGTGAGGGTAAGGTTATCTTCCCGCAGTTCTGAGAGCATGTCCTCTGGGGTCACGTACAGGGCATCGTTATCAGAAATTTTGGTTTTGCGGGCAATTTCCCCAACCGAGTGCAGGGTGGTGCCACCAATCTTGCGGGCACGCTCGGCCATGGGGTCTGTCATGGCAAAAATCTGCTGGCTCTGTTCATCCAAAAGCAGGTGGTAATCCCGAAAATGGCGGCCGCTCATATGCCAGTGAAAGTTCTTGGTTTTAATATACAGGGCAAATACATCGGCCAGAACTTCAGACAGGCCACCCGCTACGGCCTTTACCTTATCGGCCTTCAGGTCTGTGGGCGTGCCAAGATATTCCTTGATATGGGCTTCTTTAGCTGTGGCGGCTTTTGCTGTGGTTGTGCTCATGGTCTGAACGAACCTCCTGTTTTCACTTTTTGGCAACACCACATTGGTTGCTGCCAAGTGCTGCCTTTACACGTGGTAAGATAAAGGCATCGTGCAAGGCCTGACATGGAAAGATCACAATCCTCACATCCATGTGAATGTCAGGGTGCAACGCGTTCAGGGGGTATCAAGTTCCGTGCGCAGGGGGCGGGTTAAAAGCTGCTCCTGCGCTTGTGGCAGCGTAATCCTGCCTTCCAGAAAAGCGGCAATGCAGGCGGTAATGGGCACATCCACCTTATGTTGGCGGGCCAGTGCCAGAAGGGCATCTGCTGTGGTCACACCTTCTGCCACGCCGGGCAAAGTGGCCAGTGCAGTTTGGGTGGCGCTGCCCCGGCCAAGGGCCAACCCCATCTGATAATTGCGCGAGGCCTCACCCGTGCAGGTCAGCAGCAGGTCTCCCAACCCGGCAAGGCCAGCCAGTGTGGCGGGGTGTGCGCCCAAGGCCACGCCAAGGCGGGTTATTTCTGCCAGCCCACGGGTAATAAGGGCCGCGCGGGCGTTTTCTCCCAACCCGGCGCCAATGGTAATGCCCGCCGCCACGGCAATAACGTTTTTGGCCGCCCCCCCAAGCTGCACGCCGGTAATATCTGCACTGGCATAAAGGCGCAGGCGCGGGGTGGATAGCAGATCTACCAGCTTGTGTGCCAGATCCACATTGGCAGAGGCCACAACAGATGCCGCCGGAAGGTCTGCCGCAACCTCACGCGCAAAGTTGGGGCCAGAAAGTACAGCCCCCGGCACATCTGGCCGCAGCCGGTGCAGCACATCCAGCGGAAAAGCCAGCGTGCTGCGTTCTATGCCCTTGCAGCACAGCACGGCAGGCACGCCTGCAGGCACCAGCGGCAGAACAGAGGCCATATGTTGGGTGGGAATAACCATAAGCGCGCACGCCACATCTGCCAGTGGCGGCGCAGAGGAAACGGTTATGGAATCTGGTAGCGGAAAATCTGGCAGGCGCGGCATGGCGCCAGAGGGCAGGCGGGCAGGGTTACGTGCCCACAAATAAACCTGTGCCCCGGTGCGGGCGGCGTGCAGGGCCAGCGCAGTACCCCATGCGCCAGCGCCCATAACCAGAATACGGTGTTTCATGCTCTAAGCGGTGCCAGAACCCCAAGCGGGGCGCAAGCACCATATAAAGCAGTAGCTTTAAGCGCCTTAGGCAGACAGCGCCACGCCAGCATGAGCCGGCACCATGTGGGCCGGAACTTCGGCCTTTTTCATGTGTTTCAGCCGGGCTTCACGCAGCAGGCACACAACGCCTTTTACGCAGTTCCCGCACTGGGCCTTGCAGTTGCGTGCAGCATAAATTTCACGCGGGCGGGTAGCCCCATCCGCCACTGCGGCTTCAACGTCCTTGTGGGTGAGACGATTGCAAGAGCAGACAACCATACGCAGCACCTTTGTGGTGGGTGATCGATTCTGAGTAAGACCTGACCACAAATAAGAATGAATCGCAATTATTTTTTGCAAAAAGTTCTCATTTGCTTGTGTTCTGCCTGTGCATATGGGGATGGGGTGCACGTATTTGGTGTGTGATTTTTGCAATGTTCGTATCAATTTTATGCATATGCATAAAAAAATAATAAATTTCATTCATATTAAAAATATAAGGAGCGCATCTTAAAAAAGCCTTTATTTAAAAAGCGAGGATGCGTGGATAAAAATATAACAAGAACGTCGTATGTTCTCTTCCTGCTGTGCACGTTCTTTTTTATTTACAGAAACATGGAAGGTCTTGGTTATCTTCCATTTGGTGATGAATCTGGCCATTTTTTAGGGGCCATTGCTCTGCATCGTGGAGATAGACTTTACCGTGAATACATAGATGCCCACGGCCCACTGGTTTTTACGCTTTCGTGGCTGGTTGGCCATGTTGTGGGGTGGTCTCAGGTCTGGTTAATGCGTCTGGTTTCCACCGCATGTGCGGCGGCGGCTGGGGCTACGGTCTTTTTTTCTCCGCTGTTTCGGTTGGCATGGCAGCGTTATCTGGCCACCGCCCTGTGGTTGGGTATGGTGGGCAGCGTATGGGTGGTGCAGGGCCTTAATCTGGATGATTACTGGACAATAGGCGGGGCGCTGGCTGTTATTGCGTTGGCCATGCTGGCGGTGCCGCTTGTATGTGCTGCTCCTGTTTCACGCATGCAGGCTTTTATGGGCGGGGCTGCCTTGGGGTTGCTACCTTTTGCCGCTTATCCGTTCAGCCTGTTTTCTGCTGGGCTGGGGCTGGCTGTCTTGTGCGTGTTTTTTTCTGCCCCTCGGCAATATCAGGTGCCCTTTGTGGGGATGATGCTAGGCGGTGTGGCTGCCGTTGGCATCATGCTGCTCTGGCTGCTGGTATATGGTGATATTGGCGGCATGGTTGCGTTTCATTTTATCGCCAATCAGCAGTGGTATGCGCATTATATTCCAATGGACGTAAACCAGTTCTGGCAAAGTTTGCGTTTTTCTTTGGCTCCAGATCGTCTTGTTCAAACAATAGCTGTGTGCATGTTGGCTGTGGGGGGCGCGTTGCTGCTGTTATACGGGCGGCATAGGGTGGCGGCGCTGTTTATCCTGCTTGGCATACTGAGCCTGCAGGCGCGTGGCAGTGTCGGGTTCCAGAATGGCTCATTCCTTATGGCGGCTCTGGGCCTTGGGGCTTTGCTTCTGGCCGGTGTGTTGGCATCCAAACCTAAGGTGCTGGTTTTTGTGGCCGTTGCCTGTGTGGCATTAACGGTTGTTGGCGCGCGCCATGCGGTTTCATCTCCATTTGGGCAAACTGCGGCGCAAAGGCATGCGGTAGGCTGGCACCGCTTTAGGGAAAACCCCACCGTGGGCTTTGCAACCCTTATTCGTAAATATGCTGCACCGGACGAGCGCATTCTTGTTTTGCCGTATAATCCCGATGTTTATATTTACGCCAATCGCCTTTCCATGAAGAAATATCACGCCTACCTGCCGTGGGAGGCCGATTATGCGGCCCATCCGTGGCATGGATATACGCGCGATATTTGTGTGGATCTGCCAAAGGATGAACCCCCGGTTATCTATTATGATCACTGGGTTGTCTGGGGTGCGTATCCGGCAGAAAAGTTTATGCCCTGTTTTTTACAGGTGCTGGAAAAAGACTACACGCAGATGCCGGATGATCAGTTCATTTATGTCAGAAAAGATCGGCTGGCAGCGCAGCAGCCGTAAAAACACTTAGTTCTTTTGCATAAGTTTTGCCCCCTATCTCTGCCATGCAGGTTAGGGGGTATTTTTTGGGCTGGCTTGGCTTACCCGTTGGCCTTGCCCGTTGCGGGGTGGTCCGCCGGAATAGGGAATATCCGGTCATACGCCATGTTAAACACAAACGCATAAGCCAGATAAAACACGGCAATGGACATGCTGAGCGAAAACGCCGTCAGCACACTTTCATGCAGGTACCATGCAATGGCGGGCAGCAGCACAATCTGCAATCCGGCTTCAAACAGCACTGTGTGCACAATGCGTATGCCCACTGTTTTGTGCGTGGTGGCATAAAGCCGCGCCATTATGCGGTCGAACACCACATTATAAATGTAGTTCCATATTGTAGCGGTTATGGCACTGCCAATGCCAATAACCCCCATGGAGGATTCGTGCAGCCCGAACAGCGTGCTGCCACCGGGTATAACAATGGCCAGCGCGATAAGCTCAAACAGCAGCACGTGGCGCACACGGTCTGCCGTGCCGCGCGTGCCCACAGCCGGGGCATTTTGTGCGGTCTGATGATCTGCCATGGCAGAAGGGGCCGAAGCGGCCTGAACGGAACTGAATGTTTGCGTTGACATGCGGCGCAATCTATCGCCACCCTCGCCAAAGGAAAGATAAGAACCATCAGGAAAACAGATGGATGAATGTCTCGCTCGAACAGCTTGAAGCCTTTGTTGCCACAGCGGATGCAGGATCATTTTCCGCAGCAGCCCGCCGTTTGGGGCGTGCGCAGTCTGCCATCAGCACGCATGTGGCCAATCTGGAAGTAGATTTGGGGCTGGAGCTGTTCCTGCGCACCGGGCGCACACCTGTATTGACACCAGAAGGTGAACGCCTGCTGCGTGAGGCCCGCGTGGTGCTGGACCGGCGCGAACATCTGATAGGCGTGGCCCGATCTTTGGAAGATCAGGTTGAAAACCGGCTGGTTGTGGCCATAGATGAACTATACCCCGAACACGCCCTTGGCCCGGTTTTTGCCGAGTTTGCAGAACACTTCCCCTACGTGGAAATGGAAATCCTTTTTCCGCTGATGGAGGATGTAGGCCAGCTTGTGCAGGAAGGGGCCGCGCATCTGGGGGTGATGTGGCAGCAAACACGTATGCCGCCAGATCTGGCGTTCCGCACCATCGGGCGGGTGCCGCTTAAATTGGTATGTGGGCGCAGCCACCCCTTGGCCCAATGCGGCCCCGTAGCGTGGGAAGATCTTAAACGGTATCGGCAGATTATGGTGGCCGCCCGCGGGCAGGAGCGCGAGCGCCAACACCTGCGCGTGGCGGGTGAGGTTTGGTGGGTGGAAAGCCACTGGGTGATTCTGGAGTTGGTGAAGCACAATATCGGCTGGTCTTTTATCTCAGACCACATTCTGGAGGCCTCTCCCGCAGCGCCAGATATTGTAACACCGCCCCTGGCGTTTGATGCCGGAGACAGGCCCGTACCCCTTGCTGTGGTGTGGCATCACAAACGCCCGCAAGGGGCGGCTGCGCGCTGGTTACGGCAACGCCTATGTGGCTCGGAGTCTGTTTTATATAAAAGGTCAAACAAAAGTTCACAAACGCGCGATCAGATGTAACAATTTGATATTCAAGAAAATATAGATGTCATAACAGCATAAAAATGCATATCAGGGCGCATGTTTTGTCTTGCGGACGAAATGAGAAACGCTATGATACCGAAACATTCCGGTATCGAGAGAAACAGTTCGCATGTCTCTTCAAAAAGTCCGCCCCTCCCTGCTGTGTGCCCTTCTGGGCAGTGCAGCCATTCTGACCATGGGAGGAACCGCCGCCAAGGCAGCGGAACCCGTATTACAGACCGAGCAGAGTGACGTTATTACCCTGCCTCCTTATTCCCCCCACACCATTTTGGTGGAAGATGCGGTTTACACCCACAACAAGGATGGCCGCGTTTATGTAGTGGATGCCGATTCCGGCAAACTGCTGGGCATGGTGCAGGCCGCCTATAACGCCAACATGGCGCTTACGCCCGATGCCAAGCGCATTTACGTGGCAGAAACCACGTGGGAACGCGGTAACCGTGGCGCACGGAACGATCTGCTGGCCGAATATGATGCCAGTACGCTCAAGATCACATCCGATGAAAAACTGCCCGCCCGCGCGCTGGTCACGCCTAAAAAGAACGACTTCGCGCTGAATGCCGATGGCTCACGCGCCTACGTGTATCAGATGAGCCCCAGCAACGCGGTGGAAGTGGTGGACAACACCGCCCACAAAGTGACGCAGACGGTAGAAATTCCCGGTTGCGCGCTGGTGTATCCGTGGGGCAATTCCGGCTTCTCCTCCCTGTGTGCAGATGGCACGCTGGCCAATGTTAGCCTTGGGGCAGACGGCAAAGTGGGCATGACGCACACAGCCCCGTTCTTTGAACCCGACAAGGATGGCATTTTTGAACAAAGCCCCACTGTTGCGGCAGATGGCACGGCTTACTTCATCAGCTATAGCGGCATGGTGTACCCCACAAAAATGGGGGAAAACAGCACGGTAGAAAAACCGTGGTCCTTGCAGGAAGGTGCGGGGCTGAAGGCAGCGCCTGATTCCTCCAAACCGTTTGAAGTAACATGGCGCCCCGGTGGCTGGCAGATTGCTGCCCTGCACAAGGCATCTCACCAGATGTACGTGCTGATGCACAAAGGCACGTTCTGGACACATAAAGATAACGGCACGGAAGTGTGGGTGTATGATACGCAAACCCACAAGCGCATCCGCCGCTATCCGCTTAAAGTGGCCAGCAACCTTGTGGGTGTCACGCAGGATGAACATCCGCTGATGTTCACCGCCAATGAAGATAACGGTGATTTCTTTGTGTCTGATGCGCTTACGGGCAAGCCTCTGCGCACCATGAAGGCCCTTGGTTCCTCCCTTATCTTTACGGTTGCGCCGGGTGAAGGATGAGCCTGCTGGCTGAAACAGCCCCGCTGGCCGCCCTGTGCGCAGGGGGCATTGGCACCATGTTTTTGGTGGCTGGTGTTTCCAAACTGCGTGGGCATGATGCGTTTTTAGGCACGCTGGCCTCTTACCGGCTTTTGCCCTCATGGTCATACGAAGGTGTGGCGTGGGGCTTGGCCGGGGCAGAGGTTCTGGCTGGTCTGGCGCTGTTTTCCGGCTTTGCCGCCGGGCTTGGCGGTTTGGCTGCTGCGGCCATGCTGGTGGTGTTTGCGCTGGCCATGGGCATAAACGTGGCCCGTGGGCGCACCAGCCTGTCTTGCGGGTGCACACCCGGTTTGGTGTCTGAAACCCTGTCATGGAAGCTGGTCGCCCGCACCGTGCTGTGCGTGCCGCTGGCGCTGGCCCCATGCTTTGCATCTGGCGTTTCTGCCTTTGTATGGGGGCAGGGCGTTATGGCGGGTGTGGCGCTGTATCTGGTGTGGCTGGCGCTGGTGGCACTGCCGCCAGAACGCGTACCCGGATCTGGCGGAGGGCAGGAAGCATGATGCTGTTTCTATACATCTGGCAGGGGCTGCTTACGGTTCTGGCCCTTGGGCTTGCCGTTATGCTGGTAGCCTTGGCCCGCCAGATTGGTGTGCTGCACGAACGCCTTGCACCGCTGGGGAATCAGGAAGCCAAGCCGGGGCTGGATGTGGGGCAGATTGTGCCGCGTCTGGTTTTGCATACGCTACAGGGCCAGCCTTTTGTGGTGGGGGATACCCTGCCCGCAGGCGCCAAGCAGCTTTTGCTGTTTGTGGCGGCGGAATGCCCGGTGTGTAAGCGCGTTATCCCCATTGCACGGCAGGTAGCTGCCGAACGTGGGCTGGACCTTATTTTTGTGGGCGATGGCCCCGAACCTGAACTGAAAAGCATGGTGGCTGCCCGCCCGGAAATGCAGGGTGTTCCCCTCATAACCGGTGTGGAGCTGGCCCTTGTGCTGCAAATTAACCGTATGCCAGCCATGGTACTGCTTGATGAACGCGGCACCATTCTGGCCAAAGACCTCGTGAATACCCGGCGTCAGATCGAAGGGCTGCTTGGCAACATGACCGCCACACCCCCGCAGGGTCTGACCGATACAGGAGCAATGTCTCATGCTGCCGTCTGAAAACAAGAACTCCGCAGAACAGGGCACCCTGTTTGACCGGCTGACCGAATCTCTGCTCCGCCGTTTTGCGGGCAAAACCTCCCGCCGTGGCGTGGTGGCAAAGCTGGGCGGCGTGGCCGCTGCCGTGCCGCTGTTTCCGCTGCTGCCGGTAAGCCGCGCCAATGCGGCTTCTTCCTCCGCAGCCAAGGCTGTGGCCAAGGCCACAACGCCGTTTGGCTCCAAGGCGCAGGCCAAAGATGCCAACGCGTGCGATTACTGGCGCTATTGCGCCATTGATGGCAACTTGTGCTCCACCTGTGGTGGTGGCGTACATAGCTGCCCGCCGGGCACGGCGCCTTCTCCCACATCCTGGATTGGCAGCTGCTACAACCCGCAGGATGGCAACTCCTACATGATTGCGTATCGTGATTGCTGTGGTCAGGATTCCTGTAACGAAGTGACCTGCCTGAACACGGATGGAGATCAGCCTTCCTACCGCCCCATGGCCAATAATGACATCATCTGGTGCTTTGGCACGGGCACGTCTGAAATGTACAACTGCTCCACAGCTGCGGTGATCGGGAAAGCTTCCTGATTATGTTGCGTGCTGTTTTCCGCCTTGCCGTGCCTGCTGTTGCAGCGTGTGCAACACTGGTTCTGGCAGGCGGGGTGGCACGCGCGGCAGATGCCGTGCCGGGGGCCACAAGTTTAAACCCCACGCAGGTTGCCTATCTTTCACACTGCGGGGGGTGCCACGGTATTGCAGGCGTATCTGGCCCAACCTTTGTGCCTATGCTGCGTGATAGCGTAGGCAGCTTTGCCTGCACGGATGAAGGGCGGAAATATCTGGTGCAGGTGCCGGGTGTTTCCATGTCCCTCATTCGGGATGATCAGCAGTTAGCCGATGTCATGAACTTTGTGCTGATTGATCTGGGCGGCAAAAGCACGCCGCCGGGCTTTAAGCCCTATACAGCGGCAGAAGTGCATGAATGGCGGAAGCATCCGCTTTCCATGCCAGATTTTATGGCCAACCGCGCCCATGTGCTGGAGCGTTCTTTAGCAGCGTGTCATCGCAGCAACAATGGCGCGGCTGCAACAGTAAAGTAACACGGCAAGCCCTGTTCTGCAGGGCTGCTCTCGGCTAGATCACGGCTTTGGTGCCACACTAATTGTAAAACAGAAGCAAACCCGCCCCCTGCCGCGGTTGTTTGTGGATAATGGGAGTATCAGGGAGCATGCGTTTGCGCCACCGTTTGTCCGCCGGTATGTGTTTTGCCCTGCAACTGGCAGCGCTGCCTGCATTTGCGCAGGAAAAAACCACCCCCGATGATGCCGAGCGCCCTTTGGCAGTGGAAGAAACAGCAGCAGAAAAAAAGCAGGCCAAGCAGGATGAGGTGAACTTAAAAAGCCCTTCCAGCCACTCATGGTTTGATGATGTTGAAGGGCATATTGTGGTGGAAGCCGGTGTAAACGGTAACCCATGGACCAAAACAGGCCGCAACTGGGCGCAGTCTTACGTAGATAGGGCCAACACCGCCACACTAAACCAGATTACCGGCACGCTCTCCCACCCGGTAACAGAGCTGGGCGATGGCTATGGCCTGGGTTTTGTGTTTGAGGTTCTGTACGGCTCCGATGCCCGCTTTAACCCCACCATTGGTATGGGTGATGGCAACCTGACAGGCATGTACCAGTGGACGCCCACTCAGGCGCATATTGATGCCCACCTGCCGTGGCTGACCAAAGGCGGGATAGACCTGCAAATTGGCCAGCAATACGGTATTCAGGGTTTTGAAGGTACAGATGCGCTGGAACGGCCTTTTTATTCCTACAACTATTCATCCGATTACATTGTGCCGTTTGAAACCGTGGGTGTTCTGGCCACATGGCACATGACAGACCACGCAGCCCTTGTAATGGGTGTAAACGCCGGTAACTCCACCACCTTTGGCCACGCCAAAAACAACAGCCGCCCCAAAGGGTATTTTGGCTTCCAGTTTACAGAACTTGCCGGTGGCAAGCTGGATGTTGCCGCCATTGGCTATTTTGGCCCGCAGCAGAGCGTGTACGCCATTGGGCGTGAAGCCAACCACGATATGGAATATATCGGAGACCTTCTGGCCTCCTACAAAATTAACGATAAAACCACCGTCACCCTGAACGCCACCTACTTCCATGATGATTACCTGCGTGATGATGTGTACGGTGTAACCGCCTATTTCGCGCATGATTTCAGCGATGAGCTGACGTTTAACGCGCGTGGTGAAATCTTCCGCGATAACAATGGCGGCGTTGTGGGCAACAACACGTCCCCCATGTCTTACGTGAACGAACTGCGTGGCCAGAACTATCCGTATGATTACGCACCCGGCACCACCTATGGGGAACTTACGGTGGGTGTTACGTATCGCCCCGGTTTTCTTAAACTGCCCAAGGGGTCTTTTTCCATCCGCCCGGAAGTGCGGCTTGATAAATCCCTTAACGGCACAAAACCCTTTAACCGTGTTTCCCCCACGGATGATCCAAACGTGAACTATGCCAATAACGGCATGAACAACATGTTCTGGTTCAGCTGTGATGCCATCTGGGCATTTTAAAACACCGTTACGCCACTCCACCACCGGCACAACATAAAGGACCAGCCCGTGCAGAACCTGATATACGCCAATGCTGCCCTTACTGTTGTGCTGCTTGCGGCCTGCATTGTTATGGGCCTGATGCTGCGCCGTATCCGCCGCCTGTTTCAGGAAATTGCACCGGTGGGTGCGCTTACCAGCTCTCGTGGCCCGCAACCGGGAGATGCCTGCCCGCCACAGCCTTTTCACACACTGGCGGGGGGCGTGCTGGCGCTGGCAGGGGGTGCCAAGCCACGGCTGGTGCTGTTTGTTTCTGCAACATGCCCGATCTCTCGCAAGGTTATCCCCATTGCGCGCAACTTCTGCGGGCGTGAAAATCTGGAACTGGTGCTGGCGGGGGATGATGCCCCAACCATTCAGCAGCACTTTGCCCAGCAAACCAACACACCTGCTGCCGCGTTTATTAATGATCCGGCGCTGGGCCGTGCCTTGCAGGTAGATAAACTGCCTGCCGCGTTTTTGTTCGATCAGCAAGGCACGCTTATTGCCCGTGGGTTGGTGAACAACCGCGAGCATCTGGAAAGCCTGCTGAACGCGTGGGAAAGCGGGTTCAGCACCGTGCAAACCTACATGCAGCACACGCGCCGCAACCGCGCGTGATGTTGGGTGTGTATTTGTAAAATATTTGGCAACCGTATTATAAATAATCGCAAATAGTTTTTATTGACTCTTCTGCTCATAACTTGCCAGATTTAAATTAAGTTCTGGAAAAGAGCAGGAGTGCCACCATGACCGACTCCTTTCATCTCCCCAAAATCTCTCTTGAAGGCTTGGAGAAGATTATTATCGCGTACAGCCATGTGCCCGATAACCCTACCTTGGATATACTTGCGCGCCTTACCAAAATGGGCTCTGCCGCCATTAGCAGAAACAATAAGTTTCTGATGGATATTGGTATTATTGCAGGTGCGGCAGACAAAACAGTTACCCCCTTGGGCCAAAAGCTGGGGCATGCGCTGGAATACGCCATGGGGGCCGATGCACAGGCATATTGGCGAGAGGCTGTTGCCAGCAATGCCGCCCTTATGGCGCTTATGGCCACGGAACATCTGCAACGCGGCATGAGCGAAAAGGATTTATCTGCACATATTCTTGATGTTTCTGTGCATAAAAAACATGCGCATACACAAACAGGTGCGCGGTGCCTGATAGATATTCTGCTGGAAAGCGGATTACTTGTGCAGGACAAAGACAAGCTTGCAGCCGCACCCGCCAAAAGCCCAGATCAGCCAGAGCCTGCCGCCCAAGATCATGGGCAAATTTTCGGCCTGCAGGCAGAAGATTCCGCGCCGGATACCAAGGACACCACGCCACAGGCCGCCCTTATAGGGGTGCCACTTGCAGGGCAGAATACAATACGCCCGGATATGCCTGCTATCACGTTGAATCTGACATTGCCGGAAACCGAAGATCTCACGGTTTATGAAAAAATCTTTCGTGCTCTAAGGGAAAATCTTTTGGGTTTGCCGCCTGTGCCCTAAAGCGTGTTCGCTCTGCGCAAAGCTGGCATGAATGCAGCCCAGTGCAACCTCTGCGCCGGGTAGGCGTTGGGGATAGCATGTGGCATGGTTTTACACGCAAAACCAGCATGTTACCGTTTAACGCCAGATTCAGGAGAGCACGTTTTGGGTATTCCCGATATCACACTGCACGATGGTCTTACTTTTCCCGTTATCACCTTTGGCACCTACAAGCTCAACGGTATAGCTGGCATGGAAGCAATGGTCAGCGCATTGGATGTAGGGTACCACGCACTGGATAGCGCCTTTAATTATGAAAACGAAGGTGCTGTAGGCCATGCCGTGCGCAAAAGCGGCAAAAAGCGGGAGGACCTGCGCATTGCCTCCAAACTGCCGGGCCGCCACCATGATTATAACGAGGCGCTGACAACCATTGAGGAATCCCTCTACCGCGCGCAGTTGGATTATTACGATCTGTATTACATCCACTGGCCCAACCCCAAGGTTGGCAAGTACGTAGAGGCATGGCAGGCGCTTATTGAAGCCAAGAAACGTGGCTATGTGCGCTCTATTGCCGTATGTAACTTCCTGCCCGAACATCTGGAAAAATTGCAAAAAGAAACAGGTGTTCTGCCATCTATCAACCAGATTGAGCTTTCTCCCTACTTCCCGCAGGATGAGATGCGGGCGCTACACAAAAAGCTGCACATCCTTACGCAGTCATGGAGCCCCCTTGGCCGCGCCAACAAGCTGCTGCAGGACCCGCTGATTCAAAAAATTGCCCAGCGGCTTAACAAATCCACCGTGCAGGTTATCCTGCGCTGGCACCATCAGCTTGGCTGCGTGCCTATTCCTAAAGCTGCCAGCAAGGAGCATCAGATTTCCAATATGGATATCTTTGATTTCTCCCTGACAGAGCAGGACATGAAGGACATGGCAACCCTTGCCCGCCCAGATGGCCGCAGCCACGGGCAGGACCCCGCAACATACGAAGAGTTCTGATTTATCATGGAAGCACTCCGTCTGGCGCAGTTGCAGATTTTCTGCGCCGTGATGGAGGAGGGATCGGTGGTTGCGGCCTCGCGCCGCATGCACTGCGTGGCATCCAACATTACGGCGCGCCTAAAAGAGCTGGAACAGCTTTTGGGGCAAGATCTGTTTGCGCGTGAAAAAGGGCGTCTTATTGCCACGCCAGAAGGCCGCCTTTTTTACCATGAGGCAAAAGAGGTTGTAGAAAAAGCCCATGGCCTAGCAAGCTTTTTTCAGCCCGATGTGCCGCGTGGCATTTTGCGTATAGGGGCGCTGGATGTAGCTTTGGCGCATTTTTTGCCCCAATATATGCCCGCCTTTATGGCCGCTCACCCAGATGTAGAAATATGCCTGCTGCGCCGCGCCAGCTATACGCTGGAACATATGCTGGATGATCAGGAACTGGATCTGGCCATAACAGATGGCCCCATTGTGCATCCACTTCTTGAAAGCCGCTTTGTTTTTACAGAAGAACTGGTGCTGGTGGCCCCGCAGAATATCCGCAGTTTGCAGGATATTTATTGGCCCAGCACCACGGTGCTTTTGTTCCATACAGATTGCTTTTACCGCAGCGCGTTTGAACGCTGGATGGCAGAGCAGGGATTTGTCCCCCGTGCTATTCAAACAGTGGAATCTTACGATGTTATTCGGGCCTGCGTGCGCGATGGTATTGGTATTTCCTGTTTTCCCAAAAGCATTTTTGCGCATAAAGCGCCGGATGATGTGCGTGTTCTCAACGTGCAGGGGCTACGGCCCGCCCCTGTGTACTGTGTATGGCGGCGCAATGGTGCAAAACCTTTGCTACGCAGGTTCATAAACACCATTTGCCCAGCAGAGGCAGACTAAAACCATTCACTTTTTGTAAATGGTTTACTGATATATCATTACTTTTAATGAACGCATATGCGTGTCATACTTCAAACAGAATTTCAGAAAAAAGGAGAACATCTCATGGCTGATGTTAAACAGCAGGATCTGTTCATCAATAATGAATGGGTAAAACCCACATCTGGCAATTACACACCCATTAAAAGCCCCGCTACGGGGGAAGAAGTTGGCCAATCCGCAGAAGGCAACCCGCAGGATGTAGATAAAGCCGTGGCTGCCGCAAAAGCTGCCTTTAAGGGCTGGAGCAGCAAACCCGCCAGCCAGCGGGCCGATTATCTTTACGCGCTTAAAAACCTTGTAGAGCGGGACAAGGAACGTCTGGCCACCATTATTACATCAGAAATGGGCAAACCCATTAAGGAAGCCCGCGCCGAGGTAGATTTTGCCGCTGGCCTGCTGCGCTTTGCTGCAGAAAATGCCCGCAGGCTTCAGGGGGAAATCATTCCCGGTGAGCGTGAAGGTGAAAAAATCCTGATCGACCGCGTGCCGCACGGTGTGGTGGGGGCCATTGCTGCTTGGAACTTCCCGCTGGCTTTGTGTGCGCGTAAAATTGCACCAGCACTGGCTGCGGGCAACACCATTGTTCTCAAACCTGCTGATGGCACACCGCTTTCTGGCCTGGCACTGGCCGAACTGGTGCAGGAAGCCGGTATTCCCGCCGGTGTGGTGAATGTGGTTACGGGCAGCGGCCAGGGTGTGGGCGTGCCACTGGTGGCGCATAAGGACACCCCGCTGATTACCATGACAGGCTCTACCCCCGCGGGTAAGAAAATCATGGCTGCCGCAGCCGAACACCTTAAGGAAGTGCGGCTGGAGCTGGGCGGTAAAGCACCTTTTATTGTCATGGAAGATGCAGATATTCCCGCAGCGGTGGAAGCCGCCGTTACGGCACGCTTCTTCAACGGCGGGCAGGTGTGCACAGCCAATGAGCGCACCTACGTGCATGAAGATGTGTATGACCGCTTTACCACGGCGCTGAAAGATCGCATTGCCAGCCTGAAGGTGGGTGACCCGATGGATGATGCCACAGATATGGGCCCCAAGGTAAACGAAACCGAGCTGGAAAAAGTGGATGGCATTGTGCAAAAAGCCATATCACAGGGTGCAAAGCTGGAACTGGGTGGTAAACGCCTAACGGGTGGCGCCTTTGATAAAGGCACCTTCTATGCCCCCACATTGCTAACAGACATTACCCCGGATATGGACATTGTGCAGGACGAGGTATTTGGCCCCGTGCTCTCCCTTATCAAGGTGAAAGACTTTGATGAGGCCCTAACCCGCGCCAATGATAGCCGCTATGGGCTTTCTGCCTATCTGTTCACTAACGATCTTTCCCGCATCCTGCGTATGGGCCGGGAACTGGACTTTGGGGAAATTTACGTCAACCGTGGATCGGGTGAAGAACCGCAGGGCTTCCACCACGGATACCGTGAAAGCGGATTGGGGGGTGAGGATGGCCAGCACGGGCTGGAAGCCTATGTGCGCACCAAAACCATTTATCTGAACGCCTAATATCCAAACTCTGCCATGCAACATACTTTAAGCGTGGCAGATACAAAAAACCGTGCCGGAGCAGAACGCACCCGGCACGGTTTTTGTGTTTTTAGAAAAGATCAGTCCTGATCTTTTTTAATCTGCTCAACCTGTTTTTCCAGATCATGCGGTTGGGCTGTGGTAAAGTGTGTCATTACAAACGCGGCAATATCGGCCAGATCACGGTTGCTGAGGCCACCACCTGTAAAGTGCGGCATAATCTGCACGCCCGTTGCGGTTTGCAGGCCCGTGCCATTTACCAAAACCTGTATCAGATTACGGCCATTATCCGCACCTAATGAGCGCCCACCTGCAATGCTGGCAAAGCTGCTTTGCCGGCCTGTGCCATCTGGCAAATGGCAGCCCGCACAGGCTGATGCATAAAGCCGCGCGCCACGGCTGTTTTGTGGCAGGCTGACATCTCCGCTGGCCGTGTTGCGGAAGGTTACGGAATCCTGCGGTGTGCTCACAGGTTTTGTGCTGCGCAGATACGTTACCATAGCCTGAATATCCGCCGGCGTCAGGTGGCGCAGGCTGTGGCCAATAACATCCGCCATATCGCCAGATGCCGTGCCGTGGCCATCTGCATGGCCGGTGGAAAGGTATTGCGCCAGTTCGGCATTTGTCCAGCCGCCAATACCGGTTTTGGTATCGGACGAAATGTTATAGATGCGCCAGCCGTTCAGCATATTGCCGCCAAACGCCTTGCTGGTTGAAAGCCCAAAGGTGAGCGTGCGCGGGCTGTGGCAATCTGCGCAATGGCCGGGGCCTTCTACAAGCCAGCGGCCACGGTTCCATTGGTCGGATTTGGTGGTATCATCCGGGTAGGCAGAAGCCGGGCCGTTTACGATGTTCCAGAAAATCATCAAACTGCGTATGGAAAAAGGAAAACGCAGCTTGTTTTCTGGCGCTGCGCTGGCAGATGTGGGCAATGTGGCCAAATAGGCCCGAATATCGCGCACATCCTGATCACTCAGGCGGGAATACGCAGGGTAGGGCATGGCAGGGTAAAGGTGCTTGCCACCGGGGGAAACACCCTGCTTTACGGCGGCAACAAACTCCTCATCGCTCCATGCGCCAACGCCGTGCTGCTTATCCGCCGTAATGTTGGTGGAATACACCACACCCATGCCCGGCAACTTAAACGCCCGCCCGCCTGCATAGGGCATGCCGCCGGGTGCGGTGTGGCAGACCTCGCAATCCGATGCACGGGTGAGGTACTGGCCGCGTTCCACCGGTGTGTTGCCGGGTGTGCCATCTTCCGCCGCATTGGCATGGGCTGCGTGTGTGGGCACGTATAAGGTTGCCAGCAACAGGGCCGCTAAGATGACTTTGCCAGAAAAGGAAACACGTTTTGCGGGTGAGAAAGAAAAAGCGTGTGTCATGTTCTTATTCTTTCCCTTCCGTGTTGCGGGCAGAAAGCAGGGGCAGGCTGCGGTAACGCCGCCCCTGTGCCGCCGCCATGGCGTTGGCCAGCAGCGGAGCTGCGGCGGCGGTACCAACCTCACCAATACCACCGGGGTCTTCCTTGCTGGGCATCACCACCACATCAATGCGGCGTGGGGCCTCGTTCATGCGCATTACGCGCCATGTATTGAAGTTTTGCTGCTGCACACGCCCGTTTTCCAGCGTGATCTCGTTATACATGGCGGCAGAAAAACCAAAAATCAGCCCGCCCTCTATTTGCGCAATCACTTGGTCCGGGTTGATAACCTGCCCGCAATCCACGGCTGCGGTTACGCGGTGGATAATCACTTCATCCGGGCTGGGCATTTCAATTTCTGCAATGCTGGCCATGTAGGATCCAAATGCAAACTGCAAGGCCACACCGCGCGCGCGGCCTTTGGGCACGGGTGTGCCCCAGCCTGCATCTGCTGCCGCGCGTTCCAGCACCGCCAGCGCGCGCGGGTTGTTTTGCACCATGGCGCGCCGATAAGCCACCGGGTCTGCCCCCGCGCGGGCGGCCAGTTCATCTATAAACCCTTCCACCACAAACAGGCCGCGTGTGCCACCCACGCCACGCCACCATGCGGTGGTGATGCCGGGGGCCTCGCGCCGCGCAAACTCCAGCCGATACGCGGGGTAGGTGTAGGGTGTGACCACCGTGGCAAGGGAGAGGTCTTCATCATACCCATCCTTTGTCAGTTCTGGCGGGTCCCACCGTGCCACCACGGCCGGGCCGACAATGCGATGTTGCAGCGCGGTGATATACCCTTTGTCATCCAGCGCGGCTGTGAGCTTATCAACATAGGCCGGGCGATATCTGTCCTTCGTGATATCTTCTTCCCGGCTCCAGACAATTTTCAGCGGGTAGGGCACCTGTTTTGCAAACTGCACGCACTGGGTGACGTATTCATGCTCCAGCCTGCGGCCAAAACCGCCGCCAATATACTGGCTGTGCACCGTAATTTTGCTGGCGGGCAGGCCGGTTATTTCGGCTGCGGTATCTCGCGCGCGTTCGGCCACCTGTGTGCCCACCCATACATCACACCCATCTGGCCGCACATGGGCGGTGCAGTTTATGGGCTCCATGGGGGAATGGGCCAGCAGGGGTTGTTGATAGGTGGCTGTGTAGGTTGCACCAGCTTTGCCAATCACACCCGGCGCATCTGCCTTGGCGTTGGCCACAATGGCCGGGCCGTTTAGCCCTGCGTGCAGATCATCATAAATGGTCTGGGTGGTAATGGCGGCGTTTTTTCCAAAATCCCATTGAATATGCAGGGCTTTCAGGCCCTTGCGTGCGGCCCAGTAATGCTCTGCCACCACGCATACGGTATCTTTATTATCCGTTACCAGCACAGCGTGTACGCCATTTACGGCCAAGGCGGCGTTGCGGTTCATGCTGCGCACAGTGCCACCCTGAACGGGGCAGGCGGTCACGGTGCCAACTTTCATGCCCGGTACCTGCACATCCATGCCAAAGCGGGCGGTGCCATCTACCTTGATCTGGCTATCCAGCCGATGGTGCTTGCGGCCAACTAGCGTGTAATTGGCAGCATCTTTTAATTTTGGCTTTTTGGGCACGGGCAGCTTGGCGGCAGCTTCTGCTACATCGCCAAACGGCACGGTGCGGCCAGAGGGCGCATGCACTACGGCCCCGTTGGCGGTTGTGCAGCTTTCTGGCGCAACGCCCCAGCGTGAGGCCGCAGCCTGCACCAGCATGGTGCGCGCTGCCGCACCAGCCTGGCGCAATGGCAACCATTCTGTCATGACAGAGGTAGAACCACCGGTAATTTCCGCCCCGCCACCGGGGGGTGCAGCTTCTATCTGCACGGCAAACGGGTCTATCCCCAGTTCTTCCGCCATCAGCATCACGGATGATGTGTAAATACCTTGCCCCATCTCGATATTTGGTAAAATGAGGGTGATGGTATTATCTGCGGCAATACGAATAAACGCATTGGGTGCAAAAGGGGTGGCAACACCTTCTACCAGCACGCCGGTGCCTGCCTGTGTGGCCTGCGCTGCCCGCCCACGCGGTGTGGGCCACAGCGTTGCCAGCAATAATGCGCCGCCCGCTTGCAGCACGCGTCTGCGGCCGGTTTTTAGCCGCGCGGTGGATGAGGGGGAATGTGTGCTCATGCCAGTTCTCCCGCCGCGTGGTGAATGGCTGCGCGAATACGCATATACGTGCCACAGCGGCACATATTGCCAGACATGGCGCTGTCTATCTGTTCATCCGTGGGGTTGGGGGTGGTACGCAGCAGGGCCACGGCGGCCATAATCTGCCCCGGCTGGCAGTATCCGCACTGCACCACATCCAGCGCCACCCACGCAGATTTGATAGCCCGCACAACCGGGTCTGCCATATCCAGCCCTTCTGGCGTGGTAATGGCGCGCTCTCCCACCAGCCCAACGGGCAGGTTGCACGCACGCACGGCCTTGCCATCTACATACACGGTGCAGGCCCCACATTGGGCAATGCCACAGCCAAATTTGGCGGCATTCAAGCCCAGAATATCGCGCAACACCCAGAGCAACGGCGTGTCGGCATCAACGTCCACGCTGTGCGGCTGGCCGTTTATCACAAGGGTTGGCATAAGGGGGAGCTCCTGCTGGTGGTTTGTTACGTATGAAAAACCACCCTAACACTTTCGGAACAGAAACGGAATCTTCTTGATTATATATGCAAAAATATAGACAGCTATCTTAAGCCCATCTGCCCTTTGCGCCATTGCAGCAACGTGTGCGCGTGGCCAACAATTTGATCTACCGGCAGGGGCAGGCTGGCGGGTGTGTAGTGGTCTTCATGCGCAACGCCGGTTTCCACCTTGTCTGCCCAATACTGCAAACCGCCCTGAATACACATGGCCAGAAAACACGGGTTGAGGTGGTGGCTGGGCACCAGTTCGTACACCAGCGTGCCGGGCTGGCACCATGCCACATTGGCAAGGCCCGCGCCCAAAAAGCCCACCACCATATCGGCCTGTGCAAACAGGTCTATCTGTTGGGCCACGGGCAGGCGTTCTGGGCGCACGCGGGCAAAGCCCAGTGTGGTTAAGGCCTCTGCCAACTCGGCCTCGTTAGGCATGCGGCGGTTTGTGGCCTCACCGCGTTCCAAAAACAGGTAGCGCCCGCGTTTGGGCGTGGTGCTGGCGGCCTGACGTAACGCGGCATAGGCTGCAAGTGATGTTGCAGATGCCGTAAAATCCGTTTTGCCGCGCACAAAATCTGTATACACCACGCGGGGGAAGGCGTAGCGCGTGCCGGGCTGTGTGATCAGCCGCCGCTCAGGCGCCAGCCCGGCAAGGGTTACAAACTGCTCCTGCCACGCGGTAAGGGGCGGCAGCAAAAACACATCGTTCTGCCCGGCATGTTTTAGAAAATAGTAAAGTGCCGGAACCGTGTGTGCCACCCAGTGATAGTAATTGGTGTTCCAGTGGTCAAACCCGGCCCATGCGGTGCAATGGTGTTGCTCCACCGGTGTGCTGGCGGGGGCTGCGTGCCAGCGTTTGAGCGCATCTGGCCCTTGGGTATAAACCGTATCATGCAAAGGGTGGCCTTTCCACGCAAACAGGGCCAGCGCGGGGTCAAACACTGCGGGGCCAAAGCTGTAGCGGTATATGGGTGGGGTATCTGTGTGCCAGTCTGTCAGCAGGCTGTGGGTGCCATCGGGCAGGGTGCCCCCAAAGGCGAAGGTGCCCCCAATGCGGGATGAGGTTTCAATTAACCCCCGGCCTCCAGCAGCCTGAAAGATACAAGGAAAAGCAGAAAGAGGCACAGACATGGCGGGGGGCTTTAGCGTTTGGCAAGGGTGTGCCAAGTATAGGGGTGGGGCTTGGGTTCAGGCAATAGGGCGGAACTTTGGCGCGCACAGTATGCAAGGTAGAGCGGATGCAAGACGGTTCCTATAACGAAGTGCCACTTATCAGAACACCGGTTTTTAAAACCCCAGCGGATGATATGGCCTACTGGCAGGCCAACCCGGATGTGGCCGCGTGTGGGCTTTCTGCCCCCCAGCATTATGCCCAGTATGGCCAGCATGAAGGGCGTATGCAGGCTGCCAATCAGGATCTGGTGGCCGCCATGCGTGAACGCAAGCTGGAGCGCATTGCCTTCCGCCAGAACCCCGTAACACCACGCACCTATGGCCAGCCCGCCAATTACATGACAGACGCCATAAGGCAGGAGTTCCATATTCCGCCTTTTCCGCCCATTTCGGCCCATAATTACGGCGGCTATATTGCGGGCCTGCAAAAAGAACACCCGGATTGGATGTTTCTGGATGTGGGGGCCGGGCTGCGTGATACCGTAACCGAGCAGATGGTGAATGTGGATGTGTTTCCCGCCCTGAGCACCGATGTGGTATGTGTGGGCGAAAACCTGCCTTTTGCCGATGCCCAGTTTGATTTTGTGCTGTGTGCCGCAACGTTAGAACACACCAAGCGCCCGTGGGAGGTTGCGGCCGAAATCTGCCGTGTGCTGAAACCCGGCGGCATTGTGCGCATAGATTATCCGTTCTTGCAGCCTGTGCACGGCTATCCCTCACACTACTTTAACGCCACGCCTGAAGGAAATATCAGCCTTTTTGAAAAATGGTGTGATATCCAGTACTGCATTGTAGAAGACCACTTCCACCCCATTCATGCCCTGCGCTGGATGATGGAGGACTGGAAAAACGGCCTGCCAGATGATGCCAAAGCCCAGTTTGGCAATATGCGGGTGGATGACTTTTTATCTTCCGCCATCCCGGACATGATGCAGCAACCCTTTTGCACGGAACTAAGCCCGGAAGCCAAAAAGGTGATTTGCGCCGGTTCTACGCTGGAGGGTGTTAAAAAGCAGGGCCCGCAGTTTTATGGCAGCTTGCGGGAAGAACATCTGGCGCAGGAAGTGCAGCAGGCCCGGCGGGATGTGGAGATCATGCGGGCTTCCTCATCATGGAAACTCACAGCCCCATTGCGTAAGGTTGTTGGTCTGCGGCGTAAATAAGGGCCGTTGCCGTATTAACCAAAAAACAGCGGGTAAACAAATATCCACATACCCATAACCAGCAAGATGCCCGCAATAACCATAGGCAGTGCAACGGTTACCATAGGCCCAAAACGCGTGGGCCGTTCTGGTGGCAACCCGGCATTTTGGTTAACTTGCGCCACACGGGCATCAATTTCTGCGTCTATGGGGTCTTCCTCTGTCCAGTTCTCTTCAGGCGTGGGGGAGGGAGCATTTATCATGTGTGATCCTTGTGGGGATGAGGAAGAGGCCGAGGGAAAGATGTAGCGTATGTTTTGGGTGTATTGGGATATTGATTAAAGAATATGAAGATTTGATACGAGAAAAATATGAAACACCAGCCAAAAACCCCTTCTCGTAATCCTGCATGGACACGTGATGAGCTTATTCTGGCTTTAAACCTTTACCTTGAATGTAACGGCGCTTTTCCAGCTAAGGGGGATGCCCGTGTGCAAGAGTTAAGCGATCTTCTTAATAAGTTTTGGAGGTTGCAAGGATATTCTGGCGCCACACTACGTAATACAAATGGCGTGGCAATGAAGTTAATGAACTTTCGTGTTCATGATCCAAAATATGCTGAATTAAAAGGATTGAAAGCAGGCAATAAGTTAGAAAAAGAGGTGTGGGAAGAATTTGCAAACCAACCGGATGATCTGAAAAAAACAGCCCAAGCGATTTGTGATATTATTCAAAACCCTCAGGAAGCAGAGGAAGCCCTTGCCCCAGAACAAGAAATAGAAGCAGAAGCCGTAGAAGGGCAGTTACTTACCCACCTGCATGTGCGGCGTGAGCGTTCTAAAAAACTTATTGCACAGAAAAAGAAAGCCGTTTTAGAAAATTTAGGGCAATTGGTATGCGAAGCTTGTGGCTTTGATTTTCAAAAACGCTACGGTGAAAGAGGCGCGGGTTTTATAGAATGCCACCACACCAAGCCTCTTTCTGATTTGCCAGAAGAACGCACAACGCGGCTAAGTGATCTCGCGCTTTTGTGTGCGAACTGCCACCGTATGATTCATGCAAAGCGTCCGTGGTTAAGCATTCCAGACCTTAGGGATATGATAAAAAAGGCATCTCAGCCGCATTAAAAATATTTTCCTAACCGGGGTGGAGGGCTTTAGCGTTTCTGCCCGGTTTCATGCAGCAGAAAGGTCAGCACGCCTGCCAGCACAATACCGGCCAGCCCAAAGCTGAAGCCCTCTGTAAAGTCTGCCCCGTTAAGTGGCCGCCCATGCCCCAGATGTTGCAGGAATGCGGCAAACAGCGGAGAGACAATGGCGCTCATAACAAACACCAAAAAGTTAATGGCCCCTGTGGCGCTGCCCTTTACATCATCGGCATTCACTTCCTTGATGATGGTGTAAGGGATCATGGCCGCACCGGAAGAAAAGCCCAGCAGCAAAGCCAGCACATAAGGCGGAAAGGTGTTGCCCGGCAGGTAGATAATGGCTGCAACCGTAAGCGCCATAACAATAATGCCGCCCAGCAACACGGGTTTTCTGCGCCCGATCTTGTCTGTTAAATAACCAAGGGCAGGGCAGCCAAACATCCAGCCCACTGGCACCATGGCGGCGCGCATCACGGCCTCATGGTACCCAACGTGCCAGCTTTGGGTTAAAAACGTAATGCCCCATGTCATGCTGCCCACGGTGGTGGGTAAAAACAGCAGCCCCGCACACAGGCCGCACAGATAAGACTGCGGGTTGGTGAGCACGCTTTTATACGGCGCAAACATGGAACCAGAAGCCGGGGCCACATGTGCGGTGTCTGCCTTTTTTTCCTGCGGAGTCATGACAAACAGAAAAACGGCTATCAGGGCAATAAGCAGCCCGGTATCAATCCAGTAAAAATGCCAGTTGATGACACCATGTATCAGCCATGCCACGGTAGATTGCCCCATGGCGCCACCCAGCATGCCCGCGCACTGCGTGGCCCCCACAGCCGTGGCCAAATACTTTTTGGGAAAACCCCGCGCCGCCAGGTAAACCGCGCCCACAAACGCAAAAGCCGAGCCCGCACCCTGCATAAGGCGGCCAAGGCTTGCCATCCATTCTTCCCCCCATCCAAACAGGCAGGTGCCAATGGCCAGCACCAGCGCCCCAAACGAGATGGTATATTTGGCCCCCCACCGGTCCACCGCAGCGCCAGAAATAATGGAGCAGAAAGAATAGGTGTAATAATACAGCCCGAGTAAGGACCCCAAACCCACCGTAGTTAGCCCAAAGGCGGAAACAAGCTCGCTCACCATCACGCTGGGGGCAGAGCGGGTTGAGTATTGCAGAAGATAAAAAACCAGGCACAAAAACCATGCAATAATATAGGGTGTCTGGATTGAAGTTGTGGGTTTATGTGTTGGCGGCGGCGGGGTGTTAATATTGGCAGGCATCTTTATCTTCCACACTTTTTACGTTATCAATAAGAAATATTCCGAAAATCTATATATAAATTTTCATTCCTATACACTGACAACACTTATCTGGTCTGGCGTGTTCTGCCAGAAAGAGGCAACACAATTTTCAGAGACAACTTACACCTAACATAGACATGTCTGGGCTGAAATTGATGTATGTCTTTTAGGGTGGAAGAGGCCCGGCATTGATACGGCGGCCAGCTGCGTTCATGATACAGCAGAAAAAAGACACAACAGGATAAGTTCAAGATGACAGAAGATGAAGCCCGTATGCTGGTTGGCACAGAACTAGACCCGCAAAAACTTTACATGCAGGTTGAAGGGCTGAAAGATGTTTTAAAGCTTGCCGTAAGTGGCCTGCCCCCGCAAAGTTTGAAAAACCTGCGTGATGCACTTGAAGAAGTATGCGCAGGCAGTGTGGAAATTCCGGGAATGGCCGAAGCGCTAGAAATAGTAAAAGAACATTCAGCCGAAGCACCGCATGTACAGTAAGGTGCCTGAATGTTATATGGTTTCTATAAAATCGTTTTATACACTGTAGATATATAAAAACAGGGCCTCTCTTTGCGGAGAGGGCCTGTTCAAACCGTTTAGCTGTTTAAGAGATTAAGCAGAGCGTGCCAGCTTTTCTGCTGTTGGCTGTGTGTTGATAAGGTAAGGGCCAGCCGCACGGATGGTGAGGGTGCTCATGAACACCCAGACAAGGCGTTTCTTATTACTCAGACAGGCCAGTCCTTTGCATCGGGCAATGCGTTTTATAATTGGTTCAAGAAATGCGCCATCAAGGCAGGCGTACAGGCAAAGCTAGGACCGCATAGACAGCAGCCCGGCGCTTGACTGAAGCTGGATACACGCCATCAGAAACTCAGGCCATTACCGGCCATAACACGCTCTCAGAAGTGGAGCGTTACACCAGAGGAGCCAATCAAAAATTGCTGGCTGAATCTGCATGGAAAAAGTTGGGAAGCATGAAGTTAGGATAGTCTCAAAAGGCTGAAAAATAAGTGTATGTGAAAACTTTATGGAAAATGATTTGATTTTTTAAGTCTAGGAATGAACATTTAGAAAATGTATTAAGTATCGGAAATATCATAAAATAAACTTAGGGAATTTAAATGTCGAACGATTTTAGTCAGAGCAATATAACACCTGAAGTAGCTTCTGTTATAGGAAACTTACAAGCAAAATCCGATAAAAATGCGGCAGAAAATATACGATTAAAAGAGCAAATCAATGATTTATTCGCCAGATTGAAACAGGAAAGGAAAGAACATTCCCTTTCCATTGAGGAGATGAAGAGGGATAGTGAATTTCAAAGTTTGCAAGTTAGAGATAAAATTAGAAACCTTGACCAAGAATACCAAGAGAAATTAAATGCTCTAACACTAGAAAAGCAAAGATTTACGGAAGAGTATCAAAGCAGAATTAGAGAAAATGCAAACTTATTTTTGGATGATACAGTTACAACATTAAGTAATAGAGAGCGTAATTTGTCTCTATTGTCTATTATTTGGTCTATTGCAGGTGCGTTTATTTTGACATTTGGATTAATGTGGGTGGTTTATATATCAATGCAGAACTCTGGAAAAATTGATTCTTCAATTAATTGGCCTTCATTGATATTTTATACTTTAAGAGGAGTTACAATTCTCACAATTGTTGGCTTTTTTGCACGGTATAATTTCATACAATCAGGAAATTATATGAGAGAAGCTCTCCGAGTTGATGATAGAATACATGGAATTAAATTTGGCCAGCTTTATATTGTAACATACGGAGCCTCAGCTGAATGGAAAGAGGTGAAGGAGGCATTGGCGAGTTGGAATGGGGAAGTGAAAGCAAGCTGGAATGATAATATTAACTTTGATGAATTGAATAAAAATCTTGCAACTATAGCTTCTTTTGTCGGGAAAAAAGATGAAAAAGATCTATCAAAAGATGCTAATGAGGGTGATAAAAATAAAAAGTGAATGTTTACAATTTCGATTTTGGGAATTGTTAAATATCAACAAGTGATAGAGATGTTGGTGACGAGTGAAAGTTTCTTGTCATCAACCATCGTGCTTTATTTGAGTTCCCTATATCAAACTGGTTGTTAGACGGCCCCATTGGCTTTCTAGCGCCAGAAAAATGGAGCCTAACTATGTGTACATCCGTCCGTATGATGCGCTCTACCTTCGATAGAGGTTTCTAGGGTGCAATTGATTGCGCGTTGTTTTGAGTTACGGCAGGGAAACTAATCAAAAACTGCTGGCTGAATCTGCATGGAAAAAGCTGGGAAGCATGAGCCCAGAACGGTCTAAAAAAGGCATGAAAAAAGAGGGGGTGTGAAAACTTTGTGAAGAAAGTTTACACTTTCCACCAAAAAACCCAATAAAAACAATGGGTTGAACAGGAGGGTGGTGGAGCTGAGGGGAATCGAACCCCTGACCTCCTCATTGCGAACGAGGCGCTCTCCCATCTGAGCTACAGCCCCGCCTGTTCCATAGATTTTTGGGTGTATAGGGCTTACCAATTTGCTGTCAAGCTGTATTGTAGGCGCCCAATGGCAGATATGCGGGCATGCCATAAGGGTGTGCCCGGTTTTTCAGCAAAGCAGGATTTGGCGTTCGTGTTTTTCGTTTTCATGCTGCTGATGCGGCTTCTGGAACTGTATAGCTGGGTGCTTCTGGCAGCCTGTATTTTTGTAAACCTGTATGCCTTTGGCATTCTGGATAGCCGCAACCAGATTGTCTGGAAAATAGGCGTGTTTCTGGAACGTATAACAGAACCCGTTCTGGCCCCTGTGCGGCGTATGCTGCCAATGCCGGGCGGCATGGACTTTAGCCCAATGGTGGTGCTGCTGATTATCCAGTATGTGCTACAGCCGGGGCTGGTCAGCCTGTTTCGTGCGCTGATGTATCATTAAATAACGTGCGGCGGCTGGCGTTGGCCCGGTTTGTTAGAAACGGAGCAACCGCCATGCCGCATCTTTTCCGCACATTGGGCCTGTTTTGCGCCACCATAGCCGCCACACCCGCTTTGGCGCAGGATACGCCACCCGCTACTTCCGCCCAAATATACACCGGCAGCATGGCCGGTGGCCAAGGCACCCTTAAACTGGTGCAAACGGGGGATGAAACCTTTGCCGAGGTTGCTGTTGTGGGCGATACCTGTGCAGGCTCGGCCGAGGGCGCAGCCACCCGCCACGGCAACACATGGGTGATGGTAACAGACCCCGAATACAACGGCCAATCCTGTCGCATCACCTTCCGCATGGGGCCACATGGGGTGGTGAGCAGCGAGGAACAGAACTGCGGGCCCTATCATAACGGGGCCTGCGCCTTTACCCACGCGCAACTGGCCCGCACAGCGCAGTAAGGCCGCGCTTTATACGCATGTGGGCACAAAAAAACCGCCGGGCCAATAAGGCTGCGGCGGCTTTTTTACAGCATGGCAGGTCAAAACCCGCCAGCCCACATTAGTGGTGAGAAGAAGACGCGTTCGGGTCTTTTTCAATGTGGGTCAGGCTGTAGCTGCACATCACGATAACCGGAACAAGAAAAGCGATAACAGCAGAACCCATAGCTGCAACATTCATGCCCAGGAAGTACAACATCAGATCCAGGCCCAGCAGCGCAATGCACAGAAACATGCCCATCCCAAAAACCCCTTATATAGTGTTCCGGCGGTAAAAGGGTTGCCGGGCCGGTGCCGTATCCATGCATCTCAAGCCCCGCAGATTCCACCGGAATCATGCCAAATCAAAACAGCGTCACACTTACTCTTTTGCCCCGCGTGGTCAACCGCTATCTGGGCATGGCGTTGTGGCGGGTAATGCTGGTCTGCTTTTGTGCGGGTTGTGGGTGGCTGTGGCGGCCCCAATGTTTAAGGTAGGCTTTACGCAAATAGGGAAAGAAATTTTTATGTCTGAAAAAACAGAAAACCATACCCACCACCTGCCATCCGCCACGGATATCAGCCGTGAAATAGAGCAGGTGAAGCGGGAATACGATATTGCGCTGAAGGATCGGCCAGAACACGCAAAAGCTTTGGGTGAGCGCCTGCGCAAGCTGGAAGCCCAGTTGCAGGAAGGCGCACGCGGCAAGGCCTGAAGCCCCCATAAAGCATATCGGGCGCGGGCATATCCCCGCAGCCCCTATGGTTTTAAACGCCCGGCCTTAGTGCTGGGCGTTGCTGTTTGGGGCCGCCGCAGCGGGTGTTGCCGCTTGCGCCTTGGCCGCCCAAGCGGCTGCCACGGCCTGCGGGCCTGTAAGTGTTTGAGAAACCGGAACAGCCTGTGCAGCCGGTGTGGCCTGCACCGCAGGCGTTGCGGCGGAAGATGGCGTGCCGGCAGAATCCGGCTGCGGGTTGAGAATGCGCTGCGGTTCTGGCGGCTCATAAACCGAATGCAGCGCACGCCTTTGCGCCTCTACACTGGGCTGATGAAAGGCCGAAACCGGGCCAAACCCGATCAGCCTGTCATGGAACCGGTTGGTGGATGCCACGGGGGAGCGGATGCAGCCTTTTACAACGGTAGAGCACGCGCCATCCGTGCCAATCATGCGGTCATTATCACCACTGTAATGCAGGTCATACACATGGCCATCCACCATGCGTATGGTGGCCACACAGGTTTTGCCCGCACCGCCAAAGGTGGTTTGTGTCATGTTCACAAATGTCTGGAGCGGAAACAGCGAGGAATCGTTGGTGGAAGGCATGTTGACCGAGCGCACGTACTGATAAATTGTGGTGTGGTCATCTATCTTCTGCGTTTTGTCGGGAATGCCCGCGCAGGCCTGTAAATCCTCATTTGTCATGCCAATTACGGCCAACTGGCCCTTATGGGCGGTGCGGCTATCTATATACCCACACCCCGCCAGCGTGGGCAGAAGTGCTATGGCCGCAAGCCCGCGGGCACGGCGCAGAGTGGAAAGAAAAGAGGCAGAAAAAGGCAGGGAGGGGCAGGGCAGAACGGTCATACTCTTTTTGTCGCAAATGGGTGGGGTGGTGTTCAGGGCGGCGTGTTATGGGCTTCGGCGCGGGCTATATCCAGATACAGTAAAATCAGTAAGGGCAGGGGCCAGATAAAGGGCAGCGGCACATGCCATGCCATGGCAAGGGTGCCACACAGTGCCCCAGCCGCAAACCCCAGCCAGGAAAGCCCCGGCAACAAAGCCGCCCCCGGTGGTGGGGGTTTAACAGTGCTGCCCGGCCAACGCGCCGCCAGTAATGTTGCCAGTGCCGAGGCACATTTGAGCAGGTTGCTGGTGATCACAATGGTTTGGATAGCACTGCCAGAAAAGCGGGCTATCGTTTCTCCCTGCACGGCCATAAGGGCGGGCAGCAGCACAAGGGCCAGCGTGCGGTGCCACGGCGTAAGCATGGCAATTTGCGTGGCCCCCAGCAGCACGCCCACACAGGCTATGCCAATGGCCGCCTGCCAGCGCAACCGCGCCAGAGTGGCCAGCATGGCCACCACAAAAAACGTGCCCAAAATACCCAGCAACATAAAGGCATGGGGCCAGATACCCCCAACAAGGGCGGCGGCCAGATGGGTTGTGTTGCCTGTCATGGCGGAGGCAAACAGCCCGCCCAGATACACAAAGCCCAGCGCATCTACATACCCGGCCAGAAGGTCCAGCACTAAAATGCGCCGCGCAGAAACCCGCACGGAGGAAGGAGGAGAAAGCTCAGCCATATTCACCCTTCAGCATACAGCGCCCTTACGTAAAATCCACCCGCTGCCTTTGTGCCTGCTGCGGGGGGGTATAGGCCATTCACAGGGGCGTAAGCCCGCATCCGCACAGAAATGGGGGTGGCCGTGGGTGTGGATATCATGCATCTATGCGCAAGTTTATGCGGCATGGCCCGTGCGGCGGGCCTTGCTGGCTGGTGGGGTTTTTCCGTATTCTGCGGCCAGACCAAAGCAAGGAACAAAGTAGATGTTGGGATTCCGTCCTGTTTTTCTGGCGTTGGGGGCCTGCACTGCCCTGTTGGCCGCGCCCCCGGCGGCTTATGCGGCGGAGAAGAACCCTCATTACGGGCTGCAGATTATGAAGATGCGCCCCGGCCCACCGCCCATGACAGCCGCCACAGCCGCCCCCGGCATTTTGGATTACGATGGCATACCCACCGTATTGGGCACAAATGCGGCCAATGTGGGCGGGCTGATGTATTTTTGCTACCACAACAAGCTGATAACAGACACCACGGTTAAAAAGCTGGGGCGCGAGCTGTCTGAACTGCCAGATGTCAGGGCCTCGTCCGATTACGCATGGGGTGGCATTGGCATGCTGCGCCTTGGCCCAGACCAGATGTTTGATACCCGCACCCTGAACCGAGACCAGCGCGAGGCCGTGTGCTCCCGCACAGCCCTTATGGGGCCAGACCTGCTAAAGGCCGCCCGCAATGGTGATGCCGCATCGGGCATAGATAACCAGCGTGCCTCGGATGAAAAACCCAGATGGCCGTCTGAACCCCCGCCGCCTATCCGCGCACCTGTGGCCGCTGCGGCGGCTGTTCCGGCAGGTGTGGCTGCTACGCACCGGGTTTCTGCCCCTGCGCCTGCGGTTTCCGCCCCTGTTGCGCATGTGGCGGCACCACGCCCGGCTGTATCTGCGCCATCTGCTCCGGCTTATGTGGCCCCGCGTGCCGTGGCGGCCACGCCGCATGTGGCAGCCCCTTCTGCCCCCGCGCCGCAGGTTGTTTCTGCGCCGCCACCGGCTGTTATGGCCCCCACACCTGCGCCAGCACCCAAGCCGGTGCCCTATACGCCGTTGCCCTCGCAGCAGGCCATTCAGGATGAAGTGGCCCAAAAGGCCGAAGCGCGGGAAGCCGCAGCACAGGCCGAATTTGCCCGTCAGGCCGCAGCGCAGGCAGGGGCGGTGCGGTAATACGCGCCAACCACAGCCCAACATACAGGCAGGCCCGCTGGCAGCAATGCTGGCGGGCTTTTGCGTTGCGGGCCTTGCAGAAAGGGGGGAGCCATGTCTGTTTTGATAGAGCAGTTTAAACAAAGTTTTAAGTACACAGGCCGCCTGTCTGTTTCCGATTATCGGATATGGAGCGCATGGCTGCTGCTTCTATTTATACTTACATATATTGCACATTTATATGCAGTGTATGTGCTTGATAATTATGCAGGCTCTTCCATAAATGCCGTAACTGGCGTGCATATGTTTTATGCTGCACTTTTACTTGTATATGTGTTTCTCATGTTTGCCATTACATCTGCTTTGGTCAGGCGGCATCATGATCTGGGGCGCAGTGGCTGGTTTTCTGTTTTGTGGTTTGTTCCATATATAGGCGTGGGTTATTGGATTTACCTTTTATGCGCCAAGGGCACGCCAGGCCCCAATGCCTATGGGCCGCCCGTATAGCCAACGCCTATGTATTCTGCCTTGGCCCACATTCCGCCACTGTTTGCAGGTTAGTGTGGTGGTGTTGAACAAAGCTGCTGCCATATCTATTTGCTATAGAAGTTTGGCAGATGCCTGCCCCAAACCGGCAGGCGCTAGAAAAGACGGATAAAAGAATGCGTAAGATTGTAACCCTTGGCCTAGCAACCCTTATGGCCGCCACCATTGGCACCGCCGCAAACGCCAGCGAACCGGGCGGCTGCCTGAAATACGGCGCAGCCGGTGCTGTGGGTGGCCATGTAGCCAACCATCATGGTGTGCTGGGTGCTGCGGCCGGGTGTGCTGCGGGCATGTATCGCCGTCATGAATACCGTAAGGAAGCCCGCGCCAAGGCTGCGCTGTATGATAAGGAACACCCCGGCGCAAAGGGCACCTATCAGCAGAAAGCCACGGCGTATGATGTGGAACATTCCACCACACCGGGCACCATGCAGCCCAACCAGCAGCAGCCTAATGCTGCCCCGCAGGGTGGTGAAGCCCAGCCAGAAGGCGCACAACACCTGTAATACGCTGCGTTTTATGCCCGCTATGGGGGCCTGAAACGCAAAGCGGCCCCGCTGCCAACACCCCAGATACGGGGCAAGGCGGCGGGGCCGTTTTTTTATGCGCGGGTGTTGGGCTTAGGTGTGGTTGGGGTCTGCGTGGTCTGTCTCACCATTGTAGGGGGATGTCAGCTGCGCGCGGGCTTCACCCTTGGGGTAGGCGGCGGTGTGCAGGTTGAGGTACATCTTGCCATCATGCAGGGCTTTTTCCTGCTCTGCGGTTAAAATGGCGGTGCCAGAAAACGGGCTTTTGAAGGGGCCTTTCAGGGTGATCATATGGTCTGCTTCCTGCCCCGGATCTGCCGGGCCATGAAAATGCGCCACCGTAACCGGGCCGCTTAGCCCATCCCACGTAATGGTATAGCGCAGCTCATGCGTGGAAGGAAAAAACACCGCATCCACCTTGCCGGAGGGGTGCGATGTGGCGCTGTGTTCTGCTGTAAAATCACCGCCAAAGCGTTCGCTGCGTTCAGCATGGGCGGTAGAAACCAGCGTGCTCACAGCCGCCGGAGCCACCGTAACGGCAAGCGTGACGCCCAAAGCCACCTTGCAAAACACTTTTTTGCTGGCTGAAATCATACGAAAGCGCCCTTTCAAACATAACAAAGATATCTGTGCGATATGCCTATAACGGCCCGCTTGGGCACAGGTTCCTGCGCTACCATGCGGGCAAGGCATATGTATATAATATGAGTTGAGCAGTATGGACCATGTTCATCAGAGCAAATCTTTTTCTGAACTGTTCAGTTTGTATTGGCCTATACCGTTTATTTGCAAATAAACGCTACTTCCGCCATAGTGCCTTCAAGAATGATGCGCAGTGCGTGGCTTTCATTTCATTCAAATTGATATTATCTTTCACCAAACAGAGGGGGCGAACCAGAAGGGGCAACTCGCAACGTC
Source organism: Acetobacter oryzoeni (assembly GCF_004014775.2). Classification (NCBI taxonomy): domain Bacteria; kingdom Pseudomonadati; phylum Pseudomonadota; class Alphaproteobacteria; order Acetobacterales; family Acetobacteraceae; genus Acetobacter; species Acetobacter oryzoeni. Next base: position 490,452 of record NZ_CP042808.1, read on the forward strand.
AACTCGCAATGTTAACCCGCAAAATTGCGTTTTGATTAGGTTTTCCTTATGCTTTCTGAAGGTTCAGTACCAGCAAAAACGTTACTGGAAACCCCCAGTAAAATGACGCCACTGATTCTCTCAGGAAGCATCTCTGCGTTGATGAGTGACCTTGCTGCAGAAGTTTCCGCAGCTGCGGCGGAGTTAACAGCTTCGATACACCCTATAACACTTGGTAGTGCCGCCAATCTCACTCGAATTATGAATTGCTATTATAGCAACCTGATAGAAGGCCATCGTACAAGGCCACTTTCAGTGGAAGATGTCATTAATAATGGGACGATTATCAAAGGCAGAGAAGACGAGGAAAAAATCAGCCTAGCCATTGCCCATATCAATGTCCAAAAATATATTGACGATCTCCATTGTTGCGGAATGATGGATGATCCAGCAAGTATAGAATTCATATCTACAATACATAGAAAATTTTATGCAGAATTAGGGGGTGTGTTTTTAGATATCAAATCCCCTGATACTGGAGATGTGAAGCGTAGGATGCAGCCAGGCATATTCCGGCAAGAAGGGGAAGATGTAGAGGTTGGTAGGCACAGGCCGCCGTTGGGCGGACAATCTGTTTTGAACTTCCTGAATCTGTATCAGGAAAATTATAAGAGGGATAAATTAGGGCATTTTCGCAAAGCCCAGCGTTTATATGCTATAGCTGCGGCCCATCATAGATTTTCTTATATTCATCCTTTTGATGATGGAAATGGCCGAGTAGCCCGACTTCTAACCCATGCCATGATGCTGGATGCCGGGTTTGGAGCTAAGGGGTTTTGGAGTATGTCCCGAGGGTTGGCGCGTGGGTTGCCTTCTGATGCGCCCATTGTTCCGCCTTTTATTGCGCGGTTATGTGGCGCGGCTGCACCAACTCAGCAATATAAATTTATGATGGCTCATGCAGATATGCCAAGGCAAGGTAGTTTGGATGGGCGCGGAAACTTGTCTGAAAAAGCTTTGTGTGAGTTCTGCGAATGGTTTCTGGCTATTGCTTTGGACCAGATTACGTTCATGTCAAAGCATTTGAATAAAAATAGTCTTATTAGGAATATCATAACCAAATATATTCCTATGCGAGGTTTGGATGTGAGGTCCTCAAAAATACTTGAACAAATTGTTATTTCTGGGGAGATTCCAAGAGCATCTGTAAAATCGCTGCTCGATGTTTCATCAAGAACAGCGAGTACGTTGATTGCAGCTCTTATAAAGGATGGTATTGTGGCTTCTAATAGCCATAAAGATCCGCTTTATTTGAACTTTAGCGTTTCTTCATCGGAAATACTCATACCTGGCTTGTTTAGTGTAGAAGCTTTGTCTGAGTGACTTCTGAATATCTCGCTTAAATATTAAGCCCCTTCTGGAGTATTTGCTGGCAGAAGGGGCTATTTAAACTGTTTTTAGTGCCTGCTGAAACTTTATCTATCAAAACACCTGCCGCAGGCGGATGGTTTTGCCGCCGGAGGTTTGCAGCACAAGGTGTGTGCCATCTGTTGTCCAGCCGGTTACGCTGTTCAGCAGCGGGCGGAAGGTGTTTGCAATGTCGTTCTGTTTGCCGGGGCAGGCCATCAGCGTGCTAATGCCGCCTGCGGGCATGGGCTTTACGCTGCCCTTTGGCCCAAACACCAGCCCGCCCACATAGCGGTTGCAGCCATCCGAGCCAGAAATCTTGCCCGTATCGTTAATATCCAGCGTGGGGGCAAACATGTCTGCCGCCGGGTTGGGGTTTTCATCCGTGGCGCTGTCATCCGTATCGGGCACAAAATTGCCGCCGCGCAGCCTGCGGCCATCCATGGCGGTGACCACCCAGCGCGTATCGTTCAGGCTGGTGGGGGGCACCAGCACACCGCCGCACCCGTGCAGGGTTTTGGTGGCGGAGGTAAGGGTGACGGTATCTGTAAACACCTGCCCGGTCATGCTATCTGTGCAGGCAGATGCGGTGAGGGCGGCTTTGACGTCCGATGCCTCATAATACCGGGTGCCGTTTTCAGAATAAGCGTGGCGGATCACGCGGGCCATGCGCGGGCCATCCGGTGTTTCAACAGAAAGCGCGCCATCAGCCAGTGTCATGTTCCAGAAGGGCTCGTTCCCGCGCGCTTCATACACCCCTTTGGGGCCGGTGGCGGCCACCGGGGCTTCCTTACCCTCTGGCGTGGTGGTGGTGCGGGGTTCTGCACAGCCAGCCAGCGCCGCGCCCGCAGCGCACAGCGCAAAAAGGCCGGGGCGGAAAAAAGGGGCGGAAAAGCGCATGGCCGGGTGTCCTTCTACTTCAGTTGCCCCTTGGCAGCACAGGCGCGCCGGGCGGTGGAAAATGCGTGCCTGTATCTGTGCCGCATAATGCCAGAACTGTTAAGGGGCATGTATGCCACGTGCGGGCCAGTGCCGGGCGTTTTAGGGGTGCGCTGGAGCAGCCGTTGGGGTTGAGAATCATTTGACACGAAATCGAGATAAGATATATTTAACAAAGTCGTTTTACAAATAATTGCTGCAAGAGTTCCCCTTCATGTCTTCTAAAAGTAAGATCCCTAATTCAGGATACAATATCCTTAACTTTGCCCAAATAGACGCATCTGGAAATGTATCTAACATTCAGAATAGTGTTAAAGTAACTTTTGACGGTTCTACTGATTTTATTATTAACGGCCAAATATATACATATAATTATACTTGGGGAGCACGCGGTTCACAGCAGGTCATACTTGGTGATGGAAGCGGCGGTTATTATTTATTAACAGATGCAGATATTGATATATCAAAGTATACATATTTAAATAATTCAATGGGCGGCTCTTCTTCGAATTATTGGCAGGTAAATGGATCGAACGGGGAAAGTACAGACCTTACTTTCAAGGACCGTCATTTTGACCCGTGCTTTCTTGCAGGCACAGAAATCTCGGTAAACGGCGTCACCCGCAAGGTTGAAGATCTGGCGGTGGGTGACCGGATTGACGTGCTTGTAAACGGCAAAACAGAGCAGAAAACCGTAACATGGGTTGGCAAATCAACCAGCGTTGCAGCACCTTTTCTGCCCCTCGATATGGCAGGGTACCCGGTGCGTATTCTTAAGGATGCGCTGGCAGAGGGCGTGCCTTTCAAGGATATGCTTATTACGCCAGAGCACTGCCTGTATCTGAACGGCTGCTTTGTGCCGGCCCGGATGCTCGTAAACGGTCAGTCCATCTTTTACGATCAGTCCTTCACATCTTACGATTATTACCACGTTGAAACTGAAGATCACGCCATCATCACCGCAGATGGTGTGCTGACGGAAAGCTATCTGGATACCGGCAACCGCCGCAGCTTCCGCCAGAGTGGTGATGTGGTTGCCATGCCCCGCAGCCGCAATCTGACATGGGATGATGCCGCAGCCCCCCTGAATGTCTCCCGCGCTTTTGTTGAGCCCTTGTTCCAGCAGTTTCGCGCACGTGCACAAGGCATGGGCCTGCCGCTGCGCACAGAAGCACCGGTTGTAACACATAAGAGCAACCTGCATCTAACAGCAGGCAATGGCCGGGTAATGCGCCCACTGCGCACGGAAAAAAATTACGCGCTGTTTATGATCCCCGCTGGTATTGAAACGGTTTATATCCAATCCAACACCAGCCGCCGGAATGAGGCGATAGGGCCGTTTGTGGATGACCGCCGCACTCTGGGCGTTCTGGTGGGCAATGCCACCATGTGCGAGGGCAACACAACGCGCACCCTCACCTCCTATCTGCAGGATGAAGATCTGGCAGGGTGGAACAATGTGGAGTTTTACCCCATGCGCTGGACAGCGGGAAATGCCTGCCTGCCGCTGGGCCACAGAAAACCGGGCACCATAGCGCTGCTCGCGCTCCAGATTCTGGAAGCCGGCCCTTATATTGTGAGCAATGCAGAGCCAGAAGAAACCGCGCTGCGGGCCTGATGGTATGACCCTGCTCCATATTCTGGGGCAGGGTTTTTTATAGCGTATTCTCTTTTAGCCTTTGCTTGCCCGTGCGCTCAAAACTGGGGTGTTTTCCCCTTAAGCGCATGCTCTGCTTTAACAACAGGCAGAAAACCCTCATATCACACCGCAGCAGCAAGCCGCACACAGGCTAAGTGCAGCCGTGCACGCGCCCCGGTTGCATGCACCTGCACAGTATGGGAGGAGGAGGGCAGACCTTACCAAAGGATGCCTCCATGCCCCAACCCAGCGGATATGACCCCGAAGAAACTGCCGAAATTGGCACAGATGCCGGTTATGTTTATGTGCTGACAAACCCGGTGATGCCGGATTTGATAAAAATAGGTATTGCGCGGGATGTGGCCGCCCGTATGCGTTCCTTGTATCAATCTGGCGTGCCAGTGCCGTTTGAATGTTTTTATGCCAAGCACGTAGCCAGTTGTCGGCAGGTGGAAGCCGCGCTGCACAAGGCGTTTGATCCCCACAGAGTTAATAAGAGCCGTGAGTTCTTTCGGCTGGACCCAGAATGTGCCCGTGCCATTCTGGATGTGATGCCTGGTGAGGAACTGGATCTTTCAGAAGATGCCGGTGCACAAGATGAAAACGATGTGGCTGCCCTGAACAGGGAACAGCGCCGGGCGGAACAGTTTAACTTCGGTATGGTGCATATTCCACCGGGCGCGGTGCTGACATGGGTGCGAGACCCCGCCATGACCTGCACTGTGCATAACAACAAAAGTGTGGAGTTTGAGGGCAAGATTGTCAGTCTTTCAGATGCCGCCCGCATATTGTTTGCACGGGCTGGCTCCAAACAACGGGCGTTCCGTGGGCCGCTGTATTGGCAATATAAGGGAAAGACCTTGCAGGAATTGCGTATGGAACAGGAAAACGCAGATGAAGATGCAGAATAGAGAAGCATGAAAATACAGGGTTACAACTTTTTTTGCGATATGCCGGACGATGCGCGCTACCTGCGCCGCGCCCAGCCGGATGAGCGGTTTATTGAAGAAAACATGATCTTCATTCTGCCAGACAGGCTGCGCAAGTTCCGGCGCAATTTGTGGCATGTGCGGCGCAACCCCGGCCCGGTGCATATTTATGTGCCGCTGTTTAGGGTGGAAACTTTGTTGGAGAGTGACCCCCTGCCGCCAGAATACGGCCCCCCGCAGGATGTGTTTCCGTTTTACACCCACACCACCCGCAGGCGCGGCCGCGCGCTGGATTACTACGTGCTGTTTATCTTTAGGGATAAGGAATCCTACGTGCGGTGTAACGCCGCCTTGCCCGTGCCATAACGGTGCAGGGGGCAACCCATTGCAGCATATGCTGCGTATAGTTACACAACAGGAGTTTCAGGCATGGCCCAGCAGCGTTTTTTAAAAGTGCATTTTGCGCGGGCAGGGCTTTTGGCGGCCTGTTGTGCTGTGGCCGCCCTGCTGCATGCCCCGGCACAGGCCGCCACCAAAGCGCCGGATGCAGATACAACGCTGCTGGATACGCTGCATGATAAAGGCCCCGTTGGCCCCACGCAGGCAGGTATTCCGCAGATAGACCGTAAAAGCGGGGTGATCGAGCATTGGGGCTGGCAGTGCAATTTTAACAGCACCACCAACAGGCCGTTTGTGTGTGGCGTGCAGCAGAACTTTCAGCTGAACGATGTTCAGCACCACGTTGTCAGCACTATTGGCAGCATGCAAATTACGCGCGCCGTGCCACCCAACAGCCCAGCCCGGCTTGCTGAGGCCCCATACAAAATTATCCTGCGGGTGCCGCTTGGCCTTTCATTAAACAAACACTCTTTTCTGGGGGTGGATAACGCGCCCCCCGTACCGCTGGAATGGCAATATTGCGATAATAAAGGCTGCGTGGGCCTGGCCGCCTTTACGCAGGAGCTAATGGACGCCCTGCGCCGGGGCAGCATTGGCCACCTGATGCTGGCCAAGCGTGATGCCGGCGTGCTGACCATAAACTTCCCGCTTGGCGGGCTGGCCCCAGCGTTGGATGCGGCAGATGGTTGGGCCAGCAAGGATGGCGGGGTGTCTCCTTAACGCCACAGTTGCAACTGCAATCTGTTCTCATGCGCAAATTTTAGAGAGCAGCCTTTCCGTGTTTTTCCCATAGGGCGGAGGGGCTGCATGTGCCCGTTTGCAAGCAATAAAGCTCGCCCAGCCAAGCCGTTTTTCAGCCCTTGTGGGGCGCTGTGTTGCGGGTGAGATATCTTGCCAAAGCCCCTGAATATTAAAAGATAGTTTATAAAACATCCGCCCGTATTTTGGGGCCAAATACAGGCTGCGCGTGCGCCTGTTTTGCATGGCATGACCTGCGCATTTACGGTCCCCAAAACCACCCCCAAACCCGCTATATAACGGCAGAAAACCGCAGAAATCTGGCTATCATTTGGTCTTGCAAATGATTCTCAATGTTGGTAACTGCCCACACCTCAGATCAGCAGGAACCACGGGGTAAAAACGGGTATGCACCGCAACAAGGTTATTTTTTGTGCGCTTCCCCTTACATTTTTCATAAGCGGTAAGGTTCTTGCAGCAACCCGGACATCCACATCCGGGCAGCCTCAGCAGGTGGGGGCAACGGCAGCAAAACAGGGTAAGGCCGCCAACAAGGCGCCAACATCCGCCGTGCATGTTGAAGGGGTGGAGGTGCGCGCGCACAGGGCGTCCACCATGGCGTCTTCCGCCACCAAATCCAACACACCGCTGATTGAAACAGCGCAGTCTGTAACAGTAATTACGCGGGATGAAATGGATGTGCGCGGTGTGCTCAGCCTTAATCAGGCCATCCGTTACGCGGCGGGCATTACGTCAGACCTGCGCGGCGGGGGCGTGGGCACGCGGTATGATCAGTTCATGCTGCGCGGCTTTACCGTACCCACCTTTCTGGATGGGCTGAAGGTGCAAAGCAGCCCCACCGGCTATGCCACAGCGCAAACAGATACATCGCGCCTAGATAGGGTGGAGGTGTTAAAAGGCCCGGCATCTGCCCTGTATGGGCAATCCAGCCCCGGCGGGCTTGTGGCCCTTTCCAGCAAACTGCCGATAGACAAACAGTTTTACGGAGATATCACCACCACGGGCGGCAGTTTTGATCTGTACCGTGTGGATGCCGATGTAGGCGGTTACGCCACCAAGGATGGCTCTGTGCAGTATCGGCTGTACGGCACGGTGAATGGCCAGCACAGCCAGCTTGCACGCACGGGCAGCCGCCGTTTTTCCATAAGCCCTGCCTTTACCTTTGGCGCCAAGGGCCCCACCACGCTCACCCTGCTGGGCAATTATCAGTACGACCCCGAAAACGGCACCTATGGCGGCGTGCCGCTTGTGGGCTCCCTCAAACGTGCTTCATACGGTTACCTGCCGCGTAACTTTTATGATGGTGACGTGCCTTTTGAAAAGTTCAACCGCAGGCAGGGTGGCATCACCTATATCCTGAACCACAAGTTTAATGATGACTGGAGCTTTAGCACCCGCGGCCGGTATGATGATATCAAAACCATCTATCGCAGCGTGTATGATGGCGGCTATTACGATACAGACCCCACAATGCTGGCCCGCTCTGCCTTTGGCACCAACGAGCACACGCATAATCTGGCGTTTGATAGCCAGTTTAAGGGCCATGTGCGCACCGGGCCTGTAACGCATGACATGATGTTCGGGTTTGATTACATGCAGCAAAGCGCATCAGAAGTGGGCTATTATGCCTCTGCGCCCTCTCTGAACGTGCTGCACCCCGATTATCACATGACCATGCCCAACATGAGCAGCCCGTATATGAGCTACCAGACGGATTCACACCAGATTGGCATGTACGCGCAGGATGAACTGCGATGGAAAGGACTGATTGTAACAGGAAGTTTGCGGAATGACTGGTATAGATCCCACCAGATGAACTATATCAGCCACACCGGCACCAGTGAGAGCCCACGCCAGATTACGTGGCGTGCATCTGGCCTGTATCATTTTGATTTCGGGCTTGCGCCTTACATCAGCTATTCCACATCCTTCCAGCCGCAATCTGGCATTGTGTCCAACAATGGGGGGCAGAGCTTCCGGCAGGCAGATCCCTCCTTGGGCAAACAGCTTGAAGGCGGCGTGAAGTATCAGTTCCCCGGCACATCCGTGTTGCTCACGGCTGCGGGTTTCCATATCGAGCAAACCAACGTGCTGGTGGCTGTGGGCAATCTGGGCTACAATACGCAAAGTGGCAAGGTGCATTCAGATGGTTTTGAATTTGAAGCCCACGCCCAGCCGTATAAAAACCTGATGATTACCGCAGCCGTAAGCGTGCAGAAGGTAAAGGATGATTCCACCGGCAAGCCGCTTATGCAGTCTGGCAAGGGCAACGCTTCCTTGTTTGCCTATTACACCATGCCCAAAGGGGTGATGAAGGGTTTTGGCTTTGGCGGCGGCCTGCGTTATTCCGCCCCAAGCTATGGGGGGCAGGCCTCTTACGGCAGCGTGCATGTGCCACAATACACGGTGTTTGATGGCTCCATCGGGTATGATCTGTCCAACCTTTCTCCCTCCCTGCGTGGGTGGAGCGTGGCAGCCAGCGTGCGTAACCTGTTTGATAAAAAGTATATCGGCAACTGCATGGCCTATGCCTCTTACGGGCAGGAATGGTGCTATTATGGAGAACGCCGAAATGCCCAGGGCAGCATTGGCTTTAAGTGGTAAGCCATACGCTTTGTAAAACAGGCCAAAATGCCTGATACATTTTAAAAACCCCGCCCACCGTAAACCAGTGGGCGGGGTTGTTTTTTACCGTGTGCGTGGGGCCTTGCCCGGTTGTGCCGCTTTTACAGGCGGCAGCGCATTGGGGGCGGGAAATACCATTTGCGCCAAGCGGTTTTCATCCGCCGGTAGGGGTGTGTGCCCCGGTTCCGTGCCGTTTTCACGCAGCAAAAACGCCATTACATCTATGTTGTCCTGCAGGGGCAGGGTGCCCGGCGCCATCAGCGGCATGGCGTGGGTGATGTAAGCGTACAGCTTGTTCAGCGGTGTGTTGGCCCAGCGTGCCACAAACAGCCCGCGCAGGGGCGGCATATCATGCGCGCCTTCCAGCGCTGCACCGTGGCACATGGCGCAGGTGCCTGCGTAAAGCTGCGCCCCGTGGTCTGCCTGCTCTGCGGTAAAGCTGGGTGCTGTGGGGGCGGGTGGCGTTGCAGAGGCATGGCGCGGGGCGGCAAGGGCTGCGTGTGTGGTGGCCGCAAGCCCGGTTACGGCCAACAGTGCTGCGCAAAACCCTTTGGCCTTTTGGGCCTGTTTTGCAAAAATAGGGTGCTGTGCCATGCCGTTATCCTCTGCGGGGCCGAAAGCGGGAGAACAGATCTTCAAACACGGCCACGGCCTGTTCGGCCTCCGCGCGGTTGGGCTGTTCCATACTGTTGCCCACGCCTTCCAGTTCCCCCAACCCGGAAAGGTTGACACCCTGCACCATCAGCCCATCGGATTTGGAAAGCATGGCCGCACCCTTGTAACGCACGCCATAATTGGCCGCCGGTTGTGGCGGCAGCCACGCCGTTTGCCCACGCACGGGAATAAGAGATTTATCACCCCACAAATCTCGCGCCGCATAGCCGGTGCAGTTAAACACCACACGTTCGGGCAGGTCTGCCAGTTCTGATGGGCTATGGAACTCGCGTATCTCAATCCGCCCGCCAGCCTGATAGAAGTCAGAAAGCAGGGCATGGCCGAACGCGCCAAAATTGTAGATCATAATGGGTTTGCGCCGCGCATACGCTACGGGGAAGGGATTATCCGCCCCGGCCAGAAGCTCGGCTGCGGGTATAATATCCTTTATCCTGTCTGCATATTTGGCAAACTCGGCCTCGCTTTGCGGCATGCCGGTAGAGGCATAGGAACCCTTGCTAATATCGGGCGTAGGTTCGGTATGGTCGGCCTCATCCGGCGGGGTGTCAGAGAGAATGTAATTGTCTCTAAAATCCACCGGGTTGCCGGGCAGGCCCAGATATTCCCGGTAGGTTTGCCACGAATACCGGGCCATGCGCTCCCACGTGGCGGCAAAATCTGGCGTGGCGGCGGTTATCAGCGCAATGCGTGAATCCGGGGTCCAGCTGCCATTGGCCCGAACAGAGCGCGTATGCGGCAGCATGTCCCGCGCATAAATGGTTACGTTCATGCCCGCGCGCTGGGCGGTTAGGGCGGTGGTAAGGCCAATAATGCCGCAGCCAATAACGGCCACGCGTTTTTCCATCAGCGGGGCGGCGCGTTCCACCGCCATGGCGGCAGACCCCCATGAAAGAGACCACCCGCTGCCGCCGTGCCCATAATTGTGCACCACAATTTTATCTGCCACCGGCTCTATTTCCAGCCGGGGGCCAGCGGGGCGGAAGGGGCGCAGGCACACCTTAATGTCCATTATCTGGTCTGCATGTACGCGGGCGGGCGTTAGGGCTGGCACGGTGCCGGGCAGCGCGGTGCGGCCCATGGCCTGTGCGGCCTCTGGCACGCTGGCCCAGCTTTTGCGCCCGGCGGCCAATGCGCCGGCAGCCAGAGAAGCGGCAAAAAGGTTTCTGCGTTTCAAAAGGTCTGTCCTCTATACGGTTTCTGTTTTGTTGCGCAGCGTGGAGAAGGGGCAACATAGCAGGGCAAGGATGTTTCCAAAACCCACATATCAGCCAGTGCGGGTGTGCTCTGCTGCCAGTTCGGCCAGTGTTTGGGGGTCATCATGCGCAATGTCATCCGCCAATGCGTGCAGGGTGGCGGTGCACTCCAGCACAGCCAGCGGGCCAGTGCGGAAGTAAAGCTGCGCCACAAGCGGGGCAATCTGCCCGGCGCAGTTTTGCAAAACTGTCACAATCTGGCGCACGGTGGCGGTATCCTGCGCAAGCTGGCGGGCCATATAGGCGCGCGTGCCGGGCAAAGGCGGCCAGTCCTGCGTGTTGGGCAAGGGGCGCTTGCGGGAGGCGGAAGGCGCTGGCGGTGTGGGCATCATCGGCTTTCGTGCAAGGTGGGGTTTCTTGCACGCTTAGGCAGGACTATGGGGGTGGAAAAGATGCACCGCACCCAGCCGTATGAGGGAAAGAAAAAGATGTTTGCCGTTCTTGGGGCCTCTGGCCATGTGGGCACAGCCGTTACGCAATATCTGTTGCAGCAGGGGCAGGCCGTAACCGTTGTGCTGCGTAACCCCCAAAAAGCTGCGGCATGGGCGCAACGCGGGGCCACCGTGGCGTTGGTGGATGTGCATGATACAGATGCATTGGCGCTGGTGCTCCAAAAAGCGGATCGGGCCTTTTTGCTCAACCCACCGGCCAACCCCGCGCTGGATACGGATCACGCAGAACGCGCTACCGTGCAGTCCATCCTGCAGGCGTTACGCGGTGCAAAGCTGGAAAAAATTGTTGTGCAATCCACCTACGGGGCGCAACCGGGCGCACATTGTGCAGATCTGGGCGTGTTGTATGATCTGGAGCAAGGCGCCCGCCAAACCGGCATACCGCTGTGCTGCGTGCGTGCCGCGTATTACATGAGCAACTGGCTTTCTGCCGTGCCCGCAGCCCGAACATCCGGCAAGGTGATGAGCCTTCTGCCCGCCACGCTGCCCGTGCCCATGGTGGCCCCGCAGGATGTGGGGCATCTGGCAGGCCAGCTTCTTATGGACCCGGTGCAGGAAGCTGGGGTGTATTATATAGAAGGCCCCACACCGTACACCGCGCAGGATGTGGCGCAGGTTTTTGCGCATATTCTGCAACACCCCGTGCAGGTGGAGGACATACCGCCCACCGCATGGCTTGCGTATTACAAGGCCAATGGGTTTTCAGACAAAGCGGCCCGATCTTACGCAAATATGACCGCAATATTCATAAACCAGCGGTATGATCGCCCAACAAACCCCGTAAAGGGTGTTACGGATCTGGCATCCTACCTTCGGGCAGAACTGGCAGGTTGCACCCCATAAACAGGCCCAAGGATGCGTGTGCCAGATGCAGATACAAACGGTTTTCCTGCTTGGCGCGGCCAGTGTGCTGTGCACCGTGCCGGCACGCGCTGCGGATAAATGCCCGGGCCTGACAACGCCAGAAATTGTGGCCTGCCAAAAGCAGGGGCTGGATAAAGCGCAAAAGGAGCTAGAGCGCTACAGTGCAGCGGCGGAAGGGCGCATACGTCAATCGGCTGATCCAGAGCACGCTTTGGCGGATTTTCATGCAGCGCAGCAGTATTGGAAGCAGTATCAGAAGGCAGAATGCAACGCTGCATATGCAGCGTGGTCTGATGGCACAATCCGTTCCAGCATGGCGCTGGCCTGTATGCTCCGCCTGACCCATAGCCGCACCATGGATATCTGGCAGATGTGGCTGACATACCCCGATAGCACGCCCCCCACCTTGCCCAAGCCCGTTTTTACAAACGAGGAGTGATAAACCCGAATTTTTGCGTATGCAGGCGCTTGCGGGGTGTGTGTTAATCTCGCGTGCCCCAGCGCCACTTCCACCCGCCTTTGGTGCGGGTTTTGCACACCCAAAAAAAGGCCACCGTGGCGGCAAGGTTAAGCACCATCACCACGCCCACGGCTAAAAGCGGCCTGCGCAGGGGCAAAACCGACAGGCCAAAGGTGGAACCCAAAGTAACAGCCAGAAAAAGCCCCAAGGCCACCCAACCCTGCCACGCAATAGGCAGGCCCGCGCCATAGCCAAAACGCTTGGCGGCAAACCATGCAGGCGGAGAGGGTTTATGAGGAGGAAGCATGCCGGTTGTTTTACAAAAAAACCGCGCAGCACAAAAGCATAATACGCAAAAGTGATAACTTCTGCCACGTAAAGCGGAGCGTATTGGGGCGCTGTTTTAAACACCCCAATATGTAAACCAGTTATGGAAGATCAGGCCATTTTGGCGGCCACATCCTGCGCGGTATCGTCCGCAAGGTAGGGCCCGGCTGCGCGAATTTTAACAGACAGCATGCAAATGGCTCCTTGCGTATCCTGTGCAGGCAAGGGGAGTGCTGCGTTGCCGTTTGTCCAAGCGCAGTCTGTCCAGTCTGTTGCGTGCCAGCCTTCGGGCTTTTCGGTCTGCAAATGGGCTGTAATGGCCTGATGTTTTGCGGCAGACAGCAGGTTTATTTCCGCCACAGCCACACCCATCTGGCGGCGATCATCCACAAACGGGCCAATCACATCCGCCGGGCGGCTGGCGCGGGAGGCCAGATGTACCTCCTGCGTGTTGGCGGGTAGCATGAAATTATAAGTACCGTTCTTGCAGTTTGCGGGCCAAATGGTGGCACCCGTGTTGGTAACAAGGTGCAGTTCCGGGTTCTGCACGGTGGCAGGCGCGGCCCAGTTGGCCCCCGTGCGTGCAGTTATCTGGCGGAACACGGCTTCCACCCGCTCGCGCTCCACACATAGCGGTGCGGCGGCATCTGTCTGCCAGCTTTTGGCAGCCCCACCCAGCTGGATGACATTGCCCTTCTGCGTAAAGCTGCGGCGGTTGCCTGTATCCAGATAGCTTTCTGTCAGCATGCCATCGGCCATAATCACGGCGTGATCTGGGGTTTCGATGTGATAGTAAGTGTAAGAGGTGATGGATTTATCATAAAAAATGCTGCTGCCATTTACCAGCATACGGGCGGGAATAAACGCCCCATCAAAAAACAGGCAGTGTTCCGCAGTCAGCAGCATGTCTTTGTAAGGCACACCATCAGCAATGGCGTTGGCCAGAATACGCACTGGGTAGCCCGCCATATCGTCCGGCAGGGCGGGGTTTACGGTGCAGTGCGCCATACCGGCCCAGCTGAGTGTGCTAACCGAGGCCTCGCCGTCCACATAAGTCAGCACCTCATCCCCGGCGTGCAGATCCTGCACGGCCACGGCCCCTTTGGGGGTGGCAATCATGCTGTCTGCCAGAAAGCACACCGTAATTTCATGATGATGGTTGAAATGGCTGATATTTTTAAGAGGCACGGTGATGGAATTATGGCCGGGACCGTGGCCAGGGCCAGGACCATGGTGCCACGGATCATTATGGTGGGGCCCGTGGTCATGATGATCATGCCCGCCGCCCAGATTATACGTGTTGCCACTAAGTGTAACCGTGCCCAAAAAGTGGCCGCGCGTATCTATAAGCGTGATAACTGTCTGTTTTGTAAAGTTATTATAATTTACAGTGCTTTTTGAGATGGACAGATGATCTGAGGCATCAAATGTCAGCACGTTGGAGATGTTTTGCCCAAAATTGCCGGTAATTGTAAGCGCAATCGGCTTTTGGGCAGACAGGTTCTGGATATCCAGATTTCCGCCTGTGCCCGTAAAGTTTACGGTGCTACGGCGTGCGGAATCAGACGCATCAAACACAACCGTCTGGTTGGTATCAATGGACGTGACCATGGGTTTTTCTTTCGGTGAAAAGTTATGTTTGGGATTCGCAAATAACAAAATACAAAAACAGAAATAAAAAAGTAAATAGTGATAAAATATATTATCATTACTTGCAAAGTGATGGAACTTTTTGCGGAATCAGGAATCCCATGTAAATATGGATTTTTCTTACATTTTTGTTTGTAAATACCCTACCGTAGCAGCGTTGTATTTGAAAAAATACTTAGGAATTTCCTGCACCCATACGGAACACCACAGCAAAAAGATGATGTTTTATCAGTAAGTTGTCCGCCTGTTCTGGCCATAAAAAAGGGCCAGCACTCTTCTGGTGCCAGCCCTTGGGGGTGTTCTTTTAAAACACCCCAATGCGTAAACCAGTTTTGGCAGATCAGGCCGTTTTGGCGGCCACATCCTGCGCGGTATCGTCCGCAAGGTAGGGCCCGGCTGCGCGGATTTTAACAGACAGCATGCAAATGGCCCCTTGCGTATCCTGCGCAGGCAAGGGGAGTGCAGCGTTGCCGTTTGTCCATGCGCAGTCTGTCCAGTCTGTTGCGTGCCAGCCTTCGGGCTTTTCGGCCTGCAAATGCGCCGTTATGGCCTGATGTTTTGCGGCAGACAGCAGGTTTATTTCCGCCACAGCCACGCCAAGGGTGCGCCGATCATCCACAAACGGGCCTATCACATCCGCCGGGCGGCTGGCGCGGGAGACAATGCGCACCGCCTGCGTGTTGGCAGGTAGAATGAAGTTGTAAGTATCGTTCTTGCAGTTTGCAGGCCAGATGGTGGCGCCGCGTTCTGTAACAAGGTGCAATTCTGGCGCGTGCGTGGTGCGCGGTGCCGTGTATGCGCCCTGTGGTGCGCGAACCGCAATCTGGGTGAAGATGGCTTTTGCGGCATCCCAATCCACACATAGCGGGGCGGCAGCATCTGCCTGCCAGCTTTTGGCAGCCCCACCAAGCTGGATAACATTGCCCTTCTGGGTAAAGCTGCGGCGGTTACCTGTATCCAGATAGCTTTCTGTCAGCATGCCATCGGCCATAATCACGGCGTGGTCTGGGGTTTCAATGTGGTAGTAAGTATAAGAGGTGATGGATTTATCGTAAAAAATGCTGCTGCCATTTACCAGCATACGGGCAGGAACAAACATGCCGTTAAAGAACAAGCAGTGTTCCGCAGTCAGCAGCATATCCTTATATGGCACACCATCGGCAATGGCATTTTTTACAATACGTACGGGGTAGCCAGCCATATCGTCCGGCAGGGTGGGGTTTACGGTGCAGTGCGCCATACCGGCCCAGCTGAGTGTGCTAACGGAGGCCTTGCCGTCCACATAAGTCAGCACCTCATCCCCGGCGTGCAGATCCTGCACCGCCACGGCCCCTTTTGGGGTGGCAATCATGCTGTCTGCCAGAAAGCAGACTGTTACTGAGCCATCATTCCTTGGGGTGGCAATAACCCGGAAAGACATGCCTTTGATAGTAGCATTTGGGAATGAAGCAGGGATAAGCCCCCAGGGATCTCCCGCTAATGTAATGGTGCCCAGTGCATTGTTATTGGCATCTGCCAGATTAATGATGGTGTTTTGATTGGGCTTTGCCGTAACGGTTACTGTACTGTTTGACACGGAAACATTGTCTGCCGTGCCAAATGTTAGCACGTTGCTGATATCTGCACCAAAGTTTCCGGTAATTGTAAGGGCGAGCGGGTTGGAGGCAGACAGGTTGGTGAGTTCCAGATTGCCGCTTGTGCCTGTAAAATTAATGATGCTGTTCAGTGTGCTGGATGTGGCATCAAATGTAACAGTTTGGTTGCTGGGAATGGTAATTGTGGACGTTGCCATAACAGATGCTTTCTAAATACGAATTAAGTTTGGAAATAGCTAATATGTTGGAGATGAATAAGGAAACTAAAAACACAAAAGTTAAAAATGTTTAAACTAACAAAAAGTGATGGAACCTTTCATCAACTGTTATAACACGGCTGTGTACCGCCATTTCTGGCGTTGTAGTGGGGGTATGTGTAAAACAGGCTGTGTTTCTCACTATGTTTATAAATATACAGTAAGGCTTGTAGTATGACCTGGCACAACTGGGGTGTGTTCTGCGGCATTGTGTTCTTTCTGTGCGCGATTCCCGGCCCTAACATGCTGCATGTGCTGGCCAGTGTGGCGCGGGTGGGTATGGCGCGCGGGGTAGCCACCATGCTGGGCTGCTTAAGTGCGGTTGTGCTGGTGCTTGTGGCTTCTGCCGCCGGGTTGGGGGCAGCACTTGCGGCATCACCGCATTTGTTTGGCGTGCTGCGCATATGCGGCGCCCTGTATCTGATCTGGCTGGGCGTACAGGCATGGATGGAAGGCGGGCAAACGCCCCCGGCCACTGAAGCCGCGCCCAGCGTATCCACCACCGTGCAGGCAGAAAGTGCGGTGCAGGGCAGCGCATGGGGGCGCTGGCGCAAGGGGTTTTGGGTGGGGCTGAGCAACCCCAAGCTGTTGCTGTTTGCGGCGGCGTTTTTTCCGCAGTTTATTGCGCCCCATGCCCCGCAACTGCCGCAGTTTGTGGTGCTGATAACCACCTTCGCGCTGCTGGAAATGCTGTGGTACGGCGTTTACGCCATAGGCGGTTACACACTGGCCCAACAGTTGCAGCGCCCTGCCATTCGCCGGGTGTTCAACCGCATAACGGGCTGTGTGTTTGTGGGCTTTGGGGCCGTGCTGTTGCGTGGGCGCGCATAGGGCCACGGTAGGGGCAGCTATTCGCTGCGTATATTGTGCCACGTCGCCCAGTTGATTACGATACGCAATAACACAGCACCACAGCCCCCGTTGTGCGGGCAAGATGAGGATACCGCCGCCACATGTCTCAGCCCAAAAAGGGATGGCCCAAAAGCTGGCCTCTGGCCGTGGTGTGTTGCTGCGTTATTCTTACGCTCTCTATTGCCGCATTTAGCATGGGCGTGGCGTTGGTGCTGGAAAACAGCGTGGCGGGGCCGCTATGGCTGTTTATTTCCGCCATTACCTATTACATCGCCGATCAATCCATAGAATGGAAGAACAGGCCCGGCGGCGGAAACTAAAACCCCCGCACGTTGGGTAACATGCGGGGGGCAAAGTGGGTGTTAGCCGTTGGCGGCAAGTGGCAGCGTAAAGGCCGCCGGAGTGGCCAGATAAGGGCCAGCCTGTAACACTTCCACCGTCAGCAGCGCGGGGCCGCGCGCCGTGGTGGCGCCCAGTGGCAGAATGGCGTTGCCATCTGTCCACCGTGTTGTGGGCTGGGGCATATCCTGCCAGCCATGTGCGCCATCTTCTTCTGCCAGATGGGCGGTTATATCCACGGCTTTGCCAGCAGAAAGCACCGTTACGCGGCCCAGCAGCACGCCCAGCATGCGGCGTTTATCTACAAACGGGCCTTCCACATCACACGGGCGAGAAGCGCGAGAAACAAGGCGCACGCTCTCTACCCCGGCGGGCAGCATGAAGGAGATATTGCGCCCCATGGCCCGCAAAGGCCGAATAACCGTGCCCGCTGCCGTAACAAGGTGCAGCCCGTGGCTGTGGGTGATGTCCGGCTTGGCGGGGGCGGCATTGTGGCCCGCAACTTGGGCCGCACGTGCGGCCAGCACACGCCAGATGGGTTCCACCACATGGCGCGCAGTGCCCAGCGGCACGGCGGCATGTTCTGCCCAGTTTTTGGCCTTGGCCCCAATGGTTACAACATTGCCATCAGATACAAAGTTGCGGCGGTTGCCTGTATCCAGATAGCTTTCCGTTAGCATCCCATTGGCCATGATGATGCTGTGTTCGGCTGTTTCCACATGGTAATAGGCGTATGCGGTTATGGAGCGATCAAAAAAGATGCTGCTGCCATTTACCAGCATACGGGCGGGCACCAGCATGCCATTGGCAAAAATGCCGTGTTCCGCCGTTACCAGCAGATCCTGATACGGCACACCCGGCGCAATGGCATCGGCCAGAATACGCACGGGGTAACCGGCCATATCATCGGGCAGGGCGGGGTTAACCGTGGCTTGCGCCATGCCAGCCCACACCACCGGGCGCACATGGGTTACGCCGTTTACAAACGTTAACACCTCATCACCCCGGCGGATGTTTTCCACCGCCACCACACCGTTGGGCGTGGCAATCATGCTGCCTGCCAAAAAGCAGATCACGCCTTGCCCGCTATCAATGGTGATGGTCTGGGTTTCACCCTGCGTAGGCGCATCCTTGTAGGAGCTGTCATACGTAACGCTTTTAACCTGAATGGGCGTGCCACTTGTGGTGGTGAGCGCAACATTATTGGCGGAAAGCGTGGCTGTGGTTACTTGCGTGCCATCCACGCCCAGCCTGTCACCGTCTTTCAGGTTTTCTATGTTCACCTTGTTGGCGCCCCATTGCAGGTTGGGCAGCACAAGTGTGTTGTTGCCAGTGCCAAACACAACGGTGGAGCCATCTGCCGGATATGCCGAGCTGCTAAGCGTGGCGGTAGCACCATCATTCAGCGTGAGTATGGTTGTGCTGGCAAGGGAACTGTTATCCGTAAAGCTGGAGCCGGTAACATTGATGGGGCCAGACATGTTGGTGGAATTGCCGGCTGTGCTGACAACAGACCCACCCGTAATGTTTAGCGTACCCTGGCCACCGCTACCGTTAACTGAGCCCATAACAATATTGGATTTATCAATATTGATGGTGCCCTGTGGTTGTGAGGTAAATTGGAGGCTTGGGCTGGTCCAATCCTGTGTCACGCCCTCAAACGTGGTTGTGCCGCCGTTGTTCACCGCCAGGCCAGTGTCCAGGGCCAAGGGGCGTTCAACCAAGGCTGTGCCGCCTTTTTCCACTGTCAGGGTGTTAAAGGAAAGCGCAGTGCTGCTGCTGGCAATGGTGAGCGTACCCAGCACATCTATGTTTACGGAACTGAGCGAGGTGACATCCGCAGGGATGGTTACGGAAGCGCCAGCCGGAATGGTGATGGTGGTGTTTGCTGAGGGCGCACTTGTTGCAGGCTGGCCGTTGTATTGCCAGTTGCTGGCATCTGCCCACGCGCCATTTGTGGCAGGGCCAACCCATACATAGCCTGAACTGGTGTTTGTCATAGAATTGTATAGTCCTGTGCGAATACAGTAAAGCCATTCAACAAGCACATCAGTACTTGATGTTTTTGTTCACTTTAAGGCATTGTTAGGGCGCGTTTAACGCATTTGATGAAACGTATTTACGCAACAGGAAACAGGACCGCAAGGGTCTTGTTAACGAAAAGGTGAGATATTAATGAACTCTTAATGCGATTGTTGCAAAAAAGCCGCAGCGCTTATACGCAATGTGCATACCACACAACGCGGCCCAATATCTGCACGCGGCTGGCGGGCAGCGTGTAGGCAGAAAACCTTTTGTTCTCGCAGCTTATCTGCACCATCGGGCGGGTTTGGGCATCAAACGTGCGTTCTGCCCAGCGGCACACCACGCTTTCGCCATCAAACAGCACAAAAAGCCCCGGTTCTGCCAAGGCCGTGCGCTGTGTATCCATCAGCACCAAATCCCCATCGCGCAGCAGGGGCTCCATGGCTTGGCCCTCTACGCTCAGGGCGCGCAAATGTTCAGGGCGCGTGTTCAGGCGCTGGGTTATCAGGCTTTCTTCAAAATATTTGGGGCTGCCCAGCATCTGCGCTTCATTATACCGGCCAGAAGTGGTGCTGCGCTGCGCCAGATACGGCACCATAACATAGCCCGGCGGCGCGGCCACTGCGGGCATGGCGGTGCGGGGCTGTGGGGTGCTTCTTGCCCGTTTTATCTGCGCCATATCCAGCGCCAGTTGAGGGGTGTTATCTGGTTTTTCCCGGCTGGAAAAACCATGCACGCGCACTGTGTCTCGCGGGTTTTCCTGCGGGGTAAAAGGCGGGGGCAGGTAAGGGGTACGGCGTTCACGCAGCATTAGCCCCGGCTGGGCATGATCCACACCGGGGAACAGCAGATCCCGCGCGGTGCAGCCCAGCACCGCGGCAATGCATTCCAGTTTTTCTCCACCCGGATTGCGAGACTTCCCCTTGAGAATATCACGCACATAGGTATCGCCCACACCAGCCTTGCGGGCCAGTGCCTTTTGGGAAAGCCCAAGATGGGCCATCCGGCGTTCCAGTTCATCTGCTACGGGTGATCTTGTCATGGGTCTGCACTATTCCACGCCGGGGGGCTTCGTGTAAAAGGGGATATATCCCTCTTTTTTGGGTTGACGCTGCGGGAGTGGTCACCATAGCGTCCGGGTCAGGCCATGTTTTGGTGGTGCAAATGGCCAGCCACCCAAAAACCACGGATACCCCATTATGCCTGTTGCCGGTTCCACTGTATTTGATGTTTCTGCAAACAATATTAAAAATCATAATGTTTTGCAGTTTCCGCGTCTGTTGCGTGCCCCCAAAAGGGGTGGGGTTATGCCCCCCAATGGCCCGGCACTGCAACCGGCTGGGCACAAGGGTGGCACGCCCGCCCTTAAGGGCAAAAAGGGGCAGGGCGCAAACCTGTCCAACCCATTAACGCGGTGTGATGCATCACAACATACCGCCGAATCCACCTTGCCCTTGCCAGAAGGGGTTAATGCTCTGGCCTGCCAGCAGGCGCAGCGGCCCGGCACATCGGCGCAGGTGGTGGCCAACATGGTGGGGCTGCGGCGCAAGGGGTATTCCTTCCGGCGTATCGGGCGGGAAGTGGGCCGGTGTATGGAGGGCGTGCGGCAGGTGCTCATGCGGTATGAAGATGCCCTGAAGGCCCAATCCCCCGCGCACACGCCCCAGCCCAAAGGCTATGCCGAACTGGTAAGAGACCCCGAACCCCTGCCCGTAGGCCACCCCATTGCCATGCGGGGGCTCTGGAAAGGGCTGGAACACTGGCAACCCGCGCCACACACCACCCCCACCACCACATGGCAGCAGGATGAAGCCGCCCTTGCCCAAGCCCTGCTGTGGAACGGAGGTGCCGCCTAATGCCCCGTTCTGCTGCCTCAGCCTCATCTCCCGCAACACCCGCAGCCACACCCGCCAGCACGCGGCGCAGGTGGTCTAAGTTCTGGTGGCAGGATCATGAGCGAGACCCCGCCTTGCGGTTGTGCAGCTTGGCCGCACAAGGTTTGTGGATGCGCCTGCTATGCCTGATGCATGAGGCCGAGCCCTATGGCCATTTATGTGTAAACGGCAAACCCCTGCACCCGCGCCAGATTGCCCAGATGGTGGGCGTAGGCCCCCAGCAGGTGCGCCGCTATATGGCAGAGCTGCAAGATGCCGGCGTGTATGCCACCACGGCGGAGGGCGTGCCGTATTCTCGCCGCCTGGTGCGAGACCGCGCAGCATCCGATGCCGGGGCCGCATGGGGCCGCACCGGGGGCAACCCGCAGCTTAAGCCCGATGCCCCCGCAACCAAGGCAGGGCAGGGGATAACACCCCCACCCGAAGCCAAGGTTATGCTCCAAGAAGCAGAGGCAGAAACAGAAGCAGAGGCAGAACATCCCCTCACCAAGTTCGGGCCGGACACGGATGCGCGCACGCATCTGTTCAAATCTGGTCTGGCGTTTTTGAAAAAGGCTACCGGCAGGCCAGATCGTTCGGCCCGGGCCATTCTGGGCCGCTGGCTGAAGCTGACGGGGGATGATGCCGCCGTGGTGCTGAACGTGCTGGCCGAATGCGCCCGCTTTAACCCCGCAGAACCCGTGGCGTGGATAGATGCCACCCTGCGCACCCAGTTGCAGATGCGCCCCGCGCCAGAAGAACCCACCAGCCAGCACGCTCGCCGTATGGCCGCGTGGGATGGCGTGCCGGATGTGGAGGGCGTGTAAGTGCCGCACCCTTACCCCATGCAGGCGCAGGGGGCGCGTGCCGTAATGCACGCACCCCACGGCGGAGGCTACACGCCCGCGCCGCCCGATATACAGACCCTGTTTGCCGCAAGGCGTGAGGGTGTGGCGTTAACCGCGCAAGATATGCCCCCCAATATGGAGGCACAGGTGCAGGCGTGCTGGCAGCGCGTGCAACTGGCCATGCAGCCGGTAAGCCAACCCATTGTGGCGGCGTGGCTGAAAAAGCTGGGGCAGTTGGTTTCCAACCCACCGGGGGCGGCCGATGCCGCAGCGCAGTGCCGCGCCATTTATGAAGTGTGTGCCGATATGCCAGCCGGGGCGTGGTGCCCGCAGGCGCGTTTGGCATGGGCGCGGCAGCCTGCACGCAATGGTTACCCGGTGGGCGCGCGCTGGCCTGCTCCGGCAGAATTGCGGGCTGTGCTGCTGCCTTTTGCCAACACCATCTGGCGCGATGCCCACGGTTGCAAGGCCCTGCTGGGGCTGCACACGCGCACGCCATAACCCACCCACATTTTGCAAACACCCTTAAAAACACGGAACACACATGAAAACACAGGCCGCAGCCCAGCCCACAACATCCGCCCCCGCAGGCCTTATGGCGCAGGCCACGCTTAACAGGCCGCGCCGCACAGTGCAGGGGTTGCTACAGGCGGGGGATATTACGCAGGAGGCCGCCGATGCCGCAGAGCGATGGTGCCGCAATTATGTGTTTGGGTATTTTGATTATCTGGAACACACCACCCCAGCGCCGCAGGGGCAAAGCGTGCGGCATGATGCCGTATCCTGGCAGATGGTGCGGGCAAAGGCCATGGCGCGCATTACGGCGGTGCGCGATGCGCTGGGCCTGTGTGCGCACCAGCGTTTGCGCATGATGCTGGTGGATGATCTTTCCTTCCGCGCAATGGGGGAGGCATTGTTCCCCAATATTTCCAGCAGCTCTGCCCAGCGCAAGATTGCGGCGCAATGTGCCCTGGTGCTGGAGCAGCTTGCCGCGCTGGAGGCCACATTCCGCCGTGCAGAGCAGGCTAAAAAGGCCGGAAGGCGTAAAAATGCACGCACGGAAAAGGAAGTTTTGCAGGGCTGAACGGCAGGCACGCACGCAAGAAAAAAGGAGCCAATGCACCCGCACTGGCTCCTTTTTTGCAAAGCATATGCTGTGCTGTGCGATTTTTTACGCCAGAGCAGCCTGCACCTGTGCCGTATGTGCGGGCACGGTGTAAGCCCCTGTTGCCAAAACCTGCACATGCAGCAGGCAAAGCCCCTGCAACGTGGCGGGCAGCGGCAGCTTGGCGTGGCCGTTTGTCCACCGTGCGTGGCCAGATACTTCTGCCGCGTGCCAACCTTGCAGATCTTCGGCTTCAAGATGCGCGGTTACGGGCTGGTGCGTGCCAGCGGATGTAATGCTGATTTGCCCCACAGCCACGCCCAATGTGCGCCGGTCATCTACAAACGGGCCTTCTGCATCGCACGGGCGGAAGGTGCGAGATGCCAGATACACATTTTGTGCCCCCTGTGCGGGCAGCATAAAGGTGTAAATGCCGTTTTCATGCCGCAGCGGGTGCACGCTATGGCCCTGCGCGGTAACCAGATGCAAATTGGGCTGGGCAGAGGTTTGTGCAGC
This sequence comes from Acetobacter oryzoeni, assembly GCF_004014775.2. NCBI lineage: Bacteria > Pseudomonadati > Pseudomonadota > Alphaproteobacteria > Acetobacterales > Acetobacteraceae > Acetobacter > Acetobacter oryzoeni. Next base: position 514,220 of record NZ_CP042808.1, read on the forward strand.
CTGTTGTGCAGTGGTGTTTGCGTAAAGTGTGCTGCCACGTTCTGCCAGAGTGCGGAACAGGGGTTCTACAAACGTGCGGGAGGTTTCCAGCTTGGCGGCGGCATCCTGCGCCCAGCTTTTTACGGCACCACCAATGCGGGCCACGGAGCCTGCCTGCGTAAAGCTGGCGCGGTTGCCTGTATCCAGATAGCTTTCTGTCAGCATACCGTTAGCCATGATAACGGCGTGGCCTTCGGTTTCTATATGGTAGTAATCATACCCGGCAAAGCTTGTATCGTACACAATGGATGTGCCGTTTACCAGCATGCGTGCAGGCACAAAACTGCCTTGCATGTACAGGCAATGTTCTGGTGTAATCAGCAAATCTGCTGCGGGCACGCCATCTGCAATGGCGTTGGCACGCACGCGCACGGGGTAGCCTGCAACATCATCCGCCGCAGCCGGGTTGGTGCGGGCGTGGGCCTTGCCTGCCCATGTAATGCGGCGGGCAACAGGCTGGCCATCTGCTGCAAATGTAAGAACTTCCTGCCCTGCAACAAGGTTTTCTACTGCCACATCACCTTTGGGTGTGCGGATCATGCTGCCGGGCAAAAAGCAAACCAGAACACCCGTTGTGCCGCTGCTGTTTTGCGCTGTGGCGCTAAGGTAAAGGTTGCCCCCGCTGGTGGCCTGATAAAGCGTTTTGGTGGCGGGGGTGTAATCTCCATTCACAACAACGGTAATGCCGGTGTTGGTGGTAATGGTTGTGTCCGAGCCATTATACGTAGCGTTTGTAACGTAGCCCGCGCCGGGAACTTCGATAGTGGCCCCTGCGTTGCTAAAACCATCAATATTGGTGAATGTTAGAATTTCTACGCCGCTTGCGGGTGTGACCACCAGCGTGCCGCCACCGCTGCCAAATGTAATACCTGCACCGCTGAGCGCGGAAATTTCGGATTGCTGCACAACACCCATATTAAGGGTGCCGCCGTTTTCTATAGTGTATGTTGTGCCGGTAAGGGCGGTAATAATATTGGCGCCGGTAAGGGAAATGGTGCCGCCATCTGCTGTAAAGCTGGAGCCCGTAATCAGGCCCAGCACGGTAGAGCCCACATCAACAGTAACGTTTGCGCCATCTTCTGCCGTAACATCGTAGGGGTTGATGGCGCCAATAATGGTAGGTGCAAAATCAAGCTTGGTTGTAACATTGCTTCCTTTAAAGGTAGCACTCGCTCCGGCGAGAGATACAACGCCCACAACCCAAAGCGCAGGAACGAGTGTATAGCTACCGCTGGTGGTGACAGTGTTGCCATAACCATAAAGGATAGTGGACATCGGCATATTCCTAAATGCTGTACTGGAAATAAAGAATATTTCTGATTCTTGCATGTATAGTATGGGAGAACGCTGATGAGGCGGTATGGATATTTATTTTCATAAATAGTAAAGTTATGAAAAAACTGTTGAAATATAAACAACAGTTACAAAATTAAAATTAAGACATAATTAAAAATAGGCTGTTTTTGGTACGGATTGTTTCTATATGATGAAAGCGGTGTTATAAGGCCGCCGAAAAAGTTTGAAACTTTTTTGAAAAACAAGGAAATTTTATCAAATTTCACACGAAGATATTATCTGCACATGGAGATGATTATGAGTATAGGATATGTGAGTGCAGATTGCCCATTTGTAAGCCGGGATGAGCAAAAAAGGATTCTGGAAGAATCGGGATGCCAGTTTATATTTACTGGCTCTTTTTCAAAAAACGGATCTTCTTTTTTGCACTTTGTGGCACGGCAGAAGATGGGCACACACATTGCTGTGGCGCAAATGGACTGCATTGTAAGCAGTTGGCGGCATTTGCGTGATATTATCTTGCAGGTTCAAAAACAGGAGTGCACGCTGGTTTCCCTAAAGGAACCATGGGTGAACACGTGTGCAAAACACGGCGCGCTGATGCTGGAAGTGCTGGGCGGGCTGGAAAAACTTGAAAAACGCTTTATACGCCAGCGTATGTCTACAGGCAGGCACAAGGCCATGTCTGCCGGGTGCCGCATGGGGCGGCCCAGCAAATTAACGCAACAGCAGTATGAGGCCGTGGCGCAGGCACGCGCCAAAGGCTACACGCTGCGTGAAATTGCTGAAGAATATGATGTAAGCATCAGCATGATTTCGCGGTTATTGAAAAAGATACCCCGCCAATCATGAAAGATACGTTCTGAACCATAGCCCCGCAAAAACACGGGGCCATGATACGGAACGTATTATTTTTTCAAAACCTTGTGAATTACTTGCCGTTTTTACGAGGGCCGTGAAAATCATGCTTCATATACGGGATGGTATCCAAAATCTGGATAGATAAAAGCCCCATCTTGTTCTGGCTGCGCTCTGCCATCATGGGCAGGTGGGCGTGGCCATCTGTCCAGCGCCCGGGTTCACCATCATGTTCGTGCCAGCCCTTAAGGTCTTTCTCCATATGTGAAGAAATATTGCGGGGCTTTCTGTTTTCCTGAAGGGTGATATTGCCAACGCGTATGCCAAGGCGGCGCTTGTCTTGCACATATGGGGCAATAACATCTACCGGCCTGCTTGCGCGCGAGGAAAGATGCACCTCATGCACGTTGGGCGGCAGCATAAACATGGCCAGATTGTTTTGTTCCCGCATTTTGCGGATAAGCTTGCCGGTATCTGTAATCAGGCTGAGGTCATGCTCATGCGTGATTTCGGGCGGGGTATATAGCTCATGGCTTAGGCCACGGCTTTGTGCGCGCGCCAACAGGCGGTGGTACAGCGCGGCCACAACCTCGCGGTCTGTTACCACGGGGGCATCTGTGCGGGTGTGCCAGTGCGTGTTGTTGGGGCAGGGGGGCAGTGCGCTGGCCACCAGCAGCCCTTCGGCCACAATAATGGCGGGGCCAGCCGTTTCTAGCGGGTAGGCGGTGTAGCGCTCAAACGTGTGATCGTAAAAAATGGAAAGCCGGTTTACCAGCAGGGCTGCGGGCACAAACTTGTTTTCAAAAAACAGGCACTGGTCTGGCGTTAGCAGCACATCCTGCGTGGGCAGGCCATCTGCTATGGCATCTTGCAGCACGCGTATGGGGTATCCGGCCTCATCTTCCGGCAGGCCGGGCAGCACGCAAATATGCTGGGCCATAACCTTGGTAACCGGGGCAGGCGTTTCTGCCATTTCCGGGTCATACGTTACAAGCACATGGCCGGGTGTAAGGCTTTGTACAGGCTGCGGCCCGCTTTGGGTATGGATGTTGGTATCATGAAGAACGCCGGGCACAGAAATATCTGGATGACGTGCCAAGGCGCCCTCGGGAAGGGTCTGACCGGATTTGTCGTGAATGTCATGCACAACCGCATGGCGGGGAAGCGCTGTCATTTCTTCCTTCTGACTTACACCACGGAAAACAACTTCCGTATCTGTGCTTCAACGTAAAATGTTCCTTGATCTTGCGAGAACAAGGCGCATCCAGAACTTTTTTTCAAAACCTGAAGGAATAAGGCATACATGCCTAATGTGTGTTGCAACTGCATCCATCAGGCCTTGATTGCGCCATACTGTACCAGCCATAAAAATTTTGCCAAGTTATAAAAGCAAATAAATTACCCGGAAGCTTAGTTTATCATTTTAGTATGTTGTGTATATGTAAATCTAACTTAAGTAAAAATACCAATAATTCAAGTAAAGCAAAAAAGTAATACTGAAATGTATTAAAAATTATACAATTTTTTTGTGATATATTTATGAAAAGTGCCTTGGTGTAAAAGACACGGGAAAGCTAAAAATTGAAAAACCGGAAATTATAACAGCAAGATGAATATTTTTTTCCAATGCAGGGGGATGTGTAAATGTTTACTTAACGCGAAGTTCGGTCTGATCTGTCACTTCCGCGTTATTTATGCAAATAAAGTATATCTGGAATGCATGAATGGATGAGGCACCCATGCCATTCCCCCACCATTGGGGCGGGGGAATGGGGCTGAACAGGGCTTAGTAAATATCGAAATCGTTATTGCCGGTGGAGGAAAAAGCCATGCGGCGTTCTGTAAGATCCAAAATCCACGATGACATATCAGACCGGGTGCGCGGCGGAAAAGGCAGCCGCTTGAAGATGGAGCGCATGGAGTAGAACTTTTTATACATCCACTGAATGCGGGCTTCCATTTCCTTGGGGGAGCAGTTTTTGGGCCAGATCTGGCAGATCTGGCCGGGCCAGCGGTCAATTTCTGGCGCGTTGATAATACGGCCTGCCTTTTCCATACGGTTAAACAGCGCCGTGCCCTTGGTGGGGGTAAGAATGTTGAAATACGCCGCAGGCACCTTGTGTTCCTCCAGAAAGGAGATGGTGGCGCGGTAGATATCGTGGTCTTCATCATCAAAACCGAAGATGAAGTTGAGCGAGTAGCTGATATCGCGCTGGCGCAGGTTTTCAAACATTTCGTGGTAGCGGCTGGCTTTGTTCCAGCCTTTGCGCATGCCGTCCAGAATATCCTTATCAATACTTTCAATACCGATATTCACGTGCATCACGCCGGATTTGCGCGCTAGATCCAGAAACTCCTTATCCAGACACAAATTGGAAGACCACAGGGTAGACCAGCGAATGCCCAGCGGCACCAGCCCTTCCATCAGTTCCATGGCGCGGCTTTTCTTGCCGCCAAAGTTGCTTTCACCAAAAAAGAAGTGGCTGCCACGGTTCTTGATGAGCTTGAGCTCATTGACCATTTCGTCCACCGGGCGCCAGCGGTAGCGGCCACCAAGGTAAAACCGTTCGGAGCAGAAATCGCACACAAACGGGCACCCGCGGGAGGATTGCACGGCAAAGGTGCGGAAGGGGCCAAACTTTTTAAGGTCCAGCAGGTCATACCTTGGGGCGGGCAGGCCGTTCAGTTCCTTAAGCGGTGTGGCGCGGTAAATGCTTTTCAGCCGGTTGGCGGCGGCATCTTCTAGCATTTCCTTCCAGATGGGTTCGGCCTCACCCACGCCCACGGCATCTACGTGCTCGGCGGCTTCTTCGGCGTTAAAATACACATGGGGGCCACCCATAATGACTTTTACGCCGCGTTTACGAAATTCCTTGGCAATATCGTAAGCGCGGTAGGAATGGAGCGTCCAGGCCGTAAGGGCCACAACATCCACCGGCGCATCAAAATCTATATCTTCAAGCTGTTCATCCAGCAGCGTTACCTTCCACTCTGGCGGGGTCAGGGCGGCAAGGTACGGCAGGGCAAGCGGCACCATCTGTCGGCGCTTGGTTTTAAACAGCGTTCGGTCTGTAGGGGCTTTATAATGCGTGGGCTGAATGATCAGAAGGCGTAGGTCATTTGCTGGCATGTGGGTATCAGGATCTGCTGGATTAAAAGAAAAAATGGGCAGATGGTGCCCCTTTGTTACGGAATATACATAAGCAGGGGTGGGGGCTGTCCACCTCCGCTCAAGCATGGCGGATGTGTGCCCACCGTAACCAAACGCAGCCCCTAAGCTGGCCTGCGGGGTGGCGGTAAGGCGCAGCGTGCGCCGTAATAACAGGGATGCACGCAGGGCATGGATTTGGCATATCCATGCGTTTCCCGCAATGCGGCGGAACCGGGCTTTTGGCATGGCTCCCATGCCTGCAGGTGGGGGGTATGGCGGGCTGATGGCGTGGCGCGTATGGGCGCCAGCACGGGGCGGCGCACGGGGTGGCATAAAACCTGCGTGTAGGGTGGGGGTGCAGCATATATAAGGGGCACTTATAAGGGGCACTGGCGTATGGGCTGGCGGCGTAAAGGGGCGGGATGATCGGGTTTGGCTTTTTGCGGCCTGTTATGCAGGTGGCGGCGTGGTTTTGGCCCGGCAGTGCGGCCCAGCTTGCGGCCCCGCCCAACAACGCCGGGTGGCGGGCAGATATAGATGGCCTGCGCGCGCTGGCTGTGGTGGGGGTGGTGGTGTACCACGTCTTTCCCGCCGCGCTGCCCGGTGGTTTTGGCGGGGTGGATGCGTTTTTTGTAATCTCCGGCTTTTTAATCAGCGGGCATCTGGTGGCGCATTTTGGGGCGGGGCGGTTTTCTGTGGCCTCGTTTTTTGCGCGCCGGGTGCGCAGGCTGGTCCCCGCACTGCTGGTGGTGCTGGCCGCCACCCTGCTGGCCGGATGGTTTACCCTGCTGCCCACCGAGCTTGCCGCCGTGGGGCTGGATGCCGCAGCGGGTGCGGCATCTGTGGCCAACCTGCTGATGTGGCACGCCCAAGGCTATTTTGACCGCGCAGCGGTGCTTAAGCCGCTGTTGCATTTATGGTCATTGGGGGTGGAGGAGCAGTTCTATCTGGTCTGGCCGCTGGTGCTGGCGCTGGGCTTTGCCGCGCGGGTGCGCGCAGGCATGCTTGTGGGGGCCACGGGGGCGGCGTGCTTTTTATATAGTCTGGCGTGCAGTGTGTGGTGGCCGGGGGGCGGGTTTTATTCTCCCCTTAGCCGAGGGTGGGAGTTCATGCTGGGGGCTGGCCTTGCCCTGCACGGCGTGGCGGAGCGTGGGCCGAAGGGTGCAGCGTGTGCCACCCCGGCGCAGCCTGCACCTGTGGGCATGGGCCGCATGCTGGCGCGGTGTGCCGCTTTGCTGGGCCCAAGCCGGGGGCGCAATGGCGCGGCCATTATGGGGCTGGCCTGTGTGGTAGCCGGGTTTGTGGTGCTGCGGCCGGGTGTGGGCTTTCCCGCACCTTGTGCGCTGTTGCCTGCGGGGGGCACGGCATTGCTTATTTGGGCAGGTGCTGGCGCGTGGGTAAACCGGCACGTGCTGGCCGTGCGGCCCATGCGGGCAGTGGGGCTTATCAGTTACCCGCTGTATCTGTGGCACTGGCCGCTGGTTTCCTGGTTTCATATTGTGCGTGGGGCTGGGGTTATTCACAACAGTGCGGGGTTTGCGCTTATGGGCGCAGCACTGGTGCTGGCGTGGCTGACCACCAAGTGTGTGGAAAACCCGTTACGCGGCGGGCATTTTCGGCAAGGCAAAACGGCGGCCCTTGTGGGCGGCCTGGTGGCTTTATGCGCGGCGGGGCTGCTGACGTGGCATACTGCCGGCTGGCCCGCACGGTTTGCGCACACCCCGGCGGGCACGGATCTTTCTGCCATCAATCTGGCGGTGCGTGATGGCATTTTTGCCCCCACACCGCATATGCGCATCACGCACGAAAACGGGCTAACGGTGGCCACCATAGGCCATGCGGGCCACCCCGTAATGTTTACGGGGGACAGCCTGCTTTTTCAGTGGGGGGCGAGGGTAGAGGCACTGTTGCAGCAGGGGCGGCTTAAGCACACGGTTATATTTGTAGCAGGCCCCAGTTGCAGCCCCTTTGCGGGTGAGGTTTATGAAAAATCCTTTGCATATTGCGGCAATATGCAAAACGTGCAGCAGCGCATCATGCAACAGCAGAGTGTGCAGGCCGTGGTGGTGGGGGCGTTCTGGCCGCGTGTGCTGTTGCACACACCGGGCACACAGGCACAAAAACAGGCGGCTTTTGTGCAGGATATGCGCAGCCTTTCGGGCAATGGGGCGCGGCCCGTGTGGCTGGTGCTGCCCACCCCGGCAGATGCACGCTTCAGCCCCGATAAACTGGTGGCCCGTAGCCTGCTGCATATTGGCGTCAACACGGCTTTGCTGGAGCAGGGTATTCCCACCCAGCAGCTCCGTAACGATATGGCGGCGGATACGGCGTTTGTGCAGGCCCTTGCCACACAAGCCGGGGCAAAGGTGCTGGATGCGTGGCCCGATATCTGCGGCACCGGCCCAGCCTGCGCGGTTATTACCCCGCCAGCCACGCCCAAATATGCAGATGACAAGCATTTAAGGCCTGGCTTTGTGCAACAGCACGCCACGTTTTTGGATGATGTTCTGGCCCGTTAGGGCGTGTTCCAGCCCAGCCAGAAATCCGGGGCATCGTTCCACTTGGCCAATATGGGGGAAAGGTGCCTGCGGGCCTGAAAGCAGCCCATGGCAAAACCTGCCGTGCCATCGCACGAATCGTTGCGCTGGTGGGTGGCGCCCTGCATCCAGAACAATGCGCCGCGCTTGCGGTCTCCGCTCAGCCCGGCAATCCAGCGGTTCCAGATATGGCGGGCGTTCTGCCCTTCATGATACGCGGTCATATCCTGCGCGGGGGCGGGGGGCATGGCCATGGCGGGCGGCATAACGTGGTAGGGCTGCGCGCCCGGTGCCGGGGGCGCGGTGTTAAGCGCATAGGCCACACCCGGCGGCATGTGCCCACCGGGCGGAGGTTCCAGCGGCACGGGGCCAGCCAACAGCAGCATGGCAAAGCCCGCCGCCGCAATGCCCACAAGGCTTACCAGCCCAAAACGTATGGCGCGCGTTGCATCTGAAGTGTGTGAAATGGGCTCAACCGAGACAGCACGCAGCGCTTTTTCTGCTTTTTTCTGGCACCGGGCGCTGCAATACGGCGCGTGGGTGTTGGTGTGGTAGATACGGTCACACCATGCACAAGCTTTGTCCATGACCTCCCCATCACCCATTCTGCCAAGATTTTCTGTCACGCGCGGCGCACTATAACAGTGTTCGATATATTTGCCAGTCCTGATTGGGAACAGTTCTTAACTGTGTGTTCACATACTGGTTTGCCTTGTTTTGACAGGCTGCGTGGTCAGTCCTAATTCCCGTTCATCATCCCAAAAATTGTAAAAAACCAAGGACATTCCTATGCCTACAGCAGTGCGCAGGGCAAAGCTGGCCTGTGGCGCGGTTTTGCGTGGCGGGGCCCGGTGGTGGGTTGTGGCGCAGGTTGTGCCTACGGGTGTGGTGATGTGCCCGCTGCTATGCACCCCGCGCGACCATCACCGGGCAGATATTTGCATAGGTTGGGCGCAAGCCCTGCTTTTGGGGTGCCCCGCGCAGGCCGTGCTGCGCTGCCGCCCGGTATGGCGCGGCACTGTGGCGGGGCTGGCCTGTGTGGGCCAGCTTAACCCGCCCACATGCCAGCGCATGGTGGCCGCCCTTGCGCGGGAGCACCACCACCATCAGCACGAAACAGACCGCCCGTTTATAGCCCACGGCCGGGGCGTGCGGTCTGGATCTTCCTTTGTTCAACAGGGTTGGATACGTGGCCATGCCCCGCAAGACAGCAGCACCCGCGCAGGGCGCATTAGGGCCATCAGCTTTGGCCCCGATGGCGCGCCGCAAAAGGCGCAGCACAAAACCCGTAACCCCGCTGGATATCTTCACCCGCATCATGCAGGGGGATGAAAGCATAACAGACCGCCAGTTTGATGCCGCCAAGGTGGCCGCGCCCTACATGCACCCCAAGCTTTCGGGCCTTGCCACAGATGCCCTGCCACGCCGCAGCGCAGATGCCTTTACGGATGAGGAACTGGCCGCCCTTGCGCAGGAAAACGGCGTGCCGCCGCCTTAATGGTTTGTAGCTGTTATTTGGAAAAAACCCTTTCATGCCCAACGCTCACTGCCAACCCGCACGCGCCATGCAGGCGGGCCGGGTGGCGCGGGCAGAACTGGCACGCAGGCAGGCCGCACGCCAGCATGTTCTGGATTTTGCCCGCTATACACTGCCAGATTACAAAGCAGGCGCACATCATGCCCTGCTGGCCCGCACGCTGGAGCAGGTGGAGGCCGGGCGTATTACGCGGCTGATGGTGTTTATGCCGCCCCGGCACGGAAAATCGGAGCTGACATCTCGCCGCTTTCCCGCTTGGTATCTGGGGCGTCACCCCAAGCGGCAGATTATCGGGGCCTCTTACGGGGCCACGCTGGCGCAGGATTTTGGGCGCGATGTGCGCAATATTGTGGCGTCCTCCCGCTATGGCGCGTTGTTTTCTGCAACAAAGTTGGCGGCGGATAGCAGCGCGCGTGATGTATGGCACACCGCACAGGGCGGAGGGTACACCGGCATGGGTGTGGGCGGCGGGCTAACAGGCCGTGGCGCGCATCTGGCCATTATAGATGACCCCGTAAAAGACAGGCAGGAGGCCGAAAGCCCCGCCCGCCGTGCCGCTGTGCTGGACTGGTACCGCGCCGTGCTGCGCACCCGCCTGATGCCCGGCGGCGCCATTGTGCTGGTGATGACACGCTGGAGCATGGATGATCTGGCAGGCCGCCTGCTGGATGATATGCACAACAAAACGGGTGAGGCATGGCATGTGCTGGACCTGCCCGCCCTGGCCACCGCGCACGATGCGCTGGGCCGCATACCGGGGCAGGCGCTATGGCCGCAGGCGTTTGATACGGCGGAACTTGCGCGGATACGTCAGGCCGTGGGGGAGCGGGAATGGGCTGCACTGTACCAGCAAAACCCGGTGCCGCTTTCTGGCAATCTGTTCCACACCCACATGCTGGGGGTGCAGGAGGCACTGCCCGCAGCATCTGGCCCCGCTGTGCGGAGGTGGGATTTGGCCGCCACCCGCCAGAGCGGCAGCAACAACCCGGATTGGACAGTGGGCGTAAAAATGCACCACCTGCCAGATGGGCGCTTTGTGGTGGCGGACATTACCCGCCTGCGCGGAGACCCCGCACAGGTGGAAGCCGCCTTGCTGGCCACCGCCGCGCGTGATGGTGTGGGGGTGGATATTGTGTTGCCGCAAGACCCCGGGCAGGCCGGTGTGGCGCAGGCGCGGTACCTTACCGGCAGGCTGGCCGGTTACAAGGTGCGCTGCGTGCGTGAAACAGGAGATAAAGCCACCCGCGCCGCCCCATTTGCCGCGCAGGTAAATGCTGGCAACGTGCTGCTGCTACGCGCCCCGTGGGTGCATGCGTTTACGGAGGAACTGGCAGCTTTTCCCGCCGCCACGCATGATGACCAAGTGGACGCTGCCGCCGGTGCCTTTGCAGCGCTGGCAGAGGCACACCCTCTGCCGCGCTTTGGGCCGGATTTTCTGGCCCGTATTTAGTGTGCGTGCTGCTGGCGCAAAGCCTGCTGGCGGCGCTTTTCTTCCTCACGCTGCTGGCGTTTGCGGGCGCGTTCTTCGGCCATGTTGGCGCCCAAATGGGCCTCGCCACGCTGTGCGGCCAAACGGGCTTGGCGTTCACGCTCCGCATGGCGGGCGCGGCGGGCTTCATCCCACTGGCCGTAGCAGTGCGGGCAGGATACGCCGGTTTCAAACTTGGGGCTGGCTTTGTCTTCCGCCGTAATGGGCGTGCGGCAGGCGTGGCACAGTTCCAGCTCGCCGGGTTTAAGGCCGTGGCCGACTGTTACGCGCTGGTCGAACACAAAACATTCACCCCGCCACAGGCTTTCTGCCTCTGGCACGGTTTCCAGATACTTCAGGATACCCCCTTGCAGATGGTACACCTCATCCAGCCCTTCGGCCTTGGCAAAGGCGGTGGATTTTTCACACCGAATGCCACCGGTGCAGAACATGGCCACACGCGGCTTGCGGCCCTTTGCCAGAAGTTCCTCACGGTGTTGGCGGAACCATGCAGGAAATTCCCTAAAGGTTTTAATCTGCGGGTCTATCGCACCTTCAAACGTGCCTACGGCCACTTCGTAATCATTGCGCGTGTCTATCAGAATGGTGTCGGGGTCTTTTAACAGTTCGTTCCATTCTGTGGGGGGTACGTAGGTGCCCACAATGTGGTTGGGGTCTGTGCCCTCCACACCCATTGTGACAATTTCCTTTTTCAGCCGCACCTTCATGCGCAGGAAGGGCATTTCTGGCGCGCGGGAGAACTTGACCTCAATATCCGCGCAGCGGGGCAGGGTGCGGATATGCGCCAGCACGGCCTCAATACCGGCATCTGTGCCTGCAATGGTGCCGTTAATGCCCTCGGATGCCAAAAGCAGAATGCCCTTTACCCCGTTGGCGGTGCACACATCCTGCAACGGCCCGCGCAGATCAGCCGGGTTTGCAAATGGGGTAAAGCGGTAAAGGGCCGCCACGCAAATGGGCAGGGCTGCGTTTTGGGTATCGGGCGTGGGGGCAGTGGGCTGGGCAGTCATGCTCGGCAAGTTCCTTGGGCCTGTTGGGTGATTGCAGATCATCCGTTCCGCGCCACGGCTTACAGCACCGCAATCAGGTTGCATTTCAATGCCGCCCATTTACCCGCCAGTAGCGGGGGCAGACAAGTTTTTTTCCAATTTTTAACTAAGGGCAGGGTATGTCTGGTTTGTCTTTTTCTTCCCGCGCTTGGCTGGGGTGGTGGCAGCGTTTGCGCGGGCAGCGTGTCCCCGTGGCCCTGCCGCGTAAGGAGCCGGTGCTGCCCCAGGGGGCCTTTGCGGCAGATGTGGCCAAGGTGGCCCCGGCAGCGGTGGTCCGGGCAGATGTGTTTGCCCCGTACCGGCCCCCGCGCGGGGTGCGGGCCAATAACAGCACCGCCCCGTTGGCCATGGATAGTGCCGCCACACAAAACGCCCCCGGTGTGCTGGACTGGCTGCGCACTGCCGTGGCGGATGGGGTGGTGTTTCCCTTGCTATTGCGGCCAGAAACCTTCCGCCAAGGCAGTTTGCGCGCCTTGGTGCCGGTGGAGCCGGTATGGACATCCTCCTTCCAGTCTGATCTGCTCACGCTGTTTTCTGCCGTGGGGCAAATTCCCTATGTCGTGCAGGGTGATACGCTGCTGGCCACTTCTGTGCAAAACACCATTGATACAGCTGTGGCTTTTGGCGCTATCCAGCCCAACGTAGCGCTTTCTGCCGCACAAGCACAGGTGGTGAACGCACAGGCAGGGCGCAGCATTGCAGATACGCTGGCCACACGCGGGTGGTACCTGCTGCCCGGGGCCTCCACCGCATCTGCCGCCACACGGGCCAGGCGCGGGCCGGTGCAGGCACGGTTCTTTTATATGGATGGGCAGTCTGTCCAGTCTATCTCTCTGGCTACGGTAGAGGTGCAGTAAGCATGTCTGATTACGATATTACAGCCGCCAACTCGGTTTTTACCATTACAGTGCCGGGGCTGTACAACACGCCCATTACGCTGGAAAACTATTCTGCCGACCGCGCTTTTGAAACCACCGCGCGGGAACTGGCAGAAACCGCCATGAGCATTGATGGCTACCTGAACGCAGGCTGGATACCCACACCCGTGCGGCAGACAATCTCCCTTGCCGCCAGCAGTGAAAGTGGGCTGGTGTTTGAAGCTATTGCCGCCGCACAGGATGCACAGCGTGGGTTGTATCGGCTTGGGGCGGAAATTCAGCTTCCCTCCATCGGGCGTAAATACACCATGGTGCGGGGGCTGTTGCAGGCCGTGGCTGCAATGCCCAGCGCAGGCCGCGTGCTGGAGGCCCGCAGTTTTGAAATTGTGTGGGAACGCGTGCTGCCTGCAGCCCTGTAAAACAGGTGTGTTTTTAAAAACAACAGGAAATAGCAGGCATGAAAACCGTGGATTACACGCACCGCCTGCCGGGGGAAGATCAGGGCAAGGTGTTTGTGCTGACACGCATGGATGCCTTTGCCGCAGATAGCTGGGCGCGCCATGTATTGCAGGCCGCCATACGTGGTGGCGCACGTGTGGGGGCCGATATGGCAGAGGCGGGCCTTGCCGGGCTTGCTGCCTTTGGGCTGGAAATTTTTGGCTTTATGGAAGAAGCCGATCTGGACGCTGCTTTGGCGCGGCTGATGCAGTGCGTAAAAATACGGCCAGACCCACACCGGCCAGAAGTAACACGTGCTGTTATTTCCGCCGATTTTGCAGAACCCGAAACCCTGGGCATGGTGCGGGCAGAGGCCTTTAGGCTGCATGTGGGTTTTTTGCAGGCCGCCGCGCACCAGCTTTTCCCCTTGGTGGCGGCTTTGCTGGGGGACGATGCCGCACAGGCCCCGTTGTAAACTGTGTAAACATCTCACCCGCCATGGCGGCGGTTGTGGCATCCGGCCTTGCAAGTTTGCATGAGCTGAAAACAGTTTACGACAGCGAAGATTTTTACACGCTTTTAGAAATACTTTCTGTGCGCAACTGGAACATGGCGCACACGCCCGCGCAGGAAAGCCCGCAAATATGGCCCAAACTGTAAATACATTGCCCCAAAGCAAGGCGCGCGCAACGCTGCCGCTGCTGGAACGCTTTTTGCAAAGCCAGAAACACACAAAAAAGAGCAGAAACAAAGGGCTTTTGGCATTATTGCAGCTTTTGCGCCAATACAGCATGGGGGCGGGACATGCGCCTTTGGGTATGAGAGCACCCGTGTTGCCCGTTGCGCACGCTCTACAGGGGAGTACGCCACCTGTGTTTGCAGCCAGAATGGGTGATGGTGTGCGGCATAAGGCGGGCGCGGTGGCTGTTAGATCAGTGCCTTACAGGCAGAAAGGTATTTTGCAAAATAACCTTTCAGTATCACGGCGCATTGTGTTGGCGTCCAGCACGGCGCAGGTGGCGGAAGGTGCTTTACAGTTTACGCACCCCGGAAAAGCCCGCCAACACAAACCCAAAAATACGGCGGATCTTCTGGCGCACAGGCCATTTTTTGTGCCGCCTGTAAGTGCATCAAGGGGCAGAAGGTCTGTGCCTCGGATACTGGCCGAAGGGAAAGGTGCTCTGGTTGCCACGCCTATATCTGCCCGCCCCACACCGGTGCAGAGGCAGGGAAGAATGCGTGATGCAAAATTCCTTAAAATAACAAGTGGTTTAGAGAGTGTTCTGGTGCATGAGCGGGGGTTTCTGAATGTTCCGCAACAGGCCGTGCATGGTGGCTTACGCACCTCGCAGCGTGTTGCTGTGGCAGACAAAGCCCAGCCTGTTGCGCGCAATATGGTGGGGGCATTTTTGCCGTCATCTTTGCTGATGCGGGCGGCGGTTCAGCCTGTTGTGGCCGTGGCGCGGCCTGCACCGGCTGCGTATGTGCCGCAAACACCTGCCAAAGCGTTTGCAACACCTTCTCCACCCCCCGCATCCGTGCCATCTCGCACAGCTATGCAAGGGCTTGGTGGGGGAGATAGCACCACTTTGGCAGCACTTTCTACGCTTGGTTCCATTTAAAAACCTGTTTTCTGTTCAGTAAAGAGTTCTGTTTTATGCCCATGTTGCCAGTTAGCCTGCCATCTGTGTGGAATATCCCTGTGGCAGCGGGGGTACCTGCCCTTATGGGGCAATCTGTTTCTGCCGGGGTGCAGGCTTCGGCCTCTGTTACGGTGGGGAGTTTGCTGGATGATCTGCAAATTACGCAGGCGGCCAGCCAGTGGGGTATTTTTACGCAGGATGGACAGCGGGTTGCTGACATCTGCCCAAGCAGCGCAAAGCTTTTTTCCGCTCACAGGTGGCCAGATCAGCAATGGTCATTACGATAGCACGGGCGCATGGGGCGGCAGCGGCAGCAATGGTGCACCGCAGGCGGGTGATATTCCGTGGGGGCCGCAGTTTATTTCCCGCCTGGGGTATAACGCCACCATGAAGGCGCTGTTCTGCCTGCGCGATGCGTTTGAGCAATATGCTTTTGCCAGCGTGCAGCTTACAGATGCCGCAGGCGGGTGGCATGAATGGCAGTTCCGCCAGGATGGCTCCATCCATATGCCAGATGGTGCGGTGGTGGCTACGCAGGGTTGGGCCAATGGGGTGTTTCAGCCCGCAGGCAGCTATGTGGGGCAGGGCACGTATCAGGCCGATTTTGCCACGCAGGATGGGCGCGTTATCAACCTGCCATACGGGCAGCGCATTCAGTCTTTTTCCGTAAATATTC
This sequence comes from Acetobacter oryzoeni, assembly GCF_004014775.2. Classification (NCBI taxonomy): domain Bacteria; kingdom Pseudomonadati; phylum Pseudomonadota; class Alphaproteobacteria; order Acetobacterales; family Acetobacteraceae; genus Acetobacter; species Acetobacter oryzoeni. The sequence continues at coordinate 529,811 of NZ_CP042808.1, forward strand.
AGGATGGAGATGGCATTACCTTTCCGCAGGCTTTTGCGGGGGTGCCCACATCCGTGCAGTTGCAGTGCATGCAGTATGAACAACGCATGACACTGGCCATGCCAGAACAGGCCCCCACTGCCACAGGCATTGGCGCTGTGGGTGTGCGCTACGTGGTGGATGACCACGATGGCGCGGTTTCTACCCCCATTACGGTGTGGGTTACAGCTATTGGGCCAAGGTAAAAAACCATGACATGTTCTTGCAATACCGCAGGCACGGCGTGCTCCGTGCTGCCAGAAGGGGCCGTGCTGGCGCCGGGGTGGCAACCTGCCAGCGCACGTGTGCTGCCGGTTATGATAACACCGGGCCTGTGCCTGCGTGGCCAACTGGCAGAGCAGGTGGTGCAGGCATGGCCTGCGCGCAGCAGTGCAGATGCGCTGGATTATACGCTCACCCCCGCCGCATGGCTGGAAGGCACGGGGGATACACTGGCCAGTGTAACAGCCAGCGTACCCACCGCCACCGGGCAGGATACGGATATGGCCGTGCTGTGGGTGACCATTATTCAAGGCATGGCCAGCGTGTTTTTGGGCAGCGGCCCGCCCGATACGGTGCAGACGGTGCAAATGGTGCTGCACACCGTGCAGGGGCGTAGTGTTACGGTAAGCATGCAGCTTTACATCAGCACAGAAAGTGCCGCCACGCTGGCGCCGCAGGTGCCCACCTTGCCCGATGGCACGCCCATACCGCCCAACGCATTGTTAGCCCCGCAAGGGGTTATAACCACCCCCACGGGCCAGCCCTATCTGCTGGCCTGAAGCATGGGGGTGGGAGCCAGCCCTGCTGCCCGCAGGCGGACAAGCCCACAGCGCTGTGATACAGTTTTGCCCAAAGAGATGGCCCGCCAGCAAGGCGGGTATTTGAGGCAAAAGGTATAGAAATGAAACCCAAACAACAGAAACCTGCTGATTCATTGGTGAACCGATTTAACGAGAACGTGGCTGTTAAAATGACAATCATGTTCGGCAGTATCTGGTGCGTGTATGTGTTTTTCCTGTTCTCTCTGGTGCCAGCGGTTGTGCCCCAGTGGCAGAACACGCTGCTGTATATCAGCAACTGTATCCAGCTTGTAGCGCTGCCCGCGCTGATGGTGGGCAACGCGGTGCTTAGCCGTGGGGCAGACAGGCGCGCGGCGGAAGACCATCAGGCCCTGCTGGAAATTCTGGGCGATGTGCGTGAAGAACTGGCAGACCTGAAAGACAAGACAGCCGGTTTGGCGCGTTCTGCCAACGAAGCCTTGCAACGTCCTGAACTGACAGACGTTTCCATTTCGGATCAGACGATCGTGAATATGGATGAGCCCGGGCAGCCGCAAAATAACGCCTGATCTGGCATCCGGTTTTGCGGTTTTCTGGTTTGCATTCGTCATCAGCCTGTCTGATCAGACTGGAAACCGCTCATGCCGCCTTTTTTCAATCCGCTGGCGCTGTTTGCCATTGTGATCACACTGGCAACAGCTTTTGCCATTATCAACCACCGCTACCTGCACCTGCCCACCACTATTGGCATTACGGCACAGGCTTTGGGGGTGGCCACGGTTCTGCTTTTTCTGGAGCAAGCCGTGCCCATGCCCCGCATGGATGCCGCCCGCGCGGTGCTGGATAGCATAAACCTGCCCGCCACCTTGCTGGATGGGGCTTTATCATTCCTGCTGTTTGCGGGTGCACAATCGGTAGATCAGCGTGAGCTGTGGCAGAACCGTTTTTCCATTCTGGCGCTGGCACTTTTGGGCACAATGCTGGCCGTGGCGCTGTTTGCCATGGGTATGTGGATGGCGTTTCCGCTGGTGGGGCTTGCGGTTTCCCTGCCGTGGTGCGTGGTGCTGGGGGCCATTCTGGCGCCAACAGATCCGGTTTCTGTTGTGGGCATGCTGCGCCGTTTGGGCCTGCCGCCCAGAGTGCAGGCCATTTTTGCGGGGGAAAGCCTGTTTAACGATGGCGTGGGCGTTGTGGTGTTTGCCGTGGCAGTGCAACTGGCAGAGGCAGGCACCATTGGCCCGTTGGGGGATTTGGTGTGGCAAATGGTGCAGGAGGTAGGCGGCGGCCTGCTGCTGGGCTTTTTGTGCGGGTGTTTGGCGGTATGGTGCATCCGGCTGGTAACAGATGCACATCTTGAACTGCTTATTTCCATCTCTCTTGCCAGCGGGGTGTACAGCCTTGCCAAAATGCTGGAAGTTTCTGGCCCCGTGGCGGCTGTTACGGCCGGGCTGGCCTTGGGCATGCCCCGCGCATTGGGGGCGCTCAGCCAGCACGGGCAGCGTGAAATCCGCAATTTCTGGATGATGGTGGATGAGGTGCTAAACGCCTGCTTGTTTGTGCTGATAGGGTTTTACGTGCTCAGCGTGCCCATACGTGTGCCGGTGTTGCTGGCGGCTGTTCTGGCCATTCCGCTTTCCATTACCGTGCGGGCGTTAAGCGTGCTGCTGGCCATGCTGCCCGTGTATTTGCGTGATTCACAACGCTGGCGCGTTTTGGCCATTATGACATGGGGCGGCCTGCGTGGCGGTATTTCCATAGCCCTTGCGTTAAGCTTGGAACACGGGCCTATGCGTGATGTGCTGCTTGCAGTGTGTTATGCGGTGGTTGTGTTCACTATTTTAGTGCAGGGGTTAACAATGGAGCGCGTGGTGCGGCAGGTGCGCCTTGGTGCGGCGGAGGGATAAAACCGGATGTCCGCCTTAATACAACGTAAGGTGTGCTGGTGTGCGGCCCCCACGGTGCGGCGCTGTTGCCGCCAACGGTGGTGGATGGCCTGTGCGCTGGCCTCTGGCACGCTGCTTTCTGGCATGGCGTGGCCGGTTGGGGCTGCGTGGGCGCAGGCTGTTTCTGCACCACCTGCAGGGCAAAAAGCCGCCCAGCATACGCCAGCGCCCACAACTGCACATGCGGCACCTACAGCCCCCAAAGCACAGGGCGCGCCGGTGCAGGCTTCTGGCCGCCCGCAGGTGGTAATAGTACGTGCCAACCCGCTGCATGCCAGCGCCGGGGGCGGGCTGATACACCCACAATCTGAACCACAGGCCCAAAGCGTGGTGGGGCAGGAATACATCCGCCTGCAATCCCCCACCGCTACGGCGTTTGAGCTGGTTTCCCAACTGCCGGGCGCGAATGTAAGTGGGTCAGACCCGTTTGGGTTTTCTCCGCAAACCAATATCAGCGTGCGCGGCATGAATGGAGATGCCATAGGTTACGTGCTGGAAGGCATGCCGCTGAACGATATTGCCTATTACACCGGCTACCCCAGCCAGTTTGCAGATAGCGAGAATTACGAAAGCATTGCCCTGCAACAGGGATCTCCCGATCTGGACAGCCCGGTAATGAACGCCGCGGGCGGGCTGATGAAGCTGCGTTTTCGCACGCCGGCAGAAAAGGCTGGCGGGCAGTTTAGCGCCTCCTACGGCTCTTACGATACCAACCGCGAGTTCCTGCGGCTGGATACGGGCGAGATCGGGCATAATACCGGCCTGCGGGGCTTTGTGTCCTATTCTCATAGCGCCACGGATAACTGGCGCGGCGCCGGGCGGGATGAGCGCCAGCATGTTGATTTCAAGCTGGAAAAAACATGGGGCCAAGGCAACAGCGCGGGGCTGTTAGGATCCTGGAACCAGGCGGTAGACAGTTACTACCCGCAGGTCAGCAAGGATGACTGGCGCACGTATGGCATAGGCGGCCCCAATAATCTGGACCGGCACTTCCATGCTGATGATGATTACGGTGGTTCGGACTACTGGCGGCTTTCTCGCCAGCCGGAACGCACGCTGTATCTGGCCGCGCCCTTGCAGTTTGCATTGGCGGAGGGGCTAAGCCTGCATGTTACACCCTATGCGCAAGGTGCGTATGGCAATGCCGCAGGTGGCACACAGTTGCCTACATCCGGCCTGTATAACGGCACGCAGGCCGTGCCCGATGTGCTGGATCTGCCCGTAACGGCAGATGGCTACAGCACGGTGCGGGCAGATTACACACAGCGCAGCTTTCGCTCCGGTTTTACATCTGCGCTGGAATGGAAGCGCGGCGTGAATGATCTGGTGCTGGGCTACTGGTATGATTACGGAGATGACACCGAGCGCGAAACCTTTGCCGCCGTAAATGGCAGCGGCAATGCGGGCAGCATATGGGGCGGGCGGCCCATTACGCTGGCCGATGGCAACATGCTGCTGGGGGCCAGCAACCACACTATCTCGCAAACCAATGCGCTGTTTGTGGGGGATCGGGTTTCGCTGTTGCATGATCGGCTGTTGCTGACAGCAGGTTTCAAGGAAGTGATGTTCTCGCGCACAGGCACAAACGCCGTGCCGGGCGCGCCCTACCACGCCAACATGAACACCGCCGTGCCCCTGCCGCGCTTTGGGGTGCGTTTTCAGATTACGCCGGAACATCAGGTGTTTTTCAATGCCACCACCAACTTCCGCACCCCGGCGGAACCCGCCTTGTATGATGCGTATGACCCCACATCCGGCGCCATGACGCAAAAGGGCACATCCAGCCTGAAAAACGAATACTCCATAGCGGAGGAACTGGGCTACCGTTACGCAGGCAGCCGGGTTGTGGGCAGCCTGACGTTATTTAACTATAACTTCACAAACCGCCAGATTGCCACGTTAGCCATGATAAATGGCGCCCCGGTGGATTCCACCATTAATGCAGGCGGGCAGACATCTCGCGGGGTGGATGTGGAAATAGGTTTGCGCCCGTGGCACCACATCAGCCCCTATCTTTCGGGCGAATATCTGCACGCCACCATTGATAATGACCTGTATTCGGGCGGAGACCTGCTGCCCACACGCGGCAAGCGCGCCGTGCGCAGCCCCACGCTACAGGCCGCTGCGGGCCTGACATATGATGACGGGCACTTTTTTGGCGTGATGACCGTAAAATACACCGGCCACCAATACGCAACTTTCATGAATGATGAGCGCATGCCCAGCCATGTTACGGGCAATCTGGCGCTGGGGTATCGGATGAATGATGTTTCCGTGCTGCATCGGCCGGAGTTCCGCATGAACTTTATTAACATCACCAACCAGCATTACCTTTCCGGCGTGGCAGACCCCACCATGAACGCGCATGATACGCAGGGCCGCTACGGCACCACCATAGCCGGGCAAGCCCCGGACTATTACATTGGCGGCGGGTTTGCGGCTTTGTTTACAGCCTCCACCGGGTTTTAGGCGTGGCAGATCCTTCCCTCCAGAATACGGCGCAGTTTGGTGTACACGGTGTGCAGGAAAAGCGGGACTGGCCATGCCTGACGCTTGATGAAGTTTCTGATGTGCTCGCACATTTTGCCAACATGCCGCCTGCGCGGGATGTTGTATGGCACAGCATGCGCCCGTTTTCTGCCGCCTGTGTGGTGCAGCTTGCGGGGGAGGTTTCTGCCAGCGCCGGAGGTGCCAACGCAGGCGGGCAGGGTGCGTGGGTGACAAGCTGTGTGCTTAAACGCCATGCGCGTGCGCTACGCAGTGCCACCATGCTGGAGCAGGAACACGCCTTTATCCGCCATCTGGCCAGCAAGGGGCTGCCCGTATGCCCCGCATTGGCCCTGCATAACGGGCACACCGCGCTGGAACTTGGCAACTGGACGTACGAGGTTTTCCTCCCCGCCAAGGGGGAAGACACCTACCGGGATGTGATGTCCTGGAAGCCGTATTTTTCCACTGCGCAGGCCCATGCGGCGGGGGCTGCGCTGGCGCAACTGCACAAGGCTGCGGCGGATTACACAGCCCCGGAACGCAGCGCGCATACAGCAGATAAAATCGCCCCGGTGGTGCCGTTGGTTTCCAGTATGTGTGTGGTGGGGCAAGCAGATTTTACAACTGCACTGCAACAGTGGGTGGCGCGGCAGCCGGGGTTGGTGGCGGCATTGGCCAACCGCCCGTGGCAGCAGGATGTGGCGCGGGATGTTTTGCCGCTTCATGAGCATCTGCGCCCGTTATTGCCCAGCGTAAAACCTGCTTGGGGGCATGGAGACTGGCACCCTTCCAACCTGTTCTGGCATGCAAACACGCCTGTTACCGTGCTGGATTTTGGCATGGCAGACCGCACCTGCGCCGCGTTTGATGTGGCCGTGGCCATAGAGCGCGCCATGGTGGATTGGCTGGCCTTGCCAAGCTGTGGCGCAACAGCGCAGCAGGCCACGCATTTGGTGGTGTGGGACCAGCTTGCCGCGTTTGTGGCGGGGTATCAGCACATTCGGCCTTTAAGTGCGGCAGAGCGTGAGCAGGTGGTGGCGTTTCTGCCATTGGTGCATGTGGAATTTGCGCTGTCTGAAACAGCATATTTTGGAACACTGCTGCAAGATGAAGCCTCGGCCGAGGTGGCGTATACCGAGTATCTGCTCGGCCATGCCCGGTGGTTTGCACAGGCGCAGGAGGGGCGGGAACTGCTGGCCCGTTTGCCAGCCTTGCTGGCGGGGCAGGCGTAGTGTCCGGGTTGGAATGGCTGGCGGCCATTGCCAGCGCTTTGGGCGTGTGGCTTACGGGGCGCAGAACGGTGTGGTGCTGGCCGGTTATGCTTTTGGCATCCGTACTGTATGGCGTGGTGTTTGCGCAGGACCATTTATATGCAGATGCCGCTTTGCAGGGCGTGTTTGCAGCTTTGGCGCTGTACGGATTGTGGTGCTGGCTGCGCGGTGTGCAGGAAAGCGGGCAGGTGCGTATTGCCACCCCAACATCTCAAACCCTGTGGCGAGATACCGGCATAACAGCCGTGGCCGGTTTGGCATTGGGGCTGACCCTGCGAGCCATAACGGATGACCCCATGCCCCTTTCTGATGCCGGGCTGAGTGCATACAGCGTGCTGGGCCAGATATGGACAGCCAAGCGCTACCGTGCCTGCTGGGTGTTATGGATTGTGGTGGATGTTTTGTATGCGCTGCTGTTTGTGCAACGCAGGCTGTTTGTAACCGCCGTGCTGTACGCGGCCTTTATAGGCCTTGCCGTGCAGGGCTGGCGGCAGTGGCGCGGTGTGGCGGCACATTCCCCATAAAAAACCACGCTAAAACAGAAAAAAGCCGCGCCCCGGTAAACAGGGCAGCGGCTTTTTACATGTGCAGGATATTGCCGGATTGTAGAATGCGTTTTGGAAATATCCTGCGTTATATAAGCCTATTTTCAGTAACCGCCCGGTGCCGCGTATCCGGGTGCTGCATAACCGGGGGCGGCGTAGCCCGGTGCTGTGTAGGTTGGGGCGGCATAGGTGGGTGTTGCGGGGGTGGCAACGGCCCCAATGGTGGCACTTACAACACCGGCAATAATGCCCGTGGTAAGGGATGTTAGCAGAAACTGGTTGCCATAGCGCATCCAGTAATAGCCAGATGGCGGGGCATACAGGCCGCGCTGGCCCTGCCAGTTGCGCACAATCCAGCGGTCATTACGGGGGCCATCATAGCGGTCTCCCTTCCGCCAGGTGCGGTTCATGTCAAAGTTGTCACCACCGCGTGCGGGGCCACCACGGCCGGGGCGGTTGTTGTGCATGGCCGGGCCGGGGCCGCCACGCTGGCCACCGTGCATGGCGCCACCACCGGGGCCACCGTTTGGGCCGCCCTGTGGGCCACCACGGCCGCCGGGGCCGTTAAACTGTGGTTCGGCATGAAGGGGGGCGGATGCACACATCACGCCCATCATGGCAGCGGCTGCAAGATAACGGAATTTCATGTCAAACCTCTATGCTTCAATACGTCTGTTTTTCCCATACGCTTGTGGCAGAATTACGTTCCTGCTTTCAAACACATATATAAGGGGCAAGGGCAGGCGGCATGAGTGCGGTGCAATGCAGAGCATAAATCAAATTAACATAACGTATGTCTGTCAGCCTTTATTTTGTCTCAATTCTTTCCTAGCTTCATTTCTGACACGCACTGCCAAGTGCGGTGCCAAACATATTGAACGAAAGTATTGTTAACGATGAAAAAAGCTCTTTTCCTGCTTGCTGCTCTGGGTGTTGCTATGCCGGTTGCTTCTCACGCAGAAAGCAGCCACCACCACAAGCACGAACACAAGCACAACGAAAATGGTGACAACCAGAACGGCCGTGGTGATGAAAACCGTGGCGATCGTGGTGACCGCGGTGACCGTGGCCAGCAGGGTGGTGAACGCGGCGAACGTGGTGACCGTGGCCAGCAGGGCAACTTTGGTGGCGAACACGGTGGCCCCGGTGGCGAACATGGCGGCCCGGGTGGTGAACACGGTGGCCCGAACGGTGGCGACAACAACAGCAGCAACTAATTCTGCTGCATGTGGCCCTTATGGGCTGCATACAAGAAAAGGCGCTCCATCCGGGGCGCCTTTTTTTATGGGGTAGTCGCCTTTGGTGTTTTAGGCAAACACCACAGTGCGATGGCCGTTGATCATAACCCGATGTTCAACGTGCATCTTCACGGCCCGCGCCAGCACTTGCGATTCCACACCCCGGCCCGTGGCAATGTAATCTTCCACCGAGAGGTTGTGCGTAACCCGCGCGGTTTCCTGCTCGATAATCGGGCCTTCATCCAAGTCCGCCGTTACGTAATGGGCGGTGGCGCCAATCAGCTTTACCCCACGCGCATAGGCCTGATGGTACGGCTTGGCCCCTTTGAAGGAGGGCAGGAAGGAATGGTGGATGTTAATCACCCGGCCACTTAGTTCTGCACTCAGCGAATCCGAAAGCACCTGCATGTAGCGGGCCAGCACCACTAAATCGGCTTTTGTTTCTTTTATAAGGGCGCGCAGCTTGTCTTCCTGCTCGGCCTTGTTCTGCTTGTTTACGGGCCAGCAGTAATAGGGAATGCCCGCCTGTTCTGCCGTGGCGGCACTATCTGTGTGGTTAGAAACAATGGCCACAATATCCGCCTTAAGCCAGCCCACACGCACCTGATACAGCAGGTTAAGCAGCGCATGATCAAAGCGCGACACCATAATGATAATGCGCGGCAGCACGGCGGCATCATGCAGGCGCATGTTCATACCAAAGTGTTTGGCCACGGGGGCCAGAACATCATTTATTTCTGCCAAACCACCCGGCGCGGGCGCATTAAAGGCCAGCCGCATGAACAAAGTGCCAGATTCCCGGTTGCTGAACTGGTGGGTTTCGGTTATGTCCGCACCTCGCTCTGCCAGAACGGATGTAACAGCCGCAACAATGCCGGGCTGGTCCGGGCAGGAAAAAGTAAGAATAAACTGCATGCGCTGGCGTATGCTCCTTTGTTCTTCTACTGGGCCTGTATAAAGGGCGCGGGGGCGCAATGGGCCTCATCTTGTGCCAGTGCACAGGGGGCTGCGCAATAGCTTGTGTTGCCACCTGTTTATAACCGGTGGGGCGTTGGGCAAATTGTGTGGATGGCCTGTGGATGAATCGTGGCAAGCCCGACTCGTCATGTTTTTTTCAGGTCAAGCTGATTCTGCTCTTGTCATAAAACGAATCTCTAAAAATCCCAGAAAACAGCCGATTCTGAACGTTTGTTCTCCTGCTCTGTAACAAATCTTATCCACAGAAAACGGGGAGAGAATGTGGGAAAAGCCTGTGGATAGTTTTGTGGAAGGCAGCGTGCCTATAGTGTTTTCCCGCGTTTCCCGCTTTGTTCTCCGGCAGGGGGTGTGCGGGTTTTTTTATGTGCGGTGGGGCAGATGGGCGGCCATGTAGGCGGCCAGCACCACGGCCTCGTTATGTGCCACATCGCGCGCGCCAAATAGCAGGGTGATGCGGCCTTTGCGGGCCAGATCAGCCAGTTGGTGCACGGCTTGGGGGTTGGCGTTTAATTCTGCCGTGTAGCGTTGGCAAAAGCCTTCCCACTTTGCGGGGTCATGCGCAAACCACTGGCGCAGGGCGGTGGAAGGGGCAATGTCCTTCAGCCATAGGGTGAGGGCAGCGCGCTCCTTGCTGATGCCGCGTGGCCATAGCCTATCCACCAGCACGCGGGCGCCATCATCTGGCTGGGCGGCTTCATACACACGGCGGATACGGATATCGGGCTGATGGGGCATTGGGGCCTCTGGTTGCGGCACGGGGCTTGTGGTTTTGTAGTCTGATTTAAGATGTGTTTTTAAGGCATCTTAAAGAGATGAATGGGCATACCAGCCCATCATGGTGTAAAAGGCCCCATGCGTCTGACACTGCACACAGATTATGCCCTGCGCACGTTGCTTTATCTGGCCGTGCACACCAACCGCCGCGTTTCCATTAAGGAGATTGCGCGGGTGTATGGCATTTCAGAAAACCATCTGGTCAAGATCATTCATCATCTGGGCCGGGGTGGGTTTATAGATACGCTGCGCGGCAGGGGCGGTGGGCTGATGCTGGGCCGTGCGCCGCAGGATATTCGTATTGGCGATGTGGTGCGCCATACGGAAGATGACATGGCGCTGGTAAGCTGCATGCCGCCTTCCCCCGGTGTGCCGGGCAGTTCGGACTGTCTGCTCTCCCGCGCGTGCCATTTGCGCGGCGCGTTGGGTGAGGCGCTGGATGCGTTTATGGCGGTGCTGGACAGCCGCACCTTGGCAGACATGCTGCACGCTCCGGAACGCCAGATCTTGCAGGATGCCGAAGCCAGGCTGAGCACGCCCACGCCCCCTTAAAACCCACCCCGCAGGATGGCGCTTTGAAACTTGCCCCGCCTTGCCCTACAGTTGCAAACACTGCGGGAAGCATGGCGCACGCCCATTGCTGCGGCTTTCCTGCTTTGGGGCTCGCCCCGTTTCATGCACAAAAAAGGGCTATGGGTATGACACGCAAGCAACCACAAACAGTTTTGGTAACGGGTGCCACCGCCGGATTTGGGCATGCCATTGCGCTGCTTTTGGCCCAGCAGGGCTACCGCGTTATTGCCACAGGCCGCAGGCAGGAAAGGCTGGAGGAACTGGCCGCCCAAGCCAAGGGCGAGATTTTGCCGTTTAAGCTGGATATGACAGACGCCCCCGCTCTTGCCGCCCTGCCGCAAAGCCTGCCCGCAGGCTGGCAGGAAGTGGACGTGCTGGTAAACAACGCCGGGCTGGCGCTGGGGCTGGAAAAAGCGTGGGAAACCAACCTGCAAGACTGGCAGCGCATGATAGCCACCAACGTAACCGGCATGGTGGAAATTACGCGCGCGCTGCTGCCCGGCATGGTGGCGCGTAACTGGGGGCATGTTGTGGCCCTTGGCAGCACGGCGGGCACGTATCCGTACCCCGGTTCCAACGTGTATGGGGCTTCCAAGGCGTTTGTTGATCAGTTCATGCGCAATTTGCGCAGCGATCTGCTGGGCAAGCAGGTGCGCGCCACCACCATTGCCCCCGGCCTGTGTGGCGGCAGTGAGTTCAGCCAGGTGCGGTTGGGAGACGCTACCAAGGCCGAGGATGTTTACAAAGGCACGCACCCGCTTTTGCCCGAAGATATTGCCCAGACGGTGGCATGGGTTTTAAGCCTGCCTGCACATGTGAACATCAACCACGTGGAAATGATGCCCACCTGCCAGGCCTCTGCCGGTTTGGCGGTGGATCGCACAATGACGGAGTAAGGTTTCCTTTATGTCTTTCTATTCCTGCCTGATCGTTATGCTCGGGGGCGCGTTGGGCACGTTGGCGCGCTATTTTGTTTCTGTTCTTACAGCGCCTATCAGCCGGTATATTCCGTGGGGCACCATTATTGGTGTGAACATGGTGGGCTCCTTTGTAATCGGCTTTTTTGGCACGCTTACGCTGGCATCTGGCCGGTATCCGGTATCGGAAACCACGCGGCTGTTTGTTATGCTGGGCATATGCGGCGGATACACCACGTTTTCCTCCTTCAGCCTGCAAACGCTGGATCTTATTCGCGTTGGGGGCTGGGGCCGTGCGCTGGTGAATGTGGTGCTGTCTGTTACGCTTTCTGTTGGGGCGGTGGCTGTGGGGCACATGCTGGCATCGCGCATGAACTCCCACGCCATTCTGGTGGCGCAGACCAACACGGAAGAAGAAGTGTAGCGCTGTTTGCCGCAAGCAGAATCAGGCACAAAAAAAGCTGCGGCCCGCAAAAGGGAACGCAGCTTTTTTATTTAAGCCCCGGCGGAAAAAGAGAGTTCCGCCAAGGTTAAACGCAACCTGTTAGGGCTTAGGCCGGAACCTTGCAGCCAATGCACAGCTTGTTGCCGTCCGGGTCCCGCAGATAGGCCAGATACAGCGGGCCTACGCCGGTCTGGCGCACGCCGGGTGGGTTTTCAATGGCCTGTCCGCCATTGGCAACACCTGCCTTGTGCCATGCATCGGCCATGGCGGGGGAGGCAGCTTCCAGCCCGATGGTGCCACCGTTGGCCGGGGTGGCGGGTTTGCCATCCAGCGGCTTGGTGACCACAAAACGCTGGCCCTGCTTGGCATAAACCAGACGGCCATTGGGGTGAATTTCTGAAGGGGGAATATCCATGGCTTCAAAAATGGCATCGTAGAATTTTTTGGAGCGGGCAATATCGTTACTGCCCACGACAATATGCGTAAACATCAGATGTAAATCTCCGTCTGTTTTGACGGAGGAGAGCTTACGCCGCCATAATGTGAAGGAGAAGGGCCGCTAGCTTATGCCCGCAATGCGCGCAAACTTGCGCTGGCGGCTAAAAAACAGTTTTTCCGCAATCCAGAACACAGCGCTCTGCCATTTGCCGTGCGGGTTCACGCCAATGGTCTTGAACACCATGTTGGTGACGCGCCGCAGGTGCTGGGGCTGATAGTTCTTCATGGCGCGGGACATATACGCCGCAATGCAGCGCGTGTGGTCATACGGTATGTTTGCGGGGTCGTTCGTGGTGTAGTAGGCGGATGCCAGCTCATCATCCTCGCTTTCCGTTACGCGGCCAAGGGCAATGCGTGCGCGTTGCAGCGTGCCAATGTTTTCGCGCTTCAGGTAGCGGTTCATGTGGTCATAAAACAGTTTGAAGTGGCGGAACTCATCCGCCGCAATCTGCTTGCACAGGGCCTTCAGCACTGGCTCTTCCGTGGCATCGGCCAGCGCGGAATAAAAGGAGGAGGTGCCTGTTTCCACCATACATCGGGCAATCAGCTCCCCCGTGCGGGAACCGCGGACAGATTGTTCCACTTCCAGCGGAATCTGGTAAAAATCGCGGTAACGCTGGAAGGCGGCGTGGTAATCCCACGTGGGGTCTGCCAGCATGGCCCAGCGGCCCAGGGCATCACCGTGCTGTACTTCTTCTATGGCCCAGTGGTCTGCGGCTTCTCTAAAGTCCGGGTCATCACGGAACACGTTGTTCAGATACAGCGCGTAATCCACGCTGTTGCGTTCCACTACCGAGGCCGCCTTGATGGCAGGCACCAGTTGCGGATCTACTTTAGAGGGATCAAACTGATCCCAAGGCAGTTGGTCGATCTGCCAGTGTTTCATAAGCCCGGGCCTCCCTTTCCTGCCTTTTTTGCGCGTATGCGTGGTTTATATGCCGTGCAGGCCCGGTTTGCGCCAGAGCCAAGGCATGAAAAAACCTGATGGCCGGATTTCTAAACCATCCGGCCTTGGCGTGAAAAGCTGAAAAAACCCAAACAAGCCAGATAACACCCAAGGTGTGCTCTGGCTGCCGGGGCATAACGCGGCAGGGGCTTATAAAGGTGCCGCGTGGTGTTTAGCCTGCTGTGGGGGGCACAATTTCTGGCAGTTCATCACCCGGCTGCGGGGGCGGCAACTGGCGGGGGCGGCGGTTTTCATCCAGCGCCACAAAAATAAATTCGCCTTCCGTCACCTTGGATGTCAGATGCGTGTGGCGGGCGCGGCGCCATGTTTCAACATGAATGGTAAGTGATGTGCGGCCCGAGCGGATAATGCGGGTGTAAATGCTAACCTCATCCCCCACCACCACGGGTTCCATAAAAACAAGGCTGTTAATGGCAATGGTGGCGCACCGCCCATTAGCCCGAAAAGCCGCAGTGGTGCCGGCTGCAAGATCCATCTGAGAAACAATCCACCCGCCAAACACGTCTCCCGCCGGGTTGGTGTCTGTGGGCATGGCCACCACGCGGATGGTGGGGATATCTGTGGGGATTTGCGAATTCTCTGAACGGGGCATGCAGTACTGTTCCTTCTGGCAGGAGCCTTATGGTCTGACTTGCAGGGAAGAAGCCGCCCTGCACGAAAGCATTGCCCGTAGGATAGCCCGTAAACATGGCGGGATGCAGCTTCAGTTTTTCGTGATCAAACCTGCCTTGAGCGTAGCGCGGGTGGCGGTATGCCTGCGTGTGTGTGGCATTTCCATAACATTGGCGTAAGTTTTTTCAAAACGTTTACTATTTATAAATAAAATAAAAATAAAAATGACCTCACCGCCCGTTAATACTTAATAAATGGTTAACAGCGGTTGTATTCATCCAATAAGGGTTTCACGCGCCATGGCCATCAATCTACTGTTTGATAGGGTAATAGATTACTCGGTTGAGGATCTGATTAACCTGAACGTAACCGGCAACATTCTGGTTACGCGGGATGCCAAGACCCCGGCGGGAGACCCCGTGGTGGTGAACCTGAGCAACCTGGCCGATGTGCAGGCGCTTAGCCGCATTGTGGTGGAAAATGATGCCACGGTTATAGCTGGGGGTGGCTTGGCCTCTGTTGGGGCCATTAAAAACATTACGGTAGATGGTGGCACGCTGGAATTGGGGGGGAACATTATTTCCGCCAACGTGCTCAGCTCCATCAACGTTGGGCCAGATGGCGGCAACATTAAAGTAGATAGCGCTGGCGTGGGCGTTGGTGTGCTTTCCAATGTGGTAACGTTTGTGGATTCAAACGGCAACTCAACTAGCACCATCCCCAAAAACTTTACGGTGGATTTTCCCGATTCTCAAAACGTGTGGGGCTATTATGATCCAATAACCAATACCACCACGGTGGGGTTGGATCTGAATGTTGCTAACGTTATTGACGTATCGCTTGGCCCAAGCATCAAGGTCTCTGGCAACCCGTTCGGGCTGACATGGTATATTCCCAAGGAATGGACAAACTCTTCCAACCCGGATGGCACAGGCGGCATTCTTATCTGCTATCTGGCTGGCAGCATGATCCGCACCCCCAAAGGGGATGTAGCGGTGGAAGACCTGCGCGTGGGTGATACCGTGCTGGCGTATAAAAACGGTGCGGCAGAACCCACAGAAATTGTATGGGCTGGCCACGCACAGGCAAAAGTAAACCCCAGCCTGCCGGATGATGAGGCCGGATACCCCGTGCGCATTGTAAAGGATGCCATTGCAGAGGGCGTGCCCTACAAGGATATGCTGGTAACGCCCGAACACTGCCTGTATTTTGATGGCCGCTTTGTGCCGGTGCGTATGTTGGTAAACGGCAGCAGCATTTTTTATGATCGCACATTTACATCCTACACTTATTACCATGTAGAAACGCCCGAACATGCCGTTATCATGGCTGATGGTATGCTGAGCGAAAGCTATCTGGATACAGGCAACCGTGCCAGCTTCCGCAGCACTGGCGTGGTAATAGCCAGCATTGGCGGCAAAGCGCGCAATTGGTCTGTAGATGCCGCAGCCCCTTTGTGCACGCAAAAAGAGTTTGTGCAGCCTCTGTTTGAAAAAATTGCAAACAGGCACACGGCAGCAGGGCGTGCATCTGCTCAGGCGGCCCTGCGTGAGTTGCTGACAAACCCCGATATCTGCCTGCATACCAACACGGGCAAGCGTATCCGGGCCATAAAAATGCAGGATGGGTATTACACCTTTATGCTGCCTGCCAATGTGCAAAGCGTGCAGATTGTCTCCCGCACCAGCCGCCCGTGTGATGTAGAAGGCCCGTTTGTAGATGACCGCCGCCAACTGGGTGTGGCCGTGGGGCATATAACCCTGCGTGATGCCCGAAATGTTGTTGATCTTTCAGAACATTTGCAAAATAAGGAACTGCCCGGCTGGTACGCGCTGGAACAGAACGGCACAGCCCGCTGGACAAACGGCAACGCCACGCTGGATCTGAACGCGCGCCCAGCATCTGGCATACGGATGCTAAGCATGCAGGTGCTGGCGGCAGGCCCTTATCTGGTATCTGATGAGCCAGAAGAACAGCTTGCCAAAAGTGCCTGAAGCCAAGGTGTAAAAGCAGGGTGGTTTGAAAAAACCCTGCCTTGCACATAAAAAAACGGGGTATCGGCTGCCAGAGTGCATGCCGGTGCCCCGTTTTTTGTAGGCCG
The DNA here is from genome assembly GCF_004014775.2 of Acetobacter oryzoeni. NCBI lineage: Bacteria > Pseudomonadati > Pseudomonadota > Alphaproteobacteria > Acetobacterales > Acetobacteraceae > Acetobacter > Acetobacter oryzoeni. Next base: position 545,963 of record NZ_CP042808.1, read on the forward strand.
CGTTAGTTGCGGATAAGCATGTAGTTGACCGTTACATCAAAGTTGATGAACTTGTCTTTCATATCCGGCGGCACGGGCGGCAGTTGCGCCCCGTGGAACATACCTATTGTTGCGGAATCCAGATCGGAAGATCCAGACCCGCTGGTAAGGAACACTTTGAACACATGCCCCGTGCGGTCCAGAATAACATGCACGGATGATGGGCCTTCATCCCCCCGTTCTGCCGCATCTGGCGGATAGTACAGGTGGCGCTGGATCCATTCATCAATTTCCGCCGCGTAATCACTGCTCACACCATGCACTGTGGTGCGTGATGCGTAGTGGGCGTTCAGCTCACCATTTTCCACCATCGGGCCAATGGAAAGGTCAATCGGGGCGCTGGAGCCACCGGGGCGGCCACGCTGCTTGCGGCGCGGGGCCGGGGCCTCGTTAAAGGACATATCCATGGGGTGGTCCAGCGGAGATGGCTTGTGGTGGCTGGGCCGGGGCGTGGGTTTGGCGTGCGGTGTGGGCCGCGCAGGCTGCGGCGCCTTGGGCTTGTGGCCCGTAACCGGGTGCGATGGCTTGGTTTCTGTCTTGTTTTCCACCGGCTTGGGCAGCCCATCATCAGATGGCGGCAGAATGGGGGCGGAGGGTGCCTCCTCTGCCGGGGGTGTGGGCGTGGGCTCGGCATCTGCCGGGGTTGGGGGTTCGTTACTGGTTTGGGCGGCGTGCTTGGCCTCGTTCCCGCCCCCTGCATCGGGGGATTGCGCGCCCACCATGCCGCTGGAGGCCTGCGGTTGAGAGAACACCATTTCCACCCCGGCGGCCTGCTGCGCAGCATCGGGGGAGCCTTGGGGCTTATGGTGCGTGGCCTGATACAGCAGGGCGGCCAGCAACAGCACATGCGCTAGAAAAGAGGCCGTAAGCACGGGCCCCAATGTGGGGTCTGCGTATATTTCCTTGCGGATAAGCGGGGTGGAGGTGCCCCGAACATTCACCCCCCGCGTGCGCGGCACAGGTGCAGCGGGAAAAAGGCGTGCGCGCACATCTTCCGTATCGGGTTGGGATGTGCGGGGGCTGGCGGTGTTTTCCGCAGCACTGGTGCCGTTATCGGGCAGCAGCCGGGGTTCCTGTCTGGCAGGATGGCGGGAAGAACTGAACCTGTCGATCATGACCCGCCCGTTATTCTCCACCTGTTCCGCAGGGTTTACGCATACCGGCCCCATGCCAGTGTGGTGCGTATTGTGTCATGGCTGCTGCTGTGGTGCCAGAGGAAGTTTGCATGAAGTTTGCCACACCGCAGGCCCATGCCGGGGCAGGGGCCATACGGTGTGGGGGAGGTATGAGACGTTACCAGATTTTTACGCGCTGATCTGGCGCAAGGTAGAGCTTATCTGTGGGCTGCACCTTCCATGCCTCGTACCACGCATCAATGTTGTGCATGGGCATGTTTACACGTGCCTGCGGTGGGGAGTGCGGGTCTGTCACCACCAGACGGCGGATGGTTTCTTCGCGCAGTTTTTCACGCCACACCTGTGCCCAGCCAAGAAACACGCGCTGGTCTCCCGTCAGGCCATCCAGTTCTGGCGCGGGCTTGCCTTTGAGCGAGGCATGATACGCATCCAGCGCCAGCGTGAGCCCACCCAGATCTGCAATGTTTTCACCCATTGTCAGCTTGCCGTTTACGTGCACGCCGGGCAGCACCTCAAACGCATCAAACTGCGCGCCAAGCCGGTCTGCCAGTTTCTGGAACCGGGCGGCATCTTCCTTTGTCCACCAGTCATGCAGGCGGCCGTGTTCATCAAACTGGCGGCCTTCATCATCAAAAGAGTGGGTCATTTCATGGCCGATCACGCCGCCAATGGCCCCGTAGTTTACGGCCATATCCGCCTTGGGGTTAAAGAACGGCGGTTGCAGAATGGCGGCCGGGAACACAACCTGATCAAACAGCGGGTTGTTATAGGCGTTCACGGTCTGGGGTGTCATGTCCCATTCATCACGGTCCACGGGTTGGTCCAGCCGTGTCAGCCAGTAGCGCCATTCATACGCCACGCCGTTGCGGGCATTGCCGTACACATCGCCCTTGTGCACTTCAAGGCTGGCGTAATCGCGCCATTTGTTGGGGTAGCCTACCTGAATTTCAAAGTTTTCAAGCTTGCGCAGTGCGGCCTGCTTGGTGGCGGGGCTCATCCACGTATTGTTGCGCAGGCGCACACGGAAGGCATCTTTTAAGTCCGTGGTCAGCTTTTGCATGGTGGTGCGGTTTTCTGGCGGGAAGTAACGCTGCACATACACCTTGCCCAGCGCCATGCCCATGGCGGAGCTGGTGGCCTGCACGCCGCGCTTCCACCGTGCGGGCAGGGAAGGCTGGCCGGTAAGGGATTTGGTAAGCGCAAAGCGCGCCTGCTCAAACCGGTCTGGCAGGTAGGATGTGGCGTTTTCTACCAGATGCGCAGCCAACCATGCGCGCAGCGTATCCATATCCGTATCGGCCACCACGCGGGCTTCTTCCGTAATGGCGGAGGGTTCGCCCACAACCAGTACGCGCTTGTCCAGCCCCTGTTCGGGCAGGCCGGCGGCGGAAAGCCAGATGGACCATTCAAACCCCGGCGCGTTTTTGGCCAGATCAGCCACTGTCATCGGGTTATAGGTTTTTTGCGGGTCTCGCAGGGTTTCACGCGCCCAGTGGGCTTTGGCTAGGCGTGTTTCAAACGTTACAATAGCTGTGGCGGCCTTTGCGGGTTCTGGCCAGTCTGCCAGTGTGAGCGCCTTTTCCACATAAGCCTGATAGGCCTTTTTCTTGCTGGCAAATTCCGGCTTCAGGTAATAATCGCGGTCTGGCAGGCCCAGCCCGGCCTGATCCAGATTAAGCGCATAGCGTGTGGGGTCCTTGGCATCCGGGTTGATACCCAGAGAGAACGGCGAGAACTGGAAGTTACCGGGGCAGGAGCCCGTAAGGGCTGCCAGATCAGACGGCGTTTTGATGGCGCGAATGGCGTCCAGATCTTCCTTGAGCGGGCGGGTGCCAAGGCTTTCTACTGCGGCCTCATCCATATAGGAGGCGTAAAACGTGCCCAGCTTTTCTTCAATGCTGCGCGGGTTTTCCACCGGATGGGCGGAAAGATCATTCAAAATACTCTGCACCCGTGTGCGGGAAAGCTCGGCCAGCGCGTTGAAGGGGCCATAGCTTGTCATGTCTGCGGGAATTTGCAGGTGGTCCAGATAGGTGCCGTTGGCGTAGCGGAAAAAGTCGTTCCCCGGTTTTACGCTCAGGTCCCGTCCTTCCAGGTCCACACCCCACGGGCCAAAGCTGGCAGGGGCTGGCTGCGCTGTGGGGGCGGATGGTGCGGCATGTGCCGGGGCAGAAGCGCCGGTGGTGGCGCCAACAAGGGCAACAGAAAGCAACAATGCGCCACGCAGGGAGGAACGGGAGAGGAGTTTGGACAAATGAAGTCTCCGCTTTCTTTCTTTTGGGGCAGATGTGCGGGGCAGGCCCACCCACCTGAGTGTTCGGAAACAAAAGAATATTTCACCCCACCTTACCTCCGCCGCGGAGGGCTGCCTACCCCGTGCGGTGCAGGCAAGTATGGGCTGACCGTAAGGGAATGAATTTTTCTGCCAGCCCTGTATGTGTGCTTGCATCTTGCAGGCATCCCCCGCATTAGGGGGCTGAAACACACATATATGTTATGCGTTGCACGTTATGCGGCGGCCCGCAGGTGCACAAAAGCAAGGGGTATGGCGTTATTTCTGGCCGATCAAGAAACAGGCAGCGTGTTGCCATGGGGCAGGGGCCACACCAGTGCAGGCGTGTTGCGGCGCAGCGGGCGCGCCGCGTTTTGCGCTGTGCCGGGCTTATGGCGCTGGGCCTGTGGCCCATTATGGCGCAGGCCGCCCAACCCGATGTGGCAGAGCACCAGCACCCGCACCCCCATGCCCATGGGCGGCATAATGCAGGTGCGCATACCGCCCACCATGCAGGCCCACCCGCAGCGGTGGAAGCCCGCAGCAGCACATCCGTGCAGGTGAACGCCCACCGGTATGATTACATGTTTCAACCCGCCCAGCACGAGCCAGATGCCACCACGCATCTTACGGCGGAGCTGCTGCGCAACCGTGATATTACCACCCTGCGCGGGCTGGAGCATGTGGCCCCCAACTTAACCATGCAGAGCATTAACGGCACGGCCTCCACCAACTTTTACCTGCGTGGTTCCGGGTTTAATGACTTCACCCAGAACAACATGCCCACCGTGCTGACCTATGTGGACGATGTAGCCTACCCCTACGCCGCCATGACAGACGGCATGATGTTTGATCTGGCCAGCGCCAGCGTAACCCCCGGCCCGGTGGGCACGGAGCACGGCCAGTCCACCACGGGTGGGGAAGTGCATTTGCGCACGGCAGACCCAACAGATACGTGGCATTTTGGGGCATCGCAGGATATTGCCTCCTACGCCCGCAGCCGGAGCGAGGCCTATGTTTCTGGCCCATTGGCCAAGGGGCTGGATTTTCGGCTGGCGGGGCAAACACGCCAAGGCGGCGGCTGGCAGCGAGACCCCGAAAATGGTGATCATTTAGGCGATGCCGATTTATGGGCCCTGCGCGGCAAGCTGCGCTGGCGGCCGGATGATAAAACCACCATCCAGCTTGGCGGCCATTTTGTGCAGGACAACAGCGAGGTTGTTACCCCGCAGGCCGTGCACCGTATTATCGGTTCCACCCCGCTGCCCGATTACGGCATGGGCACAGATGCGCAGTGGTCTTCCAATTCCACATTCGACAAGCTGATCGGCCGGCGTGATGGGTTAAAACCCAGTGAGCACAACCAGTATTGGGGCGCGGATGTGCATATTGTGCACGATTTCGGGCCGGTAACGTTTACATCTGTTAGCGCGTTTGAAACCGAACGGCGCGGCGAATACACAGATCAGGACGGCACAGCACGGCAGGAGGCCGATACCTACCGCACCATAGATGGCAACGTGTTTACGCAGGAAGCGCGGTTAAACGGTTCTGCCCTTGGTGGGCGGCTGAACTGGGTTGTGGGTGGCTATTATCAGCGCAGCCAGATGAACCAGCGCTTCTTTTTTAACTACACGGATTACGCCGCGCGCGGCTACATGATGTCCACCTCCTTCGGGCAGAACCAGCAAAGCGTTTCGGAATTCGGGCATGTTAGCTACCGGCTGCCGCATAACGTCACCATCTGGGCGGGGCTTTTGCACGAGCTGGATGACCGCAGCATTACGGGCCTGACATCGCAGATATTTGGCGGGGCCACGCACAACTTCCACGCAGAAAGCACGGCCTCCAACCAGTTTGCGGGGCAGGTGGGTGTTTCATGGCAGTTCGTGCCCAATGCCATGCTGTATTATAAAATGAGCAAGGGCTTTAAGCCCGGCGGCTTTACGGCCAACAACACGCAGGTGCAGGCGCAGCTAGACCCCTTCCACCCCGAAACGGTGCTGACATACGAGCTGGGCTTTAAATCAGACCCCATACCCAACCGCCTGCGCATTAACGGTGCGGCGTTTTATAATGATTACCATAACCAGCAGGTTGTGGGCACGGTGCTGATTCCCGATTACGGCCCGTTAAGCGAGATTACAAACGCCCCCAAATCTGAAAGCTGGGGTTTTGAGGCCACGCTGGAGGCCAACCCCATAAGCCGCCTGCACATTATGCAAAACATTGGCTGGCAGCGCGGGGATTTTCAGAACTTCCCCAACGTGGACCGCACCGCCACCAACGCCTATTACGCCAAGCACGGCACATGGAACGCGATAGAGCGCAACTTTGCCGGGGTGGACAATGGTTCCCCCAAACTTACCCTGAATGGTGAGGCCATGTGGCGGCAGCCTTTGGGCAAGGGGTATCGGCTGGATTTTGGGCCGGATTGGCAATACCGGGGCAGTCAGGCCATTGTGGTGGGTGGCACGGGGTATCAGCGCCTGCCATCGTACTTTTTGCTGGGCGCGCATGTGACGTTCCGCCCGCCTTCTGGCAAGTGGGAGGCCACGCTTTACGCCCGCAATATTCTGGACAAACGCTATGCAGAAAGCGGCGGCATGGCCACCACCACGTATTTTTATGTGCCCGGTGAGCCACGCTTTATTGGGGGCCGTGTTTCCTGCGGGTTTTAAGGGTGAATACAAGTATAACAAGCGCGTGATTCACGTTTTGGAGAGAAATAGGACAGAACTGGTCACTAAAAAACTATTTCTTATTTACTGGTAACGCTGCTTGTATTGCCTCCGTTCTTGTTTTCTTCAAACGGAGGTCTGGTTATGGCCGGTAAAAACGGTGCGTGCCTGATGGCTTTGGCGTTGCTTTTGGGGGCGTGCAGTTCTCGCATTGCGCTTAACGAGGCCTCCTTTCCCATTCAGGATCTGCCGGTGCAGCATTTGGTGCAAACGCCGGTGGCCTATAGTTTTGCTCCGGGTTTTGCCAAGCAGAACGCGCAAATAGCGTGCAGCCTTGGCGTAAATTATACCACAGACCTTGGCGCTTCTGCCGAGGAGCGGTTGCAGCAGGCCATTCATTCCAGCTTTGCCCATGCGCAGCAGGAAACCCCGCTTTCTCACGGTTATACGCTGGCCCTTTCCCTGCAAACGGCGGATGAGCAGGTGAGCGTTAAGGGCGGCATGTGGGATAACAAATACACGGTGGACACCACACTTAAAGGCACCGTGCAGGTGTTGAACGCACAGGGCCAGCCCGTGCAGGTGGTGCCCATTGCCGGGCAGGGCAGCAACACGGTGGCCGGAAGCTGCGGCGCACTTAAACGCGCCATGGTGCAGGCCAGTGAAAAAGCCGTGGCCCAGATTGGTAATGACTTTGTAGCCAAAGTGGCAAATGGCCACGTGTTAAACTAGCACATGGCCGAAGGTACCCGTTAAGGGCACGCAGGCTCAAGCTTACGTCAAGGGCCTGCATACCCCTTAATACAGTAGAAAATCAGGCAGAGTGTGCCAGTGTTTCTGCCTCTTTATGGTCTTCCACAATGTATGGGCCACCGGCCTGTACGGTCATGGAAAGCATGCCCATGTTGCCGTGGGTGAGATACCCATCCAGCGGCAGCACGGCATCACCATTTGTCCATACGCAGCCTGCGGGTTCTGTGGCGTACCAACCAGCGGGTTTTTCAGCCTGCAGATGGGCTGTGATGGTGTGCTTGTCATCGGCAGACAGAAGCTGAATGTCTGCAATGGCAACGCCCATGTAGCGGCGGTCATCCACAAACGGGCCAATCACATCTGCCGGGCGGCTGGCGCGGGAAACAATGCGCACAGATTGCGTGTTGGGCGGCAGCATAAAGCTGTACTGGTGCATGGTGCGGCGCATGGGGTGCACAATGGCGCCAGACTGCGTAATGAGATGCAGATCCGGGTTTGCGGTTGTTTCAACGGCTGCGGGGGCAGCGTGGCGCCCGGCAATGCTGTTTTTGCGATAGTTCAGCGCATGGAAAAGGGGTTCCACAAATGCGCGATCTACGCACAGAGGGGCTGCGGCATCGTGCTCCCAGCTTTTTGCGGGGGTGCGGCGGCCAATGGTTACAACTGTGCCAGACTGCTGGAAGGCAGCACGGTTGCCTGTATCCAGATAGCTTTCTGTGAGCACACCATTTGCCTTGATGATGGAATGCTGCGCGGTTTCAATGTGATAGTATTCGTAAGATGTAATGGAGGTATCATAGAAAATGGAACCACCATTTACCAGCATGCGCGCGGGCACAAACTTGCCATCAAAGAACAGGCAGTGTTCGGGCGTAATCAGCAGGTCTGTGCTGGGCACGTTGTCTGTTAGAGCATTGGCCAGAATGCGGATGGGGTAACCGGCTTCATCCTGCTTTAAGGCGGTATTGACCTGCACAGGGGCATGGCCTGCCCATGTTACGTGGCTGACTTTCTTTTTACCATCTGCATAAATGCAAACGGCATCACCAACCTGCATATCTTCAATCTTGCGCAGGCCTTCTGGCGTTTCAATCAGGGAGCCAGCAAGGAAGCAGTTGATGGTTGCGGTATCACCATCATAGCCAATTTTATCTGGGGATTCATTCTGCACAAAGGTGAGGGACTCCACCAGAACATCATCCGGGTTTGCCGCATTTACAACTTTGTAGGTGTTACCCCCCAAGGAAACCCATTTGATCTTGATGGCAGTGCTGCCATCATCGGATTGGCGGGTGTTGAAAGTGATTGCGTCATAGCTGGAAAAATTGATGACGGAAGGAACAGATTTCTGTGATCCCGTCAGATTAAGGTAATTTGGGTTATCACTGTTTGCGGTTGGCCAGAAAGACGCAACAGACGTAAAGGTGCCAGATGGCTGAACGGTGGAGTTATCAATGGCAACGGTGCCGCCGGTCATATTGCCATAGGCCATCAGATAGAGCGAATTTACCTGAAGTGTTCCGCTGTAATTATCCATGCTGATATCGTTATCAACAGTAAAGCCAACACGTTGTGAAGAATCACCGGTGTAATTGTTCAGCGCAACGTTTGTGTCACCTGTAATGGTGAGGCTTGAGATTTCAATGGCAGATGGAATGTTGATTGTCTGATTCTGGGTGGTGTTTGTATTAATCACCACGTCAGAATCTGATGTCGGAACACCGCCGGACCAGTTGCTTGCGGTATTCCAGTTATTGTCACCGGCAGCGCCAGTCCATGTATCGGTTGCCATAAAATACCCCGAAAAGTTAAACAATTGACAACATACAGACTTACGGCAGGATTCTGCAAGCATTTTAAGTTATTTTAAAATAAACAATAAGGAGTATTTCTGTAAAACAGGCTTTATGTAATTGTTTTCTTTTAAGTAAGATTAATATAAAATTATCTATTGTTTATACTAATATTTTTTAGGTTTAAATATTTTTGTTAATACGGGAATATTTCATTAATAAATGAAATTAAATTATATTTTACAAGTATTTATTAAAAACGAATATATTTTTATTTGTTGTTGTTTTTATTTATTTTCAAATGTCGGTTTGTCTTTGTTGTAACATCAAAGAAAATCCATATTTTTTCACGAAAAAACGAGTTTTTCTTTTGTAAAAACAAGAAAAACTCTCGGAACATGTGAGTTCACGATTGCATAAAACCGTGAACTCACAACACGTTCCTACCCGCGCAGATTAGTAGATTTCGGGCACAATCATGGCGTCTGGTGTGGGCTGGCGTTCGTAATCAGAGTGATACACGCGCGGGGGCAGCACCACTTCTGGGCGGGGCACAGGTTTATACGGCACCAGAGAGAGCAGGTGGTTAATGCAGTTCAGGCGCGCGCGCTTTTTGTCCACGGCCTGCACAACCCACCATGGGGCTTCCTCAATGCTGGATTTTTCCAGCATGGTTTCCTTGGCCTTTGTATAGGCTTCCCACCGGCGGCGGCTTTCAAGGTCCATGGGGCTGAGCTTCCACTGCTTCAGCCGGTCTTCCATACGGGCGCGGAAGCGGGCTTCCTGCTCATCATCGGTGATGGAGAACCAGTATTTCACCAGCTTGATGCCGCTGCGCACCAGCATGCGCTCAAACTCCGGCACAGAGCGGAAGAATTCTTCGTATTCTTCATCCGTGCAAAAGCCCATCACGTGTTCCACGCCGGCGCGGTTATACCAGCTGCGGTCAAACAGCACGATCTCACCCGCAGCAGGTAGATGCGCCACATAGCGCTGGAAATACCACTGCGTTTTTTCACGGTCTGTTGGGGCGGGCAGGGCGGCCACGCGGCAGATGCGGGGGTTCAGCCGCTGGGTAATGCGTTTGATCACGCCGCCCTTGCCTGCGGCATCTCGCCCTTCAAACAGCACCACAATGCGCTGGCCGGTGGCCTGCACCCAATCCTGCAACTTCACCAGTTCGGTTTGCAGGCGCACCAGTTCCCGAAAATACTCACGGCGGAAGGCATTTTCAGATTCAGAAATGCTGCCGTCCAGCCCGTCTTCCTGCAATTCCAGTTCTATTTCTTCGTCCAGGTCATCAATAATTTCCTGGCGCATCCGCTCACGTTCATGTTCTGCAGCGCGAAGAGTATCTGTTGCCTGATCTGTCATATCCAAGGCCCTCAAGCAAAGAGCGGGGCACTTTGGGGTGCCCCGCTCTGATTTATTAGAAGATGTGGCGGAAGATAAAGTAGAGCACGCCGCTGATCAGCATGGCGGCGGGCAGGGTTGTTACCCACGCCATGGCCATGGCGCGCAGGGTAGCCCATTGTAGGCCACCGCCACCGGCAACCATGGTGCCAGCCACACCGCTGGAAAGAATGTGCGTGGTGGAAACCGGCAGGCCATAGCGTTCTGCCAGGCCAATGGTGCCCATGGCCACCAGTTCTGCCGCAGCACCCTGTGCGTAGGTCAGATGGGTTTTGCCAATTTTTTCACCAACGGTGACCACAATGCGCTTCCAGCCCACCATGGTGCCAAGGCCCAGAGCCAGCGCCACGGCAATTTTAACCCATGTGGGAATAAAGCGTGTGCCTGCGTTAAGCTGGCCCATAAACTTGCTTAGCTCGGCACTTTCATCACCCGTAAAGCCGGAAACCTTGCCCATGTTGCGCACGGCTTCTGCCACCAGATACATGTCTGTGCGCACGTTTGGCACAGCAGCAGCCGGAATGGCCTGCAGGGAATGATAGCTGCCAACAGACTGTGCAATATCATCAGACAGCACGCCAAGGGCGGAATAGATTTCCGGGCGGGCCACTGTTTTGGTGCGCAGCGCATCGGTTACCTGTGCGCGGGCTTCTTCTGCACTTGGCAGGCTTGGCGCGGCAGAGCCGTGCACTTCAAACACATGGGCGGCCTGCTGTGCGGTCTGCACAAAGGCGGGCATCATGTCATCTGGCATGGCGCGGTTAAGCGCATACGCCGTGGGGGCCGCACCAATAAGGATAAGCATGATAAGGCCCATGCCCTTCTGCCCATCGTTACTGCCGTGGAAGAAGGAAACACCCGTGCAGGTGCCCACCAGCAAACCACGGATCCACAGCGGCGGCGGGGCATCACCCTCTGGCGCGCGATACAGGGCCGCGTTGCGGATAACCAGACGCATCAGGATCAACATGCCCGCTGCCAGCACAAAGCCGCAAACGGGGGAGAACAGCAGAGCGGAAAACACCTTGCGCACCTGAGACCAGTCCACCCCATACAGGGCGCTACCGGCAGGAGACATCAGCTGGTTGGCAAACCCAACACCCAGAATGGAACCCACCAGAGCGTGGGAGGAGCTGTTGGGAATACCAAAGGCCCAAGTGGCCAGGTTCCAGATAATGGCGGAAAGCAGCAGGGCAAAAATCATGGCATGGCCGGCACCGCTGCCAACCTGCAGGATAAGCTCTACCGGCAGAAGCGTGACAACACTATAAGCCACCGCCCCGGATGAAACCAGAACGCCAGCAAGGTTCCACATGCCAGACCATACAACCGCCACCAGCGGGGGCAGGCTGTTGGTGTAAATAACGGTGGCCACGGCGTTTGCCGTATCATGAAAGCCGTTTACAAATTCAAAGCCCAGCGCAATCAAAAGCGCCAGAGCCAGCAGTGCAAAGGCCCCAATGGCCATGCCGTTTTCACCAGCAGACCGCAGGTCTGCCAGAACACTATACCCTACAAAAACAAGGGCTGCCGTCACCACACCCATAAAGAACATGCGGAAGGCCTGGTTGGTGCCTCCCTTCATGTTTGGGCGTGGTGCGGCAGCCGGACTCAGCAACGTGCCGGACATGGATTTTTCCTGACTGTCAATTTCACTCTATAGGGGAAAAGCAGACCTTTTCCCGTCCTGCTGTCAGGGGTCAGACGGCGTGGGCCGGCTTGCCGGCCACATGGGCCGCTGTAGCAGGGCGTGCACCTGCACACACCTTGCGGCGTGCGGTATGCGGCAGGGCTGCATACGGGTGCGGGGTGCCGTTACGTTCCCATACATATAGCAAAGTGGTGCGCCAGCGCTCACGCACGGCTTCGCGCCACTTGGGCTTATGTGCATCGGGCTGCATTGCAGTAACTGATTGAGCACACATTGTCTGCTTCTCCTCCAAACAGGATGAGCAGTCCTTTAGCCCCTTGCTGGCCGATTGTGCGTGACGCTTTCATGACAACCTCTGCGAACTGTTCGCAAAAGCGTGAGGCTAACTGCCTGAAAACACGTTATTATATTGAAATAGTAATATCACATATGCGTTAATAATATAGATTGGCCCCTATAGGCCGGAACGCCGCCTTTCCTCCCTACGTTGGCACCCGTGTAACGCTGTGCAGATGTATGGAAAGGTCAGGCAGAACATGTCGGTTCAGATTTCAAGAGAAGCCCTGCTGCGTGCGTATCGGAGCATGCGTACCATTCGCGTTTTTGAAGAACGCCTGCACGTGGAATTTGCCACAGGGGAAATTCCCGGCTTTGTGCACCTTTATTGCGGCGAGGAAGCCTCGGCCGTTGGGGTGTGCGCCAACCTTACAGATAACGATACCATTGCCAGCACCCACCGTGGCCATGGGCACTGCATTGCCAAGGGCGTGGAAGTGGGCGGCATGATGGCCGAAATTTATGGCCGCCATACCGGCGTGTGCCGGGGCAAGGGGGGCTCCATGCACATTGCGGATCTTTCCAAGGGCATGCTGGGGGCCAATGGCATTGTGGGCGGTGGCCCACCGCTTATTTGCGGGGCAGCACTTTCACACAAAACGCTCAAGGATAACGGTGTGGCCGTGGCGTTTTTTGGTGATGGAGCCTCTAACGAGGGCACTACGCTGGAAAGCATGAACCTTGCCTCCGTATGGCATCTGCCCGCTGTGTTTGTGGTGGAAGACAATGGATATGGCGAGGCCACAGGCGCAGCCTATGCCTGTGCTGGCACGCAAAAGGACAGGGCCGCCGGGTTTGGCCTACCGTATTTCTCCTGCGAGGGAGATGACTTTTTTGAGGTGTATGAAACAGCCCGCGCCGCCATAGATCACGCACGCTCTGGCGAAGGGCCGGTGATGCTGCATGTGCATCTTAGCCGCTGGTATGGGCACTTTGAAGGCGATGCCATGAGCTACCGCAAGGCCGGAGAAGTGGCCGAGCAGAAGAAAGATCATGATTGCCTCAAAAAGTTTCGCGCCCGCGCGGTGGCGGAAAACCTGCTGCCCGAAGGCGATATGGATGAAATAGACGCCGCCGTGGCGGACGAGGTGGAAAGCGCGGTTGTAACCGCCAAGCAGGCACCGTGGCCGCAGGACAAAGACCTGATGGCCGATGTGTACGCGCGGTACTAACTCCTCCACCAGTTTTTCAGCCACACAGGCAAACGGGAACCAGAACAATGGGTAAGAAAAGTTTCAGACAGGCCATTAACGAAGCCCTGCGGCAGGAAATGCGGCGTGACCCACGGGTGATCCTGATGGGGGAAGACATTGCCGGGGGCCGTGGCGGCACCGCTGGCATTACAGATGCCTGGGGCGGCGTGCTGGGTGTAACCAAAGGGCTGTGGGAAGAGTTTGGAGATGACCGCGTGCTGGACACGCCCATTTCCGAGGCCTCCTACATTGGTGCAGCAGCAGGTGCGGCGGCCACCGGCCTGCGCCCCGTGGCCGAGCTGATGTTTGTAGATTTTGTGGGCTGTTGTCTGGACCAGATCATGAATCAGGCGGCCAAGTTCCGCTACATGTTTGGCGGCAAGGCCACCACGCCGCTGGTTATCCGGGCCATGTATGGCGGCGGGTTTAGTGCGGCGGCCCAGCACAGCCAGGCGCTTTACCCGCTGTTTACGCATATTCCGGGGCTTAAGGTTGTTATCCCGTCATCACCGTATGAGGCCAAGGGCCTGCTGATAGAAGCCATCCGGGATGATGACCCCGTGATCTTCCTTGAAAACAAGGTGATGTATGATGATGAGGAAGATGTGCCCGATGAGGCCTACACCATTCCGTTTGGTGAAGCGAACGTAACGCGTGAAGGTGAAGATGTAACCATTGTGGCCATCGGCCGTATGGTTGGCATGGCCAACGCCGCAGCGGATGAGCTGGAAAAGCAGGGCATTGGCTGCACGGTAATAGACCCGCGCACCACATCCCCGCTGGATGAGGAAACCATTTTGGAATCCGTATCCGAAACCGGCCGCCTTGTGGTGGTGGATGAAGCCAGCCCGCGCTGTAACATGGCGTGCGATATTTCTGCCCTTGTGGCGGAAAAAGCGTTTTTCAGCCTCAAGGCACCTATCCGCCGCGTGGTGCCGCCGCATACGCCGGTGCCGTTTTCCACCCCGCTGGAAAAGCTGTACATGCCAGATGCAAATAAAATTGCCGCTGCGGTGCGCTCCATTACTTCCAGCCAGAAACAGAAGGTTGCATAAGCCATGTCCAACACCATTACAGCCCTCACCATGCCCAAGTTCGGTTTGGCCATGACAGAAGGCAAGCTGGCATCATGGACGGTGCCAGTTGGCCAGAGCGTGCAGCAGGGTGATGAACTGGCGGATATTGAAACCACCAAAATTACCAGCAGTTATGAAAGCCCCGCCGCAGGTGTGCTGCGCAAACAGGTGGCACAGGCGGGGGAAACCCTGCCCGTGGGTGCACTGATTGGCGTGCTGGCTGATGCCGAAACGCCAGATGTGGATATTGAAGCCTTTATCAAAAACTTTCATGCCGAAAACCCGCAGGATGCTGCCGCCACGCAGGATGCCAACGCTGGGGAACCCAAGCCGGTAACGGTGGGGGAACACACGCTGAATGTGCGTGATGTGGGCACGCATACGGGCACGCCCATTGTGCTGGTGCACGGTTTTGGCGGAGATATCAGCAACTGGCTGCTCACGCAGGATGCCTTGGCCGCAGACAGGCGCGTGATTGCGTTTGACCTGCCGGGGCATGGGGCTTCCTCCAAAAACGTGGGCACAGGCACGCTGGCGTTTTTGGCCGGTGTGGTAAGCGCCTTGCTGAAAACCCTTGAAATAGAAAAAGCCCATGTGGTGGGCCATTCTCTGGGCGGCGGCATTGCGCTGACCTTGCTGCGAGACCATCCTGATCAGGTTGCCAGCCTGAACCTTTTGGCCCCCGCCGGGTTGGGCAAGGATGTGAATGCAGATTTCATCAGCGCGTTTGTGGATAGTGAAAGCAGCCGGGATATGAAGGCTGTTTTGCAAATGCTGGTGTATAACAAGGCCCTTGTGGGCCGGAAGATGGTGGATGCCGTGCTGCGCGCCCGCAGGCTGGATGGCGCGCGAGATGCCCTGCACGTTATTGCCAAGGCGTGCTTCCCCAACGGGCATCAGGCGGATGATCTGCGCCCGGTCTTGGCCGGGGCGGAAACACCTACCCAGATTTTCTGGGGTAAGGAAGATGAAATTCTTTCCGTCTCCAACGCATCTGGCCTGCCAGATGTTATTCCCGTAACGGTGTATGAAGAAACAGGACATCTGCCGCAGCTTGAACGCGCAACAGATGTTAACAAAGCCATTGCCGTGTTTGTAAAAGACCCCGAAGCCGCGCTGAGCATGGCCCGGATGGACGCTACAGCCTAACCCGCCAAATCTCCCCAACACGCCCGATCATGCAGGTGCCTTCTATACGTAAAGTGTAGAGGGCATCTGCATATTGTTTGTTAAAAACGCTGCATTGTTCTTTAGATATGGGAAGCGATGTTATGACATGCACGCATTTCCGGCACGCTGAATCAGGGTATGTAAAATTGATCTGGATCAAGGGAGGGGCGATCAGAAAGCGGTGATACTCCTAAGCGTGATCACAAGGGTGCCGCGTGCCGGGCCCTTGTGCCAGAACAAGGAGGATAAAATGACCAGTTACGTGAATACAGGCCGCTCCCCCGTTGTGCGCGTTCCTGTTGGCACTGTACGGGTGGCAGATCCGTTTTCTGTTCTGCAGCGGCAGATGAGCCGTTTGTTTGAAGATTTTAAAACACCAGAAGGGGCCGCAGCAGCCACAAGCCGCTTGGGCGCCACCGATATTACAGAAAACGCCAGTGCCTACGTGGTGGCCACGGAAGTGCCGGGCTGTTCTGAAAATGACATCAAGCTGGGCACAGCCAACGGGCTGCTGACCATTAGTGGCGAAAAGAAAAAGCCCGAACTGGAAGAAGGCACAAAGCACCACGTTGCAGGCCGCCAGTTTGCCGCTTTTGAAGATTCCTTTGCCATTCCCGAAGATGTGGACGTGGATAAAATTTCTGCCACCATCAAAAACGGTGTGCTGACAGTGACCATGCCCAAAAAAGCGGAAGCCAAACCGGCAGAACGCCAGATTGCCATTAAGGCAGGCTGAAAAAAAACAGGCGGGGTGTTTAACCCCGCCATGAAAGATAGATTGATGAGCACGAAAAACAAAACGGTACAGATTGACAGCACCAAATACGAAATGCTGGGTGTTATCAATGATGGTGACAGCAAGGTGCGGCTGAAGGACAGCGCAGGCAAGGTGGAGGAAATGACAAGTGATTCCTTCATTACTCTGCTGAATGAAGGCAAGGCCAAGTATCTGGACTAATACAGATAGCCGGATAACGGGTTGTTGTTGGCAGGGTGTATAAAGGCCCGCATTGTGGGGTTTATCCAACACACAGAGCGGGCGCTTTAAAAATACAGGGGGCAGGCAGGATGCGGTGAACCTGCTTGGTCTGGCCCTTATACGGGTGGGCCGCCCCTGTGTGGCAGGTTTGTGTTATCAGGTTCCCGCACTGGCTGATGTTTCAAACAGGCCGGTGCGGGAATGCTTTTTTATAAACCGCGTGTTTATGGGCGGTGTTAAGTTTTGGCTTAGTCCATCCGCACGGGTGGGCGCACAAAGCCATCCAGCCAATCTGTAAAGCAGGCAATCATGCCGCGGAATGGCCCGTACAGTTCAAACTGATGTTGCCGGTACAGCGCCATATGGCCAAGCCGTGCGCTAAGGCCGTGCATAAAGCCGCCGCCAAAGGTTTTGCCATCTGCAAAAGCGCCCCAGCCGTTGTAATCCCCCAAAGCCACAATGGCCCCACGGTTTTTGAACTTAAAGGCGGGCACAGGCTTTTTGTTAAAGATAAAGCCCGGCAGATAGCGTGCCAGATGGTGTGCCTGCTGGCGGGCCACCTGTGCGGTGGGGGCAAGCGGGCTATCGCTAATAAAGGCGCAATCCCCCACAGCAAAAATGCTGTCATCCAGCGTGGTCTGCAAATTGGGGCGCACCAAAAACTGGCCACCACGCCCACATTCCAAACCATCCATCTGGCGGGTTACATCCGGGGCTTTTACGCCTGCTGCCCAAACACGAAACTGTGCATCCACGCGTGAGCCATCTTTGAGCATAAAGCCGTGCTCATCCGCACCGCTCACCATTGTGCTGGTGAGCACCTTGATCTTGAGCGCTTCAAGCTGCTTTTGCGCGGCGGCAGACACGTTTTCGGGGAAGGCGGGCAGAATACGCGGCCCGGCTTCCAGTAATGTGACGCGCATTTCCGGCGTAACAGGCGTGAAGTTGTAAAGGGAGCCAATATCCAGCGCCTTGTGCAGTTCCGCCGCAAGCTGTACGCCCGTGGCGCCACCGCCCACAATGGCAATATCTAGCGGAGAGCCCCGGCCATAGGCCTGAATAACCGCATGGCGGAAGCGCTCGTTAAAGTTATTGGCTTCTACAATGTTGTCCAGGAAGATGCAGTTTTCCACCACGCCCGGCGTGCCAAAATCGTTCGCGCGGCTGCCAATGGCAAAAATCAGCACATCGTAATCCAGATACCGCTCATCCAGCAGCACCTCGTGGTCTTCTTCTTCCAGCGGGGCCAGCTTCAGGCGCTTGGCGGCGCGGTCTATCCCGGCAATTTCACCATAGCAAAAGCGGAACCCATGCGCCGCAGCGTGGGAGAT
Source organism: Acetobacter oryzoeni (assembly GCF_004014775.2). Taxonomy (NCBI): domain Bacteria; kingdom Pseudomonadati; phylum Pseudomonadota; class Alphaproteobacteria; order Acetobacterales; family Acetobacteraceae; genus Acetobacter; species Acetobacter oryzoeni. The sequence goes on from NZ_CP042808.1 coordinate 563,786, forward strand.
AAAGGTGATGCGGTCATTCTCGTTTTTGGCCGTGCCCGCGGCAAAGCAGTGCAACATGGGCTTCCACACATGGCTGAAGCCCTTGTCCACCAACGTAATATCCAACTTGCCGGAGCGCCCAAGGCTGTTGCCCAGCCGCGTTGCAATGGCCATGCCTGCAACACCGCCGCCAACAATAACCACCCGAAACCGATCACTCATCCCACAATATCCCCCTTGCTCCGCACCATGCGGTGCGGAGGAGTGCCGTGCAATCCACTACTTGTTGATCTCACGCACCCGTTTATTGTGTTCTACCGTGGTACGCGCAGTTTTGATGACCGAAGCCGGCGTAATCAGGAAGCGGCTAAATCCACCACACCAATTACACCTTCCTCGGTGCCAAAACCCAGCGTGCAGCCATCCGGGCTATAGGCCAGCGCCGTAATGGCCCCCGCCTTGCCCAGTGATACGGGCAGAACCCGCTGGGTAGATGGTTCCATCATTACAACGGTACCATCAGCAAAGCCAGCGGCCACAACCTCCTGCTCTGGATGAAAAGCCACGCGGGTGCACAGCGCACCACCTGCGCCCGGCAGTTCCATGGGCGGTTTGCCCATGGGGCCACCCCCAAAGAACGGCCACATCACAACGATGTCAGCCCCACTGGTGGCCAGCCATTTGCCGTTTTTGGAAAAGGAGAGCGAGCGCACCTTGGTGGGGTAGCCGCTCATGCGCATGTTGTGGCCATCGGCCAGCCGCCAGCCGTGCAGGTCATTATCCTGCATGGCGGTAACTACGGCATCACCCGCCGGGTGCATGGCAATATCAAGGTGGCTGCCTTTCCATTCCAGTTGGCGGGGCTTGCCATCCTTGGATTGGGTGAACCACACAGAAACACCATTGTAGTGCGAAACCGCAATGCGCTTGCCTTTGGGGTCAAACGCAATGCCGCCCACGGTGGTGGGGTGTTCTAGCGTGCGGGTTACGGTGCGGCCCGTGGCATCACGCAGCTCCACATTCTTGCCAGCGGCGGCGGCAATTACGGCAGATTTGGCATCTACATAGGTGGCAATGTGCTCCACCCAGCGGCGGCCCTTGCCCAGTTCCTCAATCTCGCCCGCTGGATCAAGCCGGCACAGGCGGCCATCATCACCGCCCGTTAAAAAGCAATCGGGCAGCGTATCGGCAGAAAGGGAAAGGGCAGGGCCATCATGCACGGCATAGGTGTTCCATGCCTCTGGCGTAAGCTGGTCTTCACGGTGCACCACCACCACATCACCTTCACCGGTGGTAAAGGCAAAGCGGCTGTTATCCCGCGTGGCGGTGCAGGCGGTAATTTCACCTTCCACCTTGATGTGCGCACCACGTTTTTCAATAAGGCCGCGCAGGGTCTGTGTTTCGGTGCTCATGCGGCAATGCAGCTTTCAAGCCCGCGGCGCAGCTGGGGCCGGTTGAGGTTGCGACCAATGAACACAAGGCGGCTTTCACGCGGTTCATCTTTCTTCCACGGGCCGATGTTGTCTCCATCCGCCATCATGTGCACGGCCTGAAAGGCAAAGCGGTCGGGCTGGCCTGCAAAATCCAGAATGCCCTTGGTGCGCAGGATATCGCCGCCTTTTTCCTGCAACAATGCGCCAATCCATGCCTGAAAGCGACCGGCATCCAGCGGCTGCTTGACGGTAAGGGAAACGCTGGTGATATCCCCTTCATGGTGGTGTTCTGGCGTGTGTTCCAGAAAATCTGGGGTGTTTTCCAAAACGCGTTCCAGATCAAACCCGCCACGGTCCATCACGTCTGTCAGCTTCACGTTGCCTTTTTTGGCGGGGTAGATGGGCGCTACGGCGTTGATCTTGCGGATGGCATCTTCCACCGTTTTCAGCTCGGCGGCATCTACAAGGTCTGTCTTGTTCAGGATAATTACATCCGCAAAGGCAACCTGTTCGTGCGCTTCGGGGCTGTCCTTTAATGTGCTCAGGAAGTTGCTGGCATCCACCACCGTTACCACGGCATCCAGCTTGGTTTTTGCGCGCACATCTTCATCGGCAAAAAAGGTCTGGGCCACGGGGGCGGGGTCTGCCAGACCGGTGGTTTCTACAATAATGCCATCAAACTTGCCGCGGCGCTTGAGCAGCCCGTTCAAAATACGGATCAGGTCTCCGCGCACGGTGCAGCAGATGCAGCCATTGTTCATTTCGAACACTTCTTCATCTGCATCCACAACCAGATCGTTATCCACGCCCAGTTCGCCAAACTCGTTAATCACCACGGCGTATTTGCGCCCGTGCTCGGCTGTTAGAATGTGGTTGAGCAGCGTGGTTTTACCCGCGCCCAAAAAGCCGGTCAGCACGGTAACCGGTACGCGGGTATCGGGCGCGGCTGCGTTTTCAGGCGCTGAAGATGCGTCGGACATCGGGAATGAACCTTTCCAGTACAAACAACTGTTACAACATATAGGGTGCTAGAGCGCTCTAGGCCAGAACCCAGGCCCACAGGCGCATCAGCTCTGCTTTGAGGATGAGGCGCGGCGTGCGGTATCTGTGGCTGTTACCACGGATGCGCTGCTTTGTTTGGGGGCGGTGGTGCGCACAAAACGCACGGCCAGCGCGCCATACAAAGCGTGGCTACACAGGGTGCGGGAGACACCAAAGGCCAAAAAGGCGCTGGCCAGCAGGGCAAGGGTGATCTGCTGGTTATCGCACATTTCCATCACAATCACCGTGGCGGTGAGGGGAGACTGCGTAACGGCGGCAAAATAGGCCACGGTGCCCAGCAGCACCACGGCCCCCGGTGCGGTATGGGGCAAAAACTGCGCCACCCAGCCGCCCATGCCCGCCCCAACGGAAAGCGAGGGCGCAAACAGCCCGCCGGGAATGCCCGAACAGTAGGACACAATGGTGGCCAGCAGTTTCAGCACAAAAAACGAGGCCGGATACTGGTCTGACCCCATAATGATGTCACGCGCCTGCACATAGCCTGTGCCGTATGTCATGCCGCCAGAAATCAGCCCGATAAGGGCCAGCACCAGCCCGCACAGGGCTGCAAACGCCACCGGGTGGCGCGTAATGAATGTGCCAAAAGCCCCAGAAATACCGCGAGACATGCGCACCAGAAGGGCAGAAAACCCGCCCCCGCACAGCCCGCCCATAATGCCGCAGGCCAGCACCGCCAGCCAGCTTGTGCCCACCGGCACGGAGGAATAGGTGTGCCCGAAATAGGTATAGTTGCCCACAAGGGCAATGGCCGTAACACCGGAAATGACCACACATGTCAGCATGGTGCCGCTGGTGCGTTGTTCGAAGGAATGGGCCAGTTCCTCAATACCAAACACAATGCCAGCCAGCGGGGTATTAAAGGCGGCGGCCACACCTGCAGCCCCACCGGCCTTGATAAGCGCACGTTGGCGGGTAAGGTCTGTAATACCCATGTAATGCCCCACCGTGTGCATGATGGAAGCGCCCACCTGCACGGTTGGCCCTTCGCGGCCAATGGAGGCGCCAGAAAGCAGGCCAAGGCACGTCAGCAGGATTTTGGCCAGTGCAATGCGCAGGGCCAGCACTTTATCTACAATGGCAATGTTGTTGAGGTGCATGCACGCAATGGCTTGCGGAATACCGCTGCCCTGTGCACCCCTAAACCATGTGCGCGTCAGCCACGTAGAAAGTGCCAGCCCGCCGGGGGTTACCAGCAGCATCAGCAGCGGGCTTATTTTCAAAATGTGGTCACGCACATGGGCGGCGGCATCGGCCAGCGTGGCAAAGCCCACGGCCACCACACCCACCATAATGGCGCCAGACCAGTAAATAAATTTTCTGCGCCAGTTTACGGTGCCCGCTTTGGCATGTTCTCGCAAATGACGAAGGGATTCAGTCGTGGGGAACACGCTGGCGGGCATGGGCGGCATCCGTAAAGGCATAAGGGCAGGAAAAAAGGATGCAGCCGAGTGTAGCATTTCATGCACAACATGAAAGAGGCGATGTTCTTTATTGCCGAATATTTATGGCAAGTGCTGCTTTTATTATGCGTGGGCCCCAGTATCGGGCAGGGCATCGGGTGCGGGGCAGGCTTCTGCCGGGCCTTTCCAGAACACAATGCCCTCGCGCTTGGCGTGCGTGTCTGGCTCAACATGAATATGCACCAGCGTGCTGCCCATGCTGGCGCGCAGGGCGGCTTCTATGCGGTCACAGATATCATGCGCGGTGTTAACGCTCATGGTGCCGGGCACAACCAGATGGAACTCCAAAAACGTAACCGCCCCCACAATGCGGGTGCGGATATCGTGCGCCTCAATCGCCCCTTTGCCGTTGGCGGCGATAATGGCGCGAATTTCATCCATTGTTTCGGGTTCGGGGGCTTCATCCATCAGCCCGGCAACAGATTCGCGCATCACTTCCCAGCCCACGCGCAGCACGTTTATGGACAAAAGCCCTGCCAGAATGGCATCCAGCCGCGCCCAGCCGGTGAGCGGAATAAGCGTAACACCCACCACAAGGGCAACACCTGTCCACACATCGGAAAGCACATGCTGCCCGCCGGCCACCAGTGCGGGGGAGCGGCGCTTTTGCCCCACCCGCAGCATGATAAGCCCCCATGCCAGATTCACCACGGTGGCCAATGCGTTTAGCCCCAGCCCAAGCCACGGGGCCTTGGGTGGGTTGGGGTGCAGCCAGCCATGCACGGCTTCATCCCCAATGATAAAGGCTGTCACCACCACCAGCGCGCCCTCTGCCACGGCAGAAAGATATTCCGCCTTGTGGTGGCCGTAGGGGTGGTTGGTATCTGCCGGCAGTTCAGCCACGCTCAGCGCCCACAGCCCTCCGGCGGCGGCTACCACGTTAATGATGGTTTCTAGTGCATCGGCATACAGGGCAATGCTGCCGCTGGTGGCATAGGCAGCGTATTTAAGCCCCAGTGCAACAAAGCTGACACCAAGGCTGACAACAGCAATCCCGCGATTGCTGGAGGGAAGGGGAAGTTCTGGCACGTAAAAAACTCTGGCTGGCGTGGCGGCGTAAACTGCGCGTGGGCGTGGGCAGGCGTATCAGACAGTATGCGGGTCTGTTAAGGCGCAGGAGGGGGCGTAATCTGCGGCTTCTATCTGCAAGGTGGGGTGCACAATGCCAAACCGTTCACGCAGGGCGGCGGCGGCTTTTTCCAGCAGCGCGGTATCATTGTCTGCTGCGGGGGCGGAGGTGCGTACCAGATGCACCGTCAGTGCGGTTTCCGTGGTGCTGATGGGCCAGATGTGCAGATCATGCAAATCCGCCACACCGGGCAGCGTGCGCAAAAAGCCTTCCACGGCCCCGGCATCTACGGTGCGGGGCACGGCATCCAGCGCCATATCCAGCGAATCTCGCAGCAAAGACCACGTGCTGGCCACCACCACAACGGAAATGGCAAGGCTTATGGCGGGGTCTATCCAGTTCAGGCCCGTTAGCAACACCAGCCCGCCCGCTATCACCACGGCAAGAGAGGTAACGGCATCTGCCATAAGGTGCATGAAGGCCGCGCGAATGTTGAGGTCTCCCTTCTGCCCGGAGGCAAAAAGCAGGGCGGTGGCGCCGTTCACCACAATGCCAAGGGCGGCCACAATCATCATGGTTTTGCCAGCCACGGGGGCGGGGTCAAACAGCCGGGTTATGGCCTCCCACGCCACACCACCGGTTACCAACATAAGCACCAGCGCGTTGGCCAGCGCCGCCAGAATGGAAGACCGGCGCAACCCATACGTAAACCGCAAGGAGGGCGAGCGTTGGGAAAGATGCTGCGCCATCCATGCTGCGGCCAGCGCCAGCACATCGGAAAGATTGTGCCCCGCATCGGCCAGCAGTGCCAGCGAGTGTGAGAAAAAGCCCCACAGCGCCTCAGCCACCAGATAAAGACTGTTGGCCGCAATACCTATGGCAAACGCCTTACCGAAGGAGGAAGGGGTATGCACATGGGCATGCCCAAAACCGTGGCTGTGCCCGCAACCTCCGCCTGCTGCATGATCGTGCCCGGCATGATCATCATCATGCGCATCATGGGCGTGGTCATGATCTTCCGCGCTGCACGCATGCGTATGGGTGTGAGCATCTGCTGCGTGATCATGCCCTGCGGTGCAGGATTCTTCTGCATGGCTGTGCCCGTCTGTCTGGCCCGGCGTGTGGTGCGCATGACCACAGGCGGAACCCGCAGGCTGGGAAGGTGGCGTATGATCGTGCGGCGAAGGCATGGATAAAGCACATTCCTGAATGAATGGGACACGAATGGCCGGGGTGGGTGCAAGCTAACAGGACCAACCCGGTCTGTCTTATTTATGTCTGCTAAGAAAGGCATGGAAGGGCAACATCTTTTTTGTGACCCACCAAGCCAATATTGCGCCACACGGCGGAGCGGCCTAGGGAAAGAGCAGATTTTTTTCACGGCTGCTTGAAAGGTAAGGGCACAGCGCATGCTCCGACTGACCGAATTACGGCTTCCGCTCGACCATTCGCCACAGGCACTGGCACAGGCTATTTGTGAGCGGCTGAACATCAGCGCAGATGCGCTGGAGCATTACAGCGTGTTCAAACGCGGGCACGATGCCCGCAAGCGCGTGGCCATCAAGCTGGTTTATGCCGTGGATTGCACCGTGAAGGATGAGGCCGCCGTGCTGGCGCGTTATCGTGCAGCCCACCCCAAGGATAACCACGTGCAGCCTTCCCCCAACATGGAGTGGGTACCCCCCATTACCAACGGGGCAGAGCTGGCAGCAAAGCCCGGATACAAACGCCCTATTGTTATAGGTGCCGGGCCGTGTGGCTTTATGGCCGCCCTTGTGCTGGCCCGCATGGGCCTGCGCCCGCTGCTGCTGGAACGCGGCAAGGTGGTGCGTGAGCGCACGGTGGATACGTTTGCCCTATGGCGCCGCTCTGAACTGACGCCAGAAAGCAACGTGCAGTTTGGTGAGGGCGGGGCCGGCACTTTTTCTGATGGCAAGCTGTACAGCCAGGTGAAGGACCCGCGCTTTTTGGGCCGCAAGGTGCTGGAGGAGTTTGTAAAGGCTGGCGCGCCGGAGGATATTCTGTATCTGGCCCATCCGCATATTGGCACGTTCCGCCTTGTTTCCATGGTGGAGCACATCCGGCGCGAGGTAGAGGAAGCTGGCGGGGAGTACCGTTTTCAAACCCGTGTGGATGGGTTGGTGCTCAACCCGCAAACCCGCGCAGTAGAAGGTGTGCGCACGGCTGATGGAGAGGTTATAGACTCCGACCACGTTATTCTGGCTGTGGGCCATAGTGCGCGTGATACGTTTGCCATGTTGCAGGCCGAAGATGTGGCCATGCAGGCCAAGCCGTTTTCCATTGGGGTGCGCATAGAGCACCCGCAATCCGTTATAGACGTGGCGCAGTTTGGCCCCAGCGCGGGTAACGAGCTGCTGGGGGCTGCGGAATATCGGCTGGTGCACCACGCCAGCAACGGGCGGGGCGTGTATTCCTTTTGCATGTGCCCCGGCGGCACCGTGGTGGCGGCAACATCGGAAGAAGGGCAGGTGGTCACCAACGGCATGAGCCAGTATTCCCGCGCCGAGCGCAACGCCAATTCCGGCATTGTGGTGGAACTGCGCCCCGGTGTGGATTACCCAGATGACCCGCTGGCAGGCATGGCCTTCCAACGTAAGTGGGAGCGCAAGGCGTTTGAGGCCGGTGGTGGAGATTACCGCGCCCCCGCCCAGCGTGTGGGAGATTTTCTGGCAGGCCGCCCTTCCACCACGTTGGGGGATGTGGTGCCCTCTTACAAACCGGGCGTTACCCCAACCGATCTTTCAACATGCCTGCCGGATTTTGTGGTGGAAGCCCTGCGTGAGGCCCTGCCAAAGTTTGACCGCAAGATCCGTGGTTTTGCCATGGAAGATGCGGTGATGACGGGGGTTGAAACCCGTACGTCCTCACCCCTGCGTATTCCGCGGAATGAGGCCGGGCAGTCCATCAACACGCCGGGCCTGTATCCGGCGGGTGAAGGGGCCGGTTATGCGGGCGGCATTCTTTCTGCTTCCATGGATGGCATTCGCATTGCCGAGGCCGTGGCGCTGGATATGGCAGGCAAGCCCGTAACACTGCCGCCACGCTAAAAAGTGGCGGCATAGCGCGTTTTTGTGCCCTCAGGCGGGAGTGGCGTTTTCTGTCTGGGTGGCAAATTCTTCCACCAGTTCCATAAACCGGCGCGGGGCATCTGCATGCACCCAGTGGCCTGCGCCGTTAATGGTTTCCAACCGATAATGCGGAAACAGATGGCGCATTTGCGGGTAATTGGTGGGCTGAATATAGGGTGATGTTTCCCCCCTTATAAACAGTGTGGGGCCGCTATACTGCGCGCTGGCGGGCAGTGTGGGCCAGCCCATCATGGCGGGCATGCCGGCCAGAATATCGTGCATGCCAATGGCCCAGCCGGGGTTATCCCCCATGCGGATGTTCTGGATCATCAACTGCCGCACGGCATCATTGGCAATAAGCGGGCGCAACAGCTCATCTGCGCTGCGCAGGTCCAGATGTGGGGGGAAGGCCAGCTTATCCAGCCCCGGTGGCAGGTCCATGCGGGCAAAGCCGCCCTGGCCGGGGGCAATATCCACCACCAGCAGGCTTTGCACGGCTTGGGGGTGTATGAGTGAGAGCATCATGGCGGTTTTGCCGCCCATGGAATGGCCCAGCACCATGGCTTTTTGCATGCCGTAATGGTGCATGGTTTCCAGCACATCTTCCGCCATGGCGGGGTAGCTCATGGGGCCGTGGGGGCTGTTGCCGTGGTTGCGTAAATCCATTGCCAGCGTCTGGCGGGTGGCGGCCAGCTTACGTTGCACAAAACCCAGATTGCGCGCGCGGCCAAACAGCCCGTGCAACAGCACAACCGGCGGCAGGGTAGAGGGGGCATCGGGGCCGCGTTCAATCACGTTCAGCAACACGGTGGCCGTATCCTTTTCTTGCGTAAGGGCTGGTGTAATTCTTGCGGTTGTGCCGCGCTTTGCCCCGAAATGCGAGAGGGGGCGGCATGTTTTTTCTTCACCTTCCAGAGAGAGGGCAGGCGTGGCACAGTTGGGGGGATGGGCAACCCTTCAGCCGGCAGGCACGTTTGGTGCGGATGCTTTCTGGCGCTGGCCCACCATAGGTGTGCGTGGTGACACGCCACAGATAAGAAAGGGAGAGCGCAGGCAATGCAGAGATGTCTTGTTATTCTCAGCCAGCAGGATCAGGCAGAAGTGCTGCTTAACATGGCCGCACAGTTTCTGGCCCGCGTAAATGGCAACCGCATGGATGTTCTGGCCGCGCGGGAGCCACCCACGCAGGTGCTGGGCAATATGGGCCTGACAGATGAAAGTGCCGCCGTGCTGCGTGAAAACCAGCGTGAATGGGCAGATAGCCTGCACGCTATTTTCCATCGCTGGCTGGCGGAGGAATATGGTTCTGGCGCAGAACGGCTGAACAAGGTGGAAGTAAACTGGCTGGACCCCGAAATTACGGTGGACAGAATTATCAGCGGTTATGGCAAGGATGCTGATCTGCTGATCATGAGCTTTCCCGATAGCCGGGATAGTGACCAGAAAAAACTGGCGACCCGATCAGCCATTTTTCAGACAGGCCGCCCCGTTCTGTTTGTGCCGCCATTTTGGGACCGCCCAAGTGGAGACCATATTCTGATGGCATGGAAGGATACAGATGGCTGCCGCAAGGCGTTTGCCTCTGCCCGTGTGCTGCTGGCGCAGGCCAAACAGGTGGATGTGCTGCAAACGCCAGATTCTCCCATGCCCATGGATATCCTGCCCGGCATTACGCCCGAACGGGTGGAGCTAAAACCAAGTGATGATGCCAGTAAGGCCGCCCAATCCATTCTGGATGAGGTAGATGCCCGGCGGGCCGATCTGCTGGTGATAGGCGGGTATCAGCACAACATGCTCTATAACCGGCTTATGGGCAGTGCGACGGATTACATTCTGGCCCACCCGGATGTGCCGGTCTTTTTGCAGCACTAACGCGCAAGGGGGCGTATTGTGTAGGAATACGGCCTCCCCTTTGCTAAGGCGGGCATATGCCCGCTTTTTCTTTTTCTGCCCGCCATCGGTTTTGTGCACATTGGCCCGTATGGCACGTGGTTGTGCTGGTGTTGCTGCCTGTGCTGGTGCATCTGCTAGAACTGCTTGGCCCGGCCCTGTGGGGTGGTGCAACGTCCGACCCCATTTCCGTGCTTTCGGCAGGTACGCAAACGCGGCGTAACTGGCTGGAAGGCGGCATTCTGCCTGGCTTGCCGGGGTGGGTGGATGGCTGCGCGGGTGTGATTGTGCAGGCACTGGGGCACTTGGCCGCGGCAGATTGGCGGCATGGTATTCTGCCGTGGTGGAACCCGTATAGCGGCGTGGGCATGCCGCTTGCGGGGGAGTATCAGCCCGGCGCGTTCTTTCTGCCTTTTGTGCTGCTTTTAGGGCTGCCCGGTGGGTTGCTGTTTCTTAAAATTGCGCTGCAAATTCTGGCAGGTTTTTGCATGTACGCCCTGTTGCGCAAACTGGGGATGGATGCGCGCGTGGTGTTGGCGGGGGCCGTGCTGTGGGCGTTTAACGGTACGTTTGCATGGGCATCGGATGGGCCAAGCCAGCCGCTGGCCTTTTTGCCGCTGGCCCTGCTGGGGGTGGAGGTATTGCGCGGCACAGCACGTGGCTGGGCCGGTGTGCGTAACTGGAGCATTCTGGCCCTTGGCTTGGGCGGCATGGTGCTTTCCAGCTTTCCCGAAACCGCGTTTTTGCAAGGCACATTGGTGCTGTGCTGGGCGCTTTTGCGGCTGGCGCAACAGCCTGCGGGGGAGCGTGCACCGTTTGCCGCCGCCATTGCGGTTGGGGGCAGCACGGCGCTGCTTTTGGCCGCCCCGCAGCTTGTGGCATTTGCCACCTATCTGCCCCATGCGTGGGTGGGAGACCACGCAGCGGGTATTTCCATCACCCAGCCCATAACGTGTTGGGCCATGGCGCTGTTTCCCTACATCAATGGCCCCATTTTTTACGGCCCGGCTTCTCGGTACGAGGCATGGTGGAGCGTGGGCGGATACTGGGGCACCGTGCTGCCATTTCTGGCCGTTCTGGGCCTGTGGGGGCGAAGGGAGCGGGCCGTGCGTATACTGCTGGCGGCCTATTTTGTGGCGTGTGTGGGCAAGCAGGCCAACCTGCCCGGCATAGCCCCGCTTGTGGATATGATACCCGGCATAGCGCTCACGTTTTTTCATCGCTTTTGCTACCCGATGGAGGAAATGGCGCTTCTTCTTCTGGCTGCCTTCGGGCTGGATGATGTGTGCCGCCATGCCGTCATTCAGGCGCGTGCGGAGAGTGCAAAACAATGCACCAAAAATTGGCTGGCAACAGCATGGCCCGCATTATGCGCCGGAGGTGTGTTGCTACTGGCCACCTATACCGTGTGGCGCTGGAACGCTCCCGCGCGGGCGGACTTATGGGGTTTTGCGCAGGGGCCTGTTTCTTCCCGCTTTTATGCGTTTGGTTCCGTGCTGGCCGGTGGTGCGCTGGTGGCGCTGTGCCTTGCCGCGTTGCTGCTGCCCATTTTGGCGCGGTGGCGGGTGGCGGTTCTGGCAAGTGTTGTGGTGGCAGAAGCACTTTTTCTGTTTTGTGTGCCGCTGCTTTCCACCCGCAGCGTGTTGCCGGTAGATGCCACGCTGATGAACACCATGAAGGCCCAGATCGGGCTGAACAGGTTTGTCTCCCTCGGCGGGTTGGCCCCCAATTATGGCGCGTATTTTGGGCTGGCTTCCATCAACCACAATGGCGTGCCCATGCCTGCGGCGTGGATTGCCCGTTTGCAGCACGATTTTGGCACCAACCTCAACCCCGTAACGTTTGATGGCATTACGCCCAACACCCCAAATGGGCACTTCTTTTTGCAGGATGTGCTGGGCCAAAAGCCGGAGGTGTTGGAACGCTTGGGTGTAGCACTGGCGGTGGTGCCACATGGTATGGAATTGCCGGGCCAGCAGGAGGCCCCTGCCGAAAAGCGCCTGCAACTTCTTTACAGCAGTGCGGCGAATGATCTGTACCGCCTACCGCATCCCACCCCGTATTTTGAGGCCCCCGAGAACTGCGAGATCCAACCACTTTCACGCACCGCACTGCGCACAAATTGCCGCACGCCTGCTACGCTTATCCGGCACGAACTCATGTTGCCCGGCTGGCATGTGCGCATAAACGGGCAGGAAGCCACCCTTGGGTATGAAGAAAACCTGTTCCAGCGCGTAGCTTTACCAAACGGGCCAGCGGAAATTCGCTTTTCCTTTACCCCACCCGGCATGGCGTGGGGCTGGGCGGGGCTGGTGTTTGGGCTGGTCCTACTGGGGCTGGGCTTTGGGCGCGGGCAGCGTTAACGGCCCAGTGCTTCGGCTTGCAGGGTTTTGCGGGCAAACCACCAGCACGCGGCCCCAAAAGCCGCAACGCCCAATACAGGTGGCAGGCTTTGGGGCACATATTGAGCAATAGAGAGGGCATCATCCTGCCCTAGCGCGCCAGAAAGCACGGCCAGCGCCACGCCTGTCAGGCTTTCACCCACAATAAAGCCGGAGGCCAACATGGTGCCAATGGCGGTAGTGGAGGTGGAAGCACCCTGCGCGGTTTGCGCCCTGCGGGTTTTGATATGGTGCTTTAGCCCCCAGCCCAGAATAGCCCCAAAAGCCAACGTAATGCTGACAGAGGCAGGCAGATACAGCCCCACCGCCACACCCAAAGGTGGCAATGCCATATGGCGGCGGCGCAAAAGCTGGTCTACCCCCACCAGAACAGCCCCCAGCACCATGCCAATTGAGAGCATGCTCCAGTCTAGCGAGTGTGTGAAAATGCCGTTGGCAATCATGGCTATCAGCGCGGGTTGTGGGGCGGAGAGCGCATGAGTGGGGTCCATGCCCGGGCGGGGCATGGCACCCGCAAAACCGTAGGCCTGATAAAGCAGGTTCAGCACGGGCGGAATAACCGCAGCGCCTACCACGCAGCCTACAATCAGCGCCACTTCCTGCTTCCACGGTGAGGCCCCAACAAGCTGCCCGGTTTTAAGATCCTGCAAGTTATCGTTGGAAATAGCCACTGTGGCGGTAATGGCCGAAAGCACTAAAATGGTAAAAGCCGTGGCCAGTTTTTGCCCTTCCGCCATCATGCTGGTGGGGGCAAGGCCCAAGGCTTCCAACGCCAGAATCATCAGGGCGGAAAGCACAGCGCCAATAATGATAATGCCCGATATGGGGGAGGAGGATGAGCCCACAATGCCCGCCATATAGCCGCAGGCAGCGGCCATAATAAAACCGAACACAATGCAAAACAGCACGGCAGCGGCCACAACAGGCCAGAACCCCACCGCCACAGGGGCCAGAAAATACGCAAACAGCCCGGCCAGCATGGCGGCAGAAAGCAGCAGCAGCAGCCCCATGCTGCGGCCAGACATATCGCGCTCGGCATCGGGCACCAGTGTTTGGCCACGGCCAGCAAACATGGCGCGCAGGCCACGTAGCACAGGCGGCATAAGCTCCACCAATGTCCAGAGAGATGCCACGGCAATGGCGCCCGCGCCAATAAAGCGCACCTTGTGCAGCCACACCTCATGCGCAAAGGCGGCAGGGGCCAGATGCTGCGGGTTGGGCAAATGGGCCGTAAGCCACGGCACACCCATGCCCCACGCCAAAATGCAGCCCAGCAGCATGGCCAGCCCGCCTGCCAACCCTACCAGATACCCCGCACCCACAAGGGCAAGGGAAAGCCCGCCGGAAAACTGAAACACCGCTGCCCCGGCCGAGGCCGTAAGGGTGAGTGTATCTGCCCAAAGCCGCAGCCCGGCACTGGCGAATGAGAAAAGCGTGGCAATAACGCCGCCGCCAATAAGGGCGCGCAGCCCTTGGCTATGGCCTTTTTCTGCCCCGGCGCGCAGAATTTCTGCCGCAGCCACACCTTCCGGGTAAGGCAGACTGCTTTCTGTTACCAGCGCACGCCGCAGCGGGATGGTAAACAGCACGCCCAATATGCCCCCGGCGAGGGAAAGCCCAGCCGTTTGCCAGAACGGAAAGTTTTGCCAATACCCCGCCATCACCAGCCCCGGAAAAGTGGCAAACACGCAAGAAAGCGTGCCCGCTGCCGAGGCCTGACTTTGCACCATGTTGTTTTCCAAAATGGAGCCACCACCCAGCATCCGCAGCACCGCCATGGAAATAACCGCGGCAGGAATGGAGGAGGCAAACGTTAACCCAATACGCAGGCCCAGATACACGTTGGAGGCGGTAAAAACGATGGTGATAAGCGCGCCCAGTATAAGCCCGCGCAGGGTGAGTTCTTGGCGGGTGGGGGATGGCGTCATGCTGGGGCCTCGGGCTGCTGCTTGGTCTGGCTGTGGCAGGGCGGCCCGATGGGTGCATGTTCAGGACATGCGTGGCGCGTGGGGCTGCCCCGTCTGGTTTGTATATGCTGCAAGCATTACGATGGACGGGGCAGTTTGTCTGTACCGCAGTGCCCTTATGGGGCACGCAAGGGTGGTGTTAGAACGTCAGTTCCAAGTTGCTCTGCACGAACGCGCCGGAGGAGGCGCCCGCGTTGATCATGGTTTTGGAGGCAAAAATATATTCACCATCAATGCTTAGCGTAATGTGGCGCGTGGCACGCCACGTAAAGCTGGCCTGCGGCATGGTGGCCGTATAGGCCCCGTGTGGGCGCAGGTTATAAAAAGCCGTGCCACTGGCATAAATGGCATCCTGTTTGCTGTTGCGCCACACCACGGGCACCTTCATCAGCAAGGTGGTGTTAGGGGTGGGGGAAACCGTGGCAATAGGCCCTACATCAATAATGTTGGATTGCCCGATATAGGTGCTGATATCCAGGTAATAGGCGCTGGGCACGTAGGGTGAAAGAAAGCTGCCCCAACTGCTGCTCTGGCTTTTGTTCATGTTGCCGCCAGACACATCATCCACCTGAATGCCCACAGCCGGGTGCCCCGCCCATTTGGCAAAGCGCCATGAAAGTGTGGCGTTGACGGAATAGGCAGAAACAGGCCGTGTGGGGCCGCTTTTGGCGGCGCGGAATTCTCCGCCCTGCCACATGCCGCCAACAGAAAATTCAAGCGGCCCGGCGTTGCCCCATACGCGCATGCCCGGCGTATCGCGGTGGGTAGAGCCCGCAATGCTGCCACCTGCTGCGGTGGGCAGGGCGCTGCTGGCCAGAATGATGCCGTAGTAAAAGCTATCTACAAACACCTGGCTGCTTTTGCCTAAAAACGAGAACTTGGGCAGCGCGTAAGATGTGTAGGCCCCAAACAGGCGAGACCTCCACCCCACGGTATCATGGAAGGCAATGGGCGGGCTGTTATCTGTCAGGGTCAGGTAAAAGCCATCTACGCGAAAGTTCTTCCAAAAGGCGTAGCCGCGCAGGCCGTTCCATGAATAGGGCAGCGTGGGGTACACGCTGCCTGCCGTAAAATACGGGGGTGCGTCCAAAAAGGTCATGCGCCCGGCCATGCCGCCTACGGTGGCGCCCAGCACCTTGCCGCGCACTTCTACAAATGCCTGCTGGGCATCCAGCTTGCTGCGCCAGCGGCCCCCGGCATAGCCATAGTAGTTTACACCTGCGGCCTGCCCGCTCATCAATTCACCATACAGGCGGACGTGTTCACCTAAGTGCAGGTCTGCGCCCAGATTCCAGCGGAAGTTGTTGCGGTAGGCGGGGTCTTTTTTAATGGTGCCAAAGCCTGCGCGCTGATCATAAAAATTGTGCTGGCGAAAGTTGCCGCTGAAGGACAGATAAATATCGCCTTCTTGATTGAAGGGAATGTATTTGAGCGCATCCATGGCATCCAGGCGGTTGCGCTTGTCCCGCAGGCTGGACCAATCCTCCGCCCAACGAGAAACAGCGTAATACCCCACGGTGCCAAACCCTGCGGCGGCCCCGGTATTGGCGTTAAATACCCCCCACGGCCCTTGGTGCAGCAGGGCAGTAGGCAGGGGCGAAAGCTCCAGAGACTGTGGCTGACCATACGCTTCTGGCCGGCTGGTGAGCGGGGGCAGCAGGCGCGCATTGTCCCAAAACCCCGGTTTGGCCGCCGGTGCGGCAGAGGATGTCACTTCTGCTGGTGCTTCCTTGGCGGGCACAACGGTTGTTGCGGGGGCCCTGCGCACAGGAACAGATGTGTGCGGATAATGCAGATGCGCAGCATTGGGTGCTGTTTCTGCCGCGTGTGCAGATGGGGCAAGCCACACGGCAGCGCTGGCGGCAGAAGCTGCAAGCAGAATGTGCAGGCCAAAGGCAGGCCAATAAGTAGGCGTACGGGCAGAAAAGGCAGGAGGAGAAAAAGCCGGACAGTAAACGGCGGCAATGGCCTGTCCGGGACGAGAAAATCCGGGGTATGCGGTCATGGGCCGGGGTTCGCTTCTTGTTATTTTTTTTTGAGAGATATTCTAATAATGAATATCTAATATTTGGATGTTACCACTTCACGCGCTCAGGTCATATCTAAATTGCGTGTGGTGCATTCCTGCCCTGTGCAGCGTTTTGGGCTGAACAGGCGCGTATAAACCGGCTGAAACTGGCAGTATTTCTTGGTTTTTTGTGCCAGCTTCAGGGTTTCATAAAAACTGTTTTAAAAAATCAACAAAAAAGTGTTCAGCCATCCAGCCTGTTCAGGCACCGCTGCGCGCGGTCAGACAGATGCACATCATGCACATGGGCCACAGCTTGGCGGGTCTGTTGGCGCCATGCGTGGCTCATACCTATGGGGGAGCACACGGCCTGCACATCGGCCTGCAAGGGGCCACCCTGTTTGGTGGCGGCCAGTACAATGGCCGGGTGCTTGGGCAGGGCGGCCTGCATGGTTTTATAAAGCGTGTGCGTTGTGCGCGAATCTGCTGCGGGCAAAAGTGCGGGCACAAGCCGCGCGGCATCGGGCTGGCCAGAGGCTACGGCGTGCTGCACATCCGCCCACCCTTTTTGGCGCGAGAGGGCTTGTGCCGTCTGGGCTGCGCCATCATGTTCCACCATGTTCAGAATATGGGTGGTGCGTTCTGGCTGCCGTGCAGGCAGCGGGGCATGTTGCAGGGCAAAAAGGCACATCCCCACCGGCACGCAGGCAGAAAGCACCGGCACAAGAGCACGCAAGAAACGCAATGGCAGATCCTCCTCTAACCTGTGGGTTACATGCACTGCAGAAAGTGGCGCTGGCAGGGCAATGCTGCGGAAAGGTTGCGGCAGCGTGGGTGGTTGTCCTATAGCGGGGCCACAGATCGGAAAGGCGGCCGCGCCAGTGCCCGGTCGCTCCACCATTTTTGGGCGGGGTGGCCCATGCCTGCGCGGCCTGTCTTATTTTGGCGCAAAGTTATGCCAGCAGGAAAAGAATGACATGAGCGGTTCCATATCTCCTTCAGAAATCTCCCGGCTCCAGACAGCTCTGCGCAGGCTGCTGGGTTCCGAAAAGCTGACCATCAACCCCGCACCCCGTGCAGGTATGTCTGTTGAACTGGCAGCAGATGGTGAAGTGATTGGCACCATCCATCGTGATGATGAAGATGGTGATGTGTCCTACGCCGTAAACATTGTGGTGCTGGAAGAAGACCTGCCCGCAGCCAAATAAATCTGGCGCACAGGCTTGCAAGGCCACTTCATGCGTAGGCTGGCACTCTATTGCCGCCTGCGGGTGGGTGGCCTTTTTTATAAGGGCCACCCACATGCGCTAGGGAGAAGGCGGGTTAGATTTCAGGCGTTGGACGGCGCCGCAGAAGCCTGAAGCACTGGAGCCCGCGCAGTGGGGAATTCCACATTGGTAATTTTCCAGCGCCAGCCCTGTATCCGCATTTCAATGCGCAGGGGCGTTTCACGCTCATGCCCCGGCAGGGGCACTTCCGCCACAAACTGATCAAGCCGTGCAAACCTTACGGAAGCATGGGCCGCCAGAGAGGCGAAGGAAATATTGGGCTGGCTGACCGGCACCGCCGCCGGAATGGCCTGATCGACCAGCATGCCCAGATTGTTTTGCGTGACCGTGGTATCCACCGCATTGGAAACAGCGGTGGCAGCAAAGGATTCACCAAACTCGGGCAGATCGTCCGAGGTAGGCACAAGGTGCAGGCCATTCAGCGTC
The DNA here is from genome assembly GCF_004014775.2 of Acetobacter oryzoeni. Taxonomy (NCBI): domain Bacteria; kingdom Pseudomonadati; phylum Pseudomonadota; class Alphaproteobacteria; order Acetobacterales; family Acetobacteraceae; genus Acetobacter; species Acetobacter oryzoeni. The sequence goes on from NZ_CP042808.1 coordinate 581,860, forward strand.
TGGTGCTTGATGGAGGCATCCAGCGCCCCCCAGTTGATGACCTGGCCAAGGGCCGTCATATCGTGCGCGTGCAGGGCGGAACCCACGCTCCACAGCGTGACAAAAGGGGAAGCCAGATACACACCCAGCGCTGCTGCGGCTGAGGCAACACATATCCCCCGCGCGGTCTGGCGCGGGGTCAGACTGGCTGCTCGGGCAGGTTGCCCAAACTGAGGAAGGGATATCATGTTTGCATTCCTCTTATGTTGATTTTGCAGGTTACTATAACAGAAGCATACCTCTGATGCACACTAACATGTCATGTTTTGGGTGTTATTACAAAAACGTGATTTCTGCCACAACACGAAGCATGATGGCTGTTTAACGCCATTCTGACCGATCGGTTCACTGCCTTTTTTACTTTTTTCAGGACGCCCCACCATGATTTCGCAGTTTTCTGAAGACGAGATCCAGCGCTATTCCCGCCACATTCTTTTGCCCGAGGTTGGCGGAATTGGGCAGATGGCGCTGAAAGGGGCTTCCGTGCTGATTATTGGCGCGGGGGGCTTGGGTTCACCCACGGCACTGTATCTGGCCGCAGCCGGTGTAGGGCGCATCGGGCTGGTGGATGATGATGTGGTGGAGCTTTCCAACCTTCAGCGGCAGATCCTGCACGCCACGGCAGATGTGGGCCGCAGGAAGATAGACTCCGCCCGCGCCACGCTGGAGGCCCTCAACCCCGGTATTGTGGTGGAAACACACCCCCAGCGGCTGGATGCGATATCCGCAGAAGGGCTGATAAGCCAGTACGATCTGGTGTGTGATGGGTGCGATAACTTTGCCACCCGCTATGTGGTGAACGCCGCCTGTGTAAAAACCCGCAAAGTGCTGGTTTCCGCCGCTGTGCAGCGGTTTGAGGGGCAACTTTCCACCTTTCGCCCGTGGCGCGGTGGGCCGTGTTACCACTGCCTCTACCCACAAACCGATGGTGAAGCCTCTGGCCTGAGCTGTGGTGAGGCCGGGGTGTTTGGCGCCGTAACGGGCGTGATGGGCACCTTGCAGGCCACCGAGGCCCTGAAGGAGCTGCTGAATATAGGGGAAAGCATGGCTGGGCGTTTGCTGATGTGGGATGCCCTGCGCACGCGCTTTACCACCATTATGCTGGAGGCAGACCCCAACTGCCCCGTATGTGGCGGCATGGGGGCGGAACATGCCCACACGCCCCAACAACAGGCCGCACCTTCTGCCGGGTAGGCAGTCACAAACACATATGCGGCTGCGACTCCTGTTGCACTTACGCATGCAGCACCTTCAGGCGGCGGAGAATACGGGTCTTTTCCCCAAGGGCTGTGCAGGCAGGGTGTGTTGGGCATAGGCTGCATGTGCGGGGCATGTCTGGCGGGAATGCAAGGTTTGGCTTAGATTTGCCGCGGCTTTGGCAGGGCAGGGCGTCCGCCCTTATCTGCCGCCACGCGCGGGATAAGGTGTGATGCCTCTTGCCCCGGCGCGTCTCTCTTGGCAGGGATGCAGGCATGATGTTCACACGCTCTTCCATTTTCCGGCTTCACCTGCTTGCCTGTGCGGCAGGCTGTGCCGTGGCTTTTGCCAGTGTTCCCACGGTTTCTGCCAATGCGGCAGAGCAGAAAAAAACCTCGGCGCACAGCCACCACGCGCATCATGCAGGGGCCACGCATGAAGGTGCTTCTGCCAAGGCGGGAAAAAAGGCTTCCGCCAAGTCGGACACCGCAAAGTCAGACAGTGCAGAGGCTAAGGCTACGCACAGCAAAAAGAGCAAGCATCATAAAAAGCACCACGTTGCTGGGCATGAGGCCACAGCCACACATACCGCTGCCGCCAAGCACCACCCTGCCGCCACGGCTGCCGCAGGGGCGGCAGCGGGGGCAGTTGCCGCTGGCACAGCCGCAGCAGATGCCGCAAACCCGGCCACTCCTCCGGCAGATGCCGCGCCAGAACCGCCAAAGGGTACCGTAACGGGCTTGCCGCTGCCACGTTATGCGGCATTGCGGGCGGATGAAGTGAACATGCGTGCCGGGCCGGGGCAGCGTTTCCCCATTATCTGGGTGTATCATCGCCGCGGTATGCCGGTGCGGATCGAGCGTGAATTTGATGTGTGGCGTCTGGTAGAAGACCCCACGGGCCAGAAGGGCTGGATGCAGCAGGCCACCCTTGCAGGCGGGCGAGATTTTCTGGTGCCGGGTGAACCCCCGGGGGATGATGCCCCCATAGCACCCAAGCTGGACAAGAATGGTGAGAAAATTCCCGCATCCGGCCACATGGATACGCGCGTTGTAGAAACAGTGCCCACGCTGGATGATGCCAAAAGCATTGCGGGTGCCGTTATGCTTCGTGCAAGTGCCAGTGATGACGCCCCCGTTGTAGCGGTGCTGAAACCGGGTGCTGTAGGCTCTGTTAAGGAATGTGCGGCGGGGTCTGCCTGGTGCAGGGTTTCCGTTAAACAGTATAATGGCTGGGTGCCACGCAAGGCGATCTGGGGTGTGGATGCTGATGAGGCCGTTAACCCCTCCTGAAAGACCCCAGCGGACTAGAAGGAGAAACAGATATGGCTGAATCCACACAACAGGGTTCGGGCGCAGAACAGGCGCAAACCTGCCGTACTAAAATTGTGGCCACACTCGGCCCGGCTTCTTCAGATTATGCAACCATCCGCGATCTGGCTTTGGCCGGGGCGGATGTGTTCCGCTTCAACTTCTCCCACGGCACGCATGAAGATCACGCCGCCCGCCACGCCATTGTGCGGCGGTTGGAAGAAGAACTGGGCACCCCTATTGGTATTCTGGCCGATATGCAGGGGCCAAAGCTGCGCGTGGGCCGCTTTGCCGCAGGCCGCATTATCTTGCAGCCGGGCGCCACCTTTCGGTTCGATCTGTCTGACGTGCCGGGGGATGAGCACCGCGTAAACCTGCCGCACCCAGAAATTATCAGTGCCGTGCGCCCCGGCAGCCGCCTGCTGATGGATGATGGCAAGCTGGCCGTTGTGGTGGAAAAGGTAGGGCCAGACTGGATAGAAACGCGGGTGGATGTAGGTGGCCCGCTTTCTGACCATAAAGGCGTGAACGTGCCGGATGTGGCGCTGCCTATTCCCGCCCTGACGGAAAAAGACCGCAAGGATCTGGCCTTTGCGCTGGATCTGGGGGTGGATTACGTGGCCCTTTCCTTTGTGCAGAGGGCCGAGGATGTAGCGCAGGCCCGTGCGCTGGTGGGTGAGCGCGCCGCCGTGCTGACCAAGCTGGAAAAACCGCAGGCCGTTGAAAATCTGGACGCCATTCTGGAACTGTCTGATGCAGTTATGGTGGCGCGTGGGGATCTGGGCGTTGAACTGCCGCCCGAAACCGTACCGCTGGTGCAAAAGCGCATTATTCGCGCTGCCCGCAGGCTGGGCAAACCCGTTGTGGTGGCCACCCAGATGCTGGAAAGCATGATTTCTGCCCCAACCCCCACACGGGCCGAGGCATCGGATGTGGCAACAGCCGTGTTTGATGGTGCAGATGCCGTAATGCTTTCTGCCGAATCCGCAGCGGGCAAATACCCGCGTGAGGCTGTGCGGATTATGAACCGCATTTTGTGGCGGGTGGAGGAAGATGCCGGTTGGCAGGCCCATATGGCCGCAGCCCGTCTGGCCCCGGAAGATTACGTGGCCGATGCCATTGCCAGTGCCGTGCAGCAGGTGGCAGATACGCTCAAGGCCCCGGCCATTGTGGCCTACACGCACCGCGGCCCCACGGCGCTACGTATTGCGCGTGAACGGCCCACATGCCCCATTCTGGGCATTACGCCCACACATACATCTGCCCGGCGCATGGCGCTGGTATGGGGTGTGCGGGCCTTTGTAAGCGCGCCACACAAGCCCACAACCACGGTGGAAGATGTGGTGGACGCCGCGCTGGATGTGGTCAACCGGGCGGGCATAGGGGCGGAAGGGGATTCCGTGGTGATAGCCGCCGGTGTGCCCTTTGGCGTAAGTGGGTCTACCAACCTTTTGCGCGTGGCGCGTATTGGCTGAAAACCGTGCAGGGCAGGGGGTTTGCAATGGCCCCATGCCCTTGCGCAAAGGGGTTGCCGCAGCCAAAGGGGTGACAGTGCAGGGCCAAGGCAGTATGCACCCGCTCCATATGGCAGAAATTGCCCGGTAAACGCAGGAGGCTCAATGGCACCCCCACGTAGCAGGCTGGCAAGACGCGCAATGCTGAAAGGCATAACCGCGCTTTCTGCAACCGTGGCGGCCCCGGTGCTGGCCCGTGGGGCGGATGAGGTTCTGCCCGATACCGTGCGCCCGCCCGATGTTACCACCAATCCGCCGCGCCAATGGGGGGTAAACGCTCCGCCCGTTTATACGCCAGACCCGGACGTGCTGGTGATTGATCGCTCCTTCCGGGATCTGCTGTACGGCAACGCCGCGCTGCACCGTGTGTGGGATAAAGGCACATGGCTGGAAGGGCCTGCGTGGTCATCCCAAGGGCGGTATCTGTTGTTTAGTGATGTGGTGGCCAGCCGGCAGTATCGCTATTTGTGGGAAACGGGGGAGGTAACGATTTTTCGCCCGGAATCCTACCACGCCAATGGCAACACGTTTGATTATCAGGGCCGCCAGATTACGTGCGAGCACTTTTTGCGCCGCGTGATCAGGTGGGAGCACGATGGCTCCGCCCATGTGGTGGCCGACAAGTTTGAGGGCCATTCCCTCAACTCCCCCAATGATGTGATAGCCCACCCGGATGGCAGCATCTGGTTTACCGATCCGGGATATGGAGACAACGTGGCCGAAGGCCATGCCGACATGCCGGGCGGTGAGGCCAACCCGGATGGGCATATCCGCTGGAAAATAGGGGAAGAACTTATTGGCACGCTGGGTGGTTCGCGCCGGCAGGCAGACCATACCTTCCGTGTAGATGCCACGGGCCATCTGGATGTGGTGCTCACGCAGGCGCAGTTGCCCAACCCCAACGGGCTGTGCTTCTCGCCCGATTTTTCGCGGCTTTATGTTATTTCATCCGGCAAGCAGCCGGGCGGGCATGGGCATGATGGAGATCAGGCCGTGCATGTGTTTGATCTGCACAAGGAGGAACTGCCGCTTTCCAACCCGCGTCTGTTCACCAACATGCGGTTTGAAGGTGTGCAGATGGGGCCAGATGGCATGAAGGCCGATGTGCATGGCAACATCTGGTGCGGTGTAAGCGGGCCGGTGGGGCTGTGCGGGGTGTTTGTGTTTAACCCCGAAGGGCACCTTATTGGCCGCATTCGTCTGCCGCAGAGTGTTTCCAACCTGACATTTGGCGGCCCCAAGCGCGATTGGCTGTTTATGTGCGCGGGGGATTCCCTCTACCGTTTGCAGGTGAACACCCAAGGCGCCGCCCCAGCCTGAGAAAGCGCAGCGGTTAAGCGCTTTTCTTCAGGAGCAGGGGCAGCAGGCCAAACAACGCACAGGTGATGGCGGCAAACCATGCCAGACCATCTGGCGCAGCGGCCATGGAACTGGCAGCCAGCGCAGGCCCTGCAAACGCGCCCGCACCCCATGCAAGGGAGCTGAGGGTGTAAATGGCTATCAGGTCTCCGCCTTTATAGCGGTCTCCCACAACAGACATGGCCACTGTGTAAATACTGGCAAACACGCCATCCCACGCAAACAGCACCGCATGGGCTATGCCGGGGTGATGGATAGCCACCGGCCACAGCAACGCGCCCGCCGCAGCCACCCCGGCTAATGAAACCAGAAGCCAGCGGCGGCTTGTGCGGTCTCCTATCCAGCCAATGGGAATCTGGAACGCAGTAGCACCCAGCAGCATGATGCTCAGTAACAGTGTGGCGCCATGTTCTGACCACCCGGAGTGCATGGCGTACAGCGCCAGAAAAGAGGTGGCGGCCGAATCCAGCATGGCAATCAGCAATGTTGCGGCAATGGCTATGGGGGCCAAAGGCAGATAGCGCAGCAGGCTGGGGCGTTGTGGAGGTGTAAGCTGCGGGTGCGGCAACCACGGCGCTGCCACAAGCCCGGTGGCAACCAGCAGGCCAATACTGGCACAGGCAAAGGGCAGGGCGCTGGTGCGGCCCGTTACAGTTAGCAAGGCGGGGCCTGCGGCAATGCCAATGGAAAGCAGCGTGCTGTAAAGCCCCATCACGCGGCCTCTGGCGTGGTCTGGCGTAATCTGGTTCAGCCAGCTTTCAGAAAGCACCAGAATAATCTCGCACGCAGCCCCCAGCACGGTGCGCAGGCCAAACCACACCCAGATAAACGGCAGCAGCGGAAAAAGGGCCAGCGTGGCAGCGCCCGTAAGCAAAGCCAGTGTAACGGCCCGCTTGGGCCCCAAGGCCATGCTGATGCGCGGGATAAACGGCGCAATGGCCAGAGAGCCCACAGCGTGCATCATGGTGTTGGCGGCAATCATGCCGGTGCCAAAGCCCAGATCCACCATTTCCAGCGTAAACAGGGGCGCACCCAACCCCATAACCAGCCCGAACATAAGCCCTACAACAGTAAGGGAAAGGGTGGGGGCGGCGCTTATGGCAGAACGCGCAGGAGGGTGAAGCAGCATAGGCTGGCTTGTAGCCGGTTGCGTGCGCCGGAGCCAGCCTTCACGCCCTTGGGCGTGCGCGCATTTAGAACAGTTTGTTGATAAGCGTGTTGCCAATGCCAAACCCCGCGCCAGATGCAAGGGAATGGGCAAAGCCGGAGTTGATCACATCATTCAGCACATTTTCCACTTCCGGCTTGACGGTGCTGAGGGCGGAGGGCTGCGGCGGGGCCACATTCTGCTGCACCTGTGTGGCAAGGGCCGTGTGCAGGGCCTGAAGCAGGTTGATAACCTGAGATTGCTCATCACGCAGGGAAAGGGCCAGTTCCTTCAGGTCCAGCAGCCATTCACGGGCCTGCATATCTCCGCCATCGGCTGCGGTTTGCATTTTGGCGCACAGCGTTTGCAGCGCGGTGGCAGATTGTTGGGCCTGTGCCTGAAACTGGTTGTAGGTTTGATCTATGGCCTGAATATCCATGCTAAAAACCCTTTCAATATAATGTGTTCTACGGTGCGGAGCACACCACCATAAGGGGGTAAATGCAAGCCGTGCGGCCTGTGTGCAGCCACCCCCGGTGGCAGCCATGATACGCACTGGTGAGGATTTTGCGTGCATTCCTGCGCGCGGGCGGCTATTTGTCTGGCCAAGCAAACATCAGCAAAGCCATTCTCCACCCTTTCAGGCAGAAAGCGGTGGCGTGGCCCGCAGGGAATATCAGGCCTTTACATGGATATCCGCAATATCGCCATCATTGCCCACGTTGACCACGGCAAGACGACTCTGGTTGACGAACTGCTCAAGCAGTCGGGTTCGTTCCGCGAAAACCAGCACGTTGCCGAACGCGCAATGGACAGCAACGATCTGGAACGCGAACGTGGCATTACCATTCTTGCCAAGTGCACATCCGTTGTCTGGAAAGATACCCGTATCAACATTATTGATACACCCGGACACGCCGACTTTGGCGGGGAAGTGGAACGTATTTTAAGCATGGTGGATGGCGCCATTGTGCTGGTGGACTCCGCCGAAGGTGCGCTGCCGCAGACCAAGTTTGTGGTTGGCAAGGCACTGGCCCGCGGCCTGAAGCCAATTGTGGTTGTGAACAAGATTGACCGTGGCGATGCCCGCCCCGATGAAGTGCACAACGAAATTTTCGATCTATTTGCAGCCCTTGGCGCAAATGATGAGCAGCTTGACTTCCCGATGCTGTTTGCTTCTGGCCGTCAGGGCTGGGCAGATGAAACGCTGGACGGCGCCCGCAAGGACCTGAGCCCGATGTTCGAGCTGATCCTGCGCCATGTGCCAGCTCCGAATCTGGATAAAGACAAGCCCTTCGCCATGACAGCCACCATTCTGGAAAGTGACAACTTTCTGGGCCGCGTGCTGACAGGCCGTGTGGAACAGGGCCGCGCCAAGGTGAACATGCCTGTTAAGGTGCTGCGGGCCGATGGCTCCGTGGTGGAAACAGGCCGCCTGACCAAGCTGCTTTCCTTCCGTGGTCTGGACCGCGTGGGTGTGGAAGAAGTGGAAGCTGGTGACATTGTGGCCGTGGCCGGTTTGTCTGAAGCCACCATTCCAGACACCATTGCCGCCCCGGAAGTTGAAGCCCCGCTGGAAGCTATTCCGGTTGATCCGCCGACACTGTCCATGACCTTCCGCCTGAACGATGGCCCGCTGGGTGGCCGTGAAGGCAAGAAGGTGACGTCTCGCCAGATTCGTGACCGTCTGTTCAAGGAAATCGAAAGCAACATTGCTATTCGCGTGACGGACAGCCCCGAAAGCGAAGCGTTTGAAGTGGCCGGCCGTGGTGAACTTCAGCTTGGTGTGCTGATTGAAACCATGCGCCGTGAAGGCTTTGAGCTGACAATCGGCCGCCCGCGCGTGCTGTTCCGCACCAATGAAGAAACCGGTGAGCGCGAAGAGCCTTACGAAGAAGTTACCATTGATGTGGACGAACCCTATTCCGGCGTTGTGGTGGAAAAGATGTCCCTCCGCAAAGGCCAGATGCAGGACATGCGCCCCTCCGGCGGTGACAAGGTGCGTCTCACATTCGTCATCCCGTCTCGCGGACTGATTGGTTATCACGGTGAGTTCCTGACCGACACGCGCGGCACGGGTATCATGAACCGTCTGTTCTCCCATTACGGGCCTTATGCTGGCACCGTGGAAGGCCGCCGCAACGGCTCTCTGATTTCTGCAGAAAACGGGGCAACCACGCAGTACTCCCTGTTCTCCCTGCAGGATCGTGGCACGCTGTTCGTGGATGCGGGTGAAACGGTTTATCAGGGCATGATCATTGGTGAGCATTCCCGTGAGAATGATCTGGAAGTAAACCCGATCCGTGAAAAGAAGCTGACCAACATGCGTGCCGCCGGTAAGGACGAAGCCCTGCTGCTGACCCCGCCGCGCCGTATGTCTTTGGAACAGGCTATTGCTTACATTGAAGATGATGAGCTGGTGGAAGTAACCCCATCTGCCATCCGCCTGCGTAAGCGGTATCTGGACCCTAACGAACGCAAGAAGCGCGCCAAGAAAGTAGACTGATTCTGTAACTTGTGGGCTGCCCAGCTTTTGGGCAGCCTGTAAGTGTGGCGCGTTTATGGTGTAGGCATATTTTTTTCGGTTACATCATTTTGTCACATACAGAAGTGCTTGAAGTGCTTTTTCCTATAAAAACCGCCTGTTACAGGGCGGTTTTTTTGGTTTTGCCCGTGCCAATATGGCCTGTTTACGGCTGTCAAGTGGCAGAGCGGTGATATGTGCAAAGATTGCACAAATTTTAGCTCAAGACGCTGTGCTTTTGCCGTGATAATAAGCAATGCATAAACCGGTCTATGTGCTGGATGCGGGGTTGTCCTGCATGAGGCGGATTGGACCACAGGTTTTTGGAGACATTCTATGATTTCTCGTCGTCTGCTTGCGGCTCTGTCCACCGTTGCCCTGCTGGGCGCTGCTGCTCCTTCCTTCGCTCAGGAAGCTGCTGCTCCTGCCGCACCTGCTGCTCCGGAAGCTGCTGCTCCTGCTGCTGCCCCAGAAGGCGCTGGTCCGGCTGCTGAAGAAGCTGGTAAAACCGAAGAAAGCAAAGGTGCAGCTGCCCACAAAGGCAAGCACAAAGGCCACAAAGGTAAGCACCACGGTGGCAAGCACCACGGTAAGAAGAAAGCCGCAGCTCCGGCTTCTGACGCTTCTTCTTCCGAATCTGCTCAGTAATAACCCGGCAGAAAGGGGCACTGCGTTACAGGCGCGGTGCTTCCTGCCTGCTGCGGCATAAAGCTGCGCACATTAAAAAGGCCGCTGGTGGTTTTGCCACTGCGGCCTTTTTTTGTGCCCGATGTAGAGGGCTGTTTTTTATAAACAGCTAGATCAGCGCCGCAGCGGGCAAGCCCGTGACAGCTTAGTTATAGCGGCTGATGGAAAGATCCAGCGCCGGAATATCGGGCTTTTTGCCGTGCACAAGGTCTGCAATCAAACGGCCAGAACCACAGGCCATTGTCCAGCCCAGCGTGCCGTGGCCGGTGTTCAGCCACAGGTTTGTAAAGGCAGGCACAGGGCCAATAACGGGTGTGCCATCTGGCGTGCAGGGGCGCAGGCCTGTCCAGTAGGTTGCGGCGGTCAGGTCTCCGCCGCCAAACAGTTCAGAAAAAGAAAGTTCCAGCGTTTCACGCCGGTCGGAGCTTAGCTTCTGGCTGTAACCCGTCAGTTCCGCCGTGCCACCTACCCGGATCCGGTTGCCAAGCCGCGTAATGGCCAGTTTGTAGGATGTATCATTCACGGTGGATGTGGGGGCGTGGGTTTCATCCGTAAGGGGCAGGGTGAGGGAATAGCCTTTTACGGGGTAAACGGGCAGATGCACGCGCAACGGGTGCAGCAGCAGCGGGCTGTAGCTGCCCATGGCCACAATATAGGCATCCCCCCGGAAGTGCCCGGCACTGGTGCGCACAGACATAATCTCATCCGCTGCGGCATCCAGACCCAGAATGGTGGTGTCATATACAAACTTCACACCCTTGGCTTCTGCCATGCGGGCCAGCCTTTGGGTGAAAATATGTGCATCGCCCGATTCATCACCGGGTAAATACAGCCCACCCGTAAGCAGATGCTTGGCATGGGCTAGGCCGGGTTCGTGCTCTAAAACCTGATCCACCGCCAAAAGCTGGTGCGGAATGTTGGCTTCTGCCAGCAGGCGCATATCGTGCTGGGCGGTGTCTATCTGTTTGTTGGTGCGGAAAAGCTGGATCAGCCCGCGCTGCCTGTCATCATACGTAATGCCGGTTTCTTCACGCAGGGCGTCCAGACAATCGCGGCTGTATTCGGCAATGCGCAACATGCGGGATTTGTTGATATCATACGCATGGGCATTACAGTTTTTTAAAAGTTGTTCCATCCAGCGCAGCATGGCCAGATCAAACCGTTTGCGAATAACCAGTGGGCTGGTTTTGGGGTGCAGCATCCACTTTGCGGCCTGAAGCGGCAGGCCGGGAGAAGCCCATGGTGTGGAATATCCGGGGGAAACCTGCCCCGCATTGGCAAACGATGTTTCAAGCGCTGGGGCGGGCTGGCGGTCTATCACCGTGACTTCATGCCCAAGGCTGGCCAGATACCAGGCCGATGTCACCCCGATAACGCCAGCGCCGAGAATGATGACTTGCACGGTTTTATCCTTACTCACAAGGCAGATGGATCAGGCAGGCACCATACCTTGCTGCGCCCAACCGCGCCAGAACCCGGAAGAAAACTGGCATGGCGCACGCTGTAGGGAGGTATGCGAGAATAACGCGCAAAAAGTGCCTAACCCATTGCACAACAAAGATGCGTTTATAAAAAATGGCGGCATGTTGTGCCCGCTTGGGGCCATGCCGCCATAATGGCGTGGGGTTTAGGCAGGCACACCTTTGCTGGTGGAATATTCAAAGTGCAACGCCTGATCCGGGTTCACAATGGGGTAAATGGCGTGAGCGGCCATGGCGGCTTCACTAAACCCTTGCAAAATCAGCTTCAGTTTGCCGGGGTAGGTGGCCACATCGCCTACGGCAAACACGCCCGGCAGGCTGGTTTCACAGCTTGAGGGCGTTACGGGAATGGTGGAGCGCATGGTATCCATACCCCACCGCGCCACAGGCCCCAGATCTGTTGCCAGCCCAAAGAAAGGTAGCAGCACATCGGCTTCCAGCATGCGGGTTGCGCCATCCAGATCAGCCACTTCCACGCCTTCCAGCGCGCCGTTCTGGCCGTGCAGGGCGTGGAGCTGATAGGGCACCACCTTTTCAATCTGCCCGGCGGCTACGGCCTCATCCAACTGGCGCAGGCTTTCCGGCGCACCGCGGAACCTGTCACGCCGATGCACGAGGTACAGCTTTTCTGCATTGTCTTTGAGGGAAAGCGCCCAATCCAGCGCGGAATCGCCGCCACCGGCAATAACAATACGGCGGCCTGCAAAATCGGCTTTGCGGCGCACATAGTATTGCACGGCTCCGGTATCTTCAAACGCTTCCAAGCCTTCCAGCGGCGGGCGGTTGGGGCCAAAGGCACCTGCACCGGCGGCAATAATAATGGCCTTGGCCTTTAGCGTGGTGCCCTGGTTGGTGCCCAGCGTAAAGTTGCCCCGGTGGCCTTCAAGGCTTTCCACCCGGTGCTTGAGCAGGCGCGGGATGTTGAAAGGGGCAATCTGTTCTTCCAGCCGGGCAATAAGTTGCGCGCCTTCTACGGCGGGGCAGGCGGGAATATCGTAAATCGGCTTTTCCGGGTACAGGGCTGCACATTGGCCGCCCACTTCTGGCAGCACATCAATCAGCACACAGTTCAGCCGCAGCATGGCGCACTGAAAAGCGGCAAAAAGCCCGGCTGGGCCAGCGCCAATTATGGCTACGTCTGTTTCTGCTGGCGTATCAGTCATGGCGTGGCGTGATGCTCCCTTATCTGGTTACATTAAAATACAGTTTCTGTTTTGCGCCAGCACGGGCCGGTGCGCAATGGCCTAGAATAAGCAACACCCCGAAGCAGAATTTGCTCCGGGGTGTGCAGATATGCTCATGGCAAAAAGACGTGCGGCAGAAAGTTCAGCCTTTGGCCAAGGCCTGCTTGAGTTTTTCATCCAGCACATCAAGGAAGGGTTGCGTGTCCAGCCATTTGGTGCCGTTGCCCACCAGTAGCGCCAGATCCTTGGTCATCTGCCCGCCTTCCACGGTATCTACGCACACTTTTTCCAGCGTGTTGGCAAAGTGCACAACGTCTGGCGTATCATCAAAGCGGCCGCGATAAGCCAGCCCACGTGTCCATGCAAAAATGGAGGCAATGGGGTTGGTGCTGGTGGGCTTGCCTTTCTGGTGCTCACGGTAATGGCGGGTGACGGTGCCATGCGCGGCTTCGGCTTCCACCACATCGCCCTTGGGGCTGAGCAGCACGGATGTCATCAACCCAAGGCTGCCAAAGCCCTGTGCCACAATGTCACTTTCCACATCGCCATCGTAGTTTTTGCAGGCCCACACATAGCCGCCCGGCCATTTAAGGGCGCAGGCCACCATGTCATCAATCAGGCGGTGTTCGTAGGTCAGACCCAGCTTTTCGAACTCGGCCTTGAATTCCTTTTCGTACACTTCCTGAAACACATCCTTGAACATGCCATCATAGGCTTTCAGGATGGTGTTCTTGGTGGACAGATAAACCGGCAGCTTGCGGTCCCGCCCATAGGAGAGGGAAGCACGGGCAAAGCCTTCGATGGAGGCTCGGGTGTTGTGCATGCCCAGCGCCACGCCGGGGCCCTTGAAGTCATGCACATCCAGCGTAATGGGCTCACCACCATCTTCGGGAATGTAGTTGAGCGTCACCTTGCCGGGGCCGGGGATCTTGGTTTCCGCAGCGCGGTAGATATCCCCATAGGCATGGCGGCCAATCACGATGGGCTTTGTCCAGTGCAGCACAAGGCGCGGCACGTTGGAGCAGATGATGGGTTCACGAAAAATGGTGCCATCCAGAATATTGCGGATAGTGCCGTTGGGTGAACGCCACATTTTTTTCAGCCCAAACTCCTTCACCCGTGCTTCATCGGGGGTGATGGTGGCGCATTTTACGGCCACGCCGTAGCGTTTGGTGGCTTCTGCGGCTTCTACGGTCACCTTGTCATCCGTGGCATCACGGTTTTCTATGCCCAGATCGTAATATTTCAGGTCAATATCCAGATAGGGCAGAATCAGGCGCTCACGAATGAAGTGCCAGATGATACGGGTCATTTCATCCCCGTCCATTTCCACCACCGGGTTCTTGACCTTGATTTTAGCCATAATACTGCATCCGATTCGAAGAGTGTCTTGCATTCGTTGCGCGCAGATGCGGAATACGCATAGGCATCATGCAGTGCGCGAATTGAGACTATAAGCAGGGATGCAACACTGCGCTGTTCACGATCAGGACAGAACAGGCCCTGTTGGGCGCAATGGTGCTTAGGCGCGGGCAAAAATCTTTGTTTTTTGCGGGGTAGGCCCTGTTATCACAAACATGTCAGGGCTGTGGGCGGATGGAGCATTCCATCCCGCTCAAGAGGTGCCGTGGGAGAGATGTTATGCTAACTCTGTGCATTATTAAGAAAAATGGCTGGCCGCCTGTATGCACGTGTCAGCCAAAATCATGATCCCGCGTATGGAACGGGCAGCCGGGGTAAGCTGAGGCATGTTTTCTTTTATATCATTTCACGGGCACATTCTGGCTCATCGTGATTTCTATCTGACGGGCATTCCGGTTGCGCAGGCCGTTTCTTCGCAGTGGAAGGTGGTTCAGTTGGACCCCGCAAGCAATAGTCTGCAAGGGTTTGCGGATATTGCGGTTGGCGTTGTGGAAGAGGGTGATAACAGAGGGCTGGTGACCTTGGGGGATGGTGCAAACTTTTTGTGTGCCAATCAGCATGCTGAACTGGCATGGATGCCGCATGTTCTGACATGGGAACGATTTGTGCCCGTGCTCAGCCAGCATGTGCCTTTGCTGGCCCGTCTGGCGCAGGGTAAATGGCTAATTCCCGGGCAGCAGCAGGCTGAACATGTTTCGTTTCATGAATGTGTGTTGCATCTTGGTGAGCGTAAGTGGGATCTGCGCACCCTTTTCCTACGTGAAAAAGGTGATGCCATTGTGATTTCCGATGGGCGTGAGCAGGAAATTGTGCTCCAGCCCAGCCCCATGGCGGTGCAAAAAACCTTTATGGCGGCGCTGTCTGCGCAGATACAGGCCATGGGGGATAGCCCGTTTGTGAAGGCTGCACAGGCTGCCCGCCAACGTTTGCTTGTAGCCCCCGAAGATTCTGGCTGTCTGCTGGAGCTGGCAAAAAACTGCGCCAAAGCAGGGCAGCTTGGCTTGGCGCGCACTGCGGTGTTGTGTGCGGCGTTGCAGGATTTCCGGCCAGATATCTCCTTCTTTTCTGCCATTCTGGCATTGCGGGAAGGTGAGACCAAGCAGGCTGCAGATTTGGCCGCTCTGGCTCTGAAAGGCCGGTTTGGCGATGCCCCCATACCCGAACAGCTTACGCAGTTGGTGCAGCGGACAGAGCAGGGAGAGGCCGCACTGCTTTTGCTGCCTGCCGCCTTGAAAGATCTGCCAGACACAGAAGAGTTTGACCCTGCCTTTAACGTTTTAATGGTGCCTTTGCCGGCCGCCATGCTGAGGGCAGAAGATGTGCGGCAGGCCTATTCCTACTTGTTTGAAGAAGTCGCCTCTGCCAGCACGCAGGAAGAACGGCTGCAACTGGTGCAGACCGATCTGGCGCAAAACAGAGCGCAATACTGGAACCAGGTTGTGTCGGGCCATTATGCATGGCTCAATCAGGATCGCGCCAGCGCAGACCCGCACTACGTGGCGGCCCGCAAGCTTTCCAAAGATTCCGGCATCAAGGCTATTCGCTACAATTCTGGCGTTTATACATGGTTGCCGGAAGCTGCCGCCTATAACCTGCACGACCAGCAGGTAACGGACGAGTTGGGCATTGCAGGCTGGAGCTGGCATTCCAGCGTAGCGCCCGATCGGACCGAGGCGGATACGCCAGATGCCTGTCTGGTTTTTGGATGTGATAATACGTATTTCCGCTTTGTACCCAAGCTTGTCATGTCTTTAATGCGGGCGTGTCAGGCACACCCAGAACACGGGCGCTTCCGCCTATGTTTGGGTGTGGATCGGCCCACGGATGAGCAGTTGATCCTGATGCGGGATCTTGTGTCCTTTTTCTCGGAAAAAGACCGTGGGATGGATGTGTCCTTCACGCACGGGCAGCTGAGCCATGCGAACGAAGCCACGTATCCCTGCATTCGTTACCTGATGCTGCCGCATATTGTGAGCCAGTGGCATTGCCCCGTGCTGATAGCCAATTGCGATGGCTACTTCCCGGAAGATTTCCCGGTCTTGTGGCAGGAGCTTACATCCGGTTCGGATTACGGGTTCCTGCTGAATGCTTACAACCATGAAGGCAAACAGATAAACGGAGAACCGTGGAGCTTTGGTACGGGCCTGTCCTATTTTGGGGAAACAGAGCTTCTGCCGCAGATCGGGCGGTATCTGCACAATTATGTGCAGCGGACATACAGCCCGGAAAATCCAACCAACTGGTGTATTGACCAGTGCGCACTGGCGCAGGCTTATGCGCGCTTTGTTGCGCCGCGCTGGAATGATTTGCGGATACGCTTCATAGAGGAAGGCGCCCCCCTGTTGGTGGTGCCGCACCCCTGCTGGTAATGCCACACCATGTAGGTGGCCAAGATACGTTTCTGGAACCTGAGGGTGCCGTTTTTGAACAGGGTTTATGCCAGTTCATGCAAGGCAACGTTTAAGAGTGTTTTGGCAAAAGCCGGTCAGACCAAACTGGCCGGCTTTCTTTTTTGTAAACTCAAGGCCGGGCAGCACAAAGCGCCGTGCAGTGGTTTATTCAAGCACTGTTTTAATGCCGTGTACGAAGCACAGGGCTGTTGCTGTACACATATCATTCAATTTTTTAAGGAAATATGCTGGGGCGAACGACGGGGCTTGAACCCGCGACCACCGGTACCACAAACCGGCGCTCTACCAGCTGAGCTACGTCCGCCGCACAGCAAGCGGACGTTTAGAGAAAACTGCGTCGTTCGTCAATCACTTCTGGCGTTTTTATATAGAAAAATCAGCTCTGGCGGCTTTTCCACTGTTCCAGACGGGCCACAGCTTCAATCAGCACCTCCTCACGCTTGCAAAAGGCAAAGCGAATCAGGTTGCGCGGGGGTGTGCCGCTTTGTGCATCGTAAAAGGCAGATGCGGGAATGGTGGTGACACCGGCCTGCTCTGTCAGCAGGCGGCTGAAGGCCATGTCATCCAGCCCGTTTGCCAGCGGGGTAATATCTGCCATCACAAAGTAACTGCCCTGGCAGGGCAACACGCCAAAGCCCACACGGGCCAGCCCGGCAGAAAGGATCTGGCGTTTTGTATCCATCTCCTGCGCCAGTTGGGTAAAGTAGGCGGTATCCTTGTTCAGCCCAAAGGCCACGGCGCGTTGCAGGTTGGGGGCGGTGGCAAATACAAGGTTCTGGTGCGCCTTGGCCACAACGGCTGCCAGTGGGGCTGGGGCGGTAACGTAACCCACCTTCCAGCCCGTAAAGGAAAAGCTTTTGCCTGCGCTGCCAATACGGATGCAGCGTTCACGCATATCCGGCAACGCCATGAGCGAGAGGTGCGGCGCGCCAAATACAAGGTGTTCATACACCTCATCGCAAATGGCGTAGGTATCATGCTGGCGCATCAGGTCGGCAATGAAGGCTAGTTCCTCGGCGGTGAACACCTTGCCGGTGGGGTTCATGGGGGTGTTTAGCACAATGGCCTTGGTGCGGGGGCCAAAGGCGTTCTTCAGGGCCTCACGCGGGAGCGCCCAATCTGGTGCTTCCAGCCGCACAAGGCGCGGGATGCCCCCAAGCTGGCGCACAACGGGCAGATAGGTATCGTAAAGCGGTTCTATCAGCACCACTTCATCGCCCGGTTCTATCAGCGCCATGAAGGAGGCTGCCAGGGCCTCGGTTGCGCCGGAGGTCACAACCACTTCCGATTCGGCATCAACGGGAATGTTCTGGAATCGGGCAGAGGCACCTGCAACGGCGGCGCGCAGTTCTGGCAGGCCTGTAAGGGGCGCATACTGGTTGCGCCCATCAAGCAGGGCATCTGCGGCCAGTTGCACCATGTCCTGCGGGCCTTCCGTATCAGGAAAACCCTGCCCAAGATTGATGGCGTTATGCTTGCGCGCCAGCTCGGACATAAGCGTGAAAATAGTGACAGGCTGGTTGGCAATCTGCCTGTTAAGCAATTTTGTCATTACAAAGTTCCTTGCCCCGCTGGCGGAAAGAGGCGAATAAGACGCGATACCGAAACATTTGGCGTAAACAGTTGATTTGGTGCTTTATCGATACAAATTTGCATCTGCCTGATTGCCCGCACGGGCAAGCCGTGCAAGTGTAACGGTATGGGGTGCCTTCTGCCTATAGGGGGAGGGGGTATCATGAACGGACAGGCCCAAAATACGGGCACAACAATGGTGTGTTGACGACGCGCGATGAAGAAGATCGAGGCCATAATCAAGCCCTTCAAGCTGGATGAGGTAAAAGAAGCCCTCCATGAGCTTGGGTTGCAGGGTATTACCGTGATCGAAGCCAAGGGTTTCGGGCGGCAGAAGGGGCATACGGAGCTTTATCGCGGCGCGGAATACATTGTTGATTTCCTGCCCAAGATGAAGATTGAAGTTGTTTGCCCTGCTTCCATGGTGGAGCGGGCGGTAGAAGCCATTTCCGCTGCGGCCCGCACAGGCCGCATTGGCGATGGCAAGATTTTCGTGAGTCCGGTGGATGACGTGGTGCGAATCCGTACCGGGGAACGAGGGGAAGACGCAATCTGATACGGCCCATGCGCAAGTATGGGGCGCGAACGTGCGCGTACATTATTCCCGCAGACCGCGTGCCCGCAAAGTGCGGCATGCTGACAAAGCTTAGGTGAAGAGAGCATGGTAAAGAAAACAGCTCCGGCGGGTGACAGCAAGGCTGCTGCAATTGCCAAGGTTTTTGATCTGATTCAGGAACACTCTGTGGAACTGGTGGATCTGCGTTTTACAGACCCAAAGGGCAAGTGGCATCACACATGCCAGTATGTCAGCACCATCGAGGAAGATAGCTTTACCGATGGCTTCATGTTTGATGGATCTTCCATCGGTGGGTGGAAAGCCATTAACGAAAGCGACATGGTTCTGCTGCCGGATCCCACATCCGCAGTGATGGATCCTTTCTCTGCTCGTCCGCAGCTGATCCTGTTCTGCGATATTATCGAACCTTCCACCGGGCAGCCTTACAACCGCGACCCGCGCTCCACCGCCAAGCTGGCTGAGCAGTACCTCAAGTCCTCCGGTCTGGGTGATACGGCATTCTTTGGCCCGGAAGCTGAATTCTTCATCTTCGACAACGTGCTGTTTGGTACCGGCCCGAACTACGGCAAGTATCAGCTCGACAGCATTGAAGGCCCCGATGCATCCCTGAAGGAATATCCTGAAGGCAACATGGGCCATCGTCCGGGTGTGAAGGGTGGTTACTTCCCCGTACCGCCAGTGGATAGCGAAAGCGATCTGCGCGCAGAAATGCTGGCAGCCATGGGCGAAATGGGTCTGGCTATTGAAAAGCACCACCATGAAGTGGCGCAGTCTCAGCACGAACTTGGCACCAAGTTTGAAACGCTGGTACGCGCAGCAGACTTCATGCAGATCTATAAATACTGTGTGCACAATGTTGCCAATTCCTACGGCAAGACCGCAACATTCATGCCAAAGCCCATCTATGGTGATAACGGCTCCGGCATGCACGTTCACCAGTCCATCTGGAAAGACGGCAAGCCCACATTTGCTGGCAATGGTTATGCAGACCTGTCCGACACGGCCCTGTATTACATTGGCGGCATTATCAAGCACGCCAAGGCGCTAAACGCCTTCACCAACCCGTCCACCAACTCCTACAAGCGCCTGATTCCGGGCTTTGAAGCTCCTGTGCTGCTGGCATATTCCGCCCGCAACCGCTCTGCTTCCTGCCGTATTCCGTACGCAACAAGCCCCAAGGCCAAGCGCGTTGAAGTACGATTCCCGGATCCCACAGCCAACCCGTATCTGGCATTCGCTGCCATGCTGATGGCTGGTATGGACGGCATCAAGAACAAGATCCACCCGGGCGATGCCATGGACAAGGATCTGTATGACCTGCCGCCGGAAGAACTGAAGCAGATCCCGACAGTTGCGGGCTCCCTGCGTGAAGCTCTGGAAGCTCTGGCTGCGGATCATGAGTTCCTGCTGGCTGGTGGCGTGTTCACCAAAGACCAGATTGAAAGCTACATCACCCTGAAATGGGATGATGTGTACCGTTTCGAACACACACCGCACCCGGTTGAATTCGAAATGTACTACTCCGTCTGATTTTCTTTTCCTTTTAGGGAAGATATCGGAAATAAAAGGCGCGGCTCCTTCGGGGGCCGCGCTTTTTTGTATTGGATTGCTGAATGGTATTGAAAACACGCATTTTTTCCGCGCTTGGGCTGTTGTGTCTGGCGGGGTGTGCAACCTCTGGTTCTGTGCCGGGCGGGCATGTTGCCACTGCGCCGCATGCTCTTGCACAGGCACAGCCCCCGGCATCTGCAACGGTTTCTGGCGCGGGAAACCCTGTGCTTTCGTCAGATCAGTCTTCCTTGATGAATGTCACCTCCCTGTCTCCTTCATGGGGGGAGGTTTACTGCGCGCAGGATATTCGCAAGCAGGCTGTGCAACTGCCGCTTCAGCAGGATGATAAGGATTATATTGCCAAAAGCCTGAAAGACGCCAAGCCGTTACAGGCGTGCTTTATTTACTCTCGCCCGGCTCCGGCACTCACACAGCCGCTGTTTACGGCGGATGGGCAAAGCAATGGCCTTGTGGTGATGAGCATGTACGTTCTTACAGGGGCGGATCTGGCGGATACCACAGCTCTGTCCTTCAATTCCCAAACATACAGCCGGTTTCTGCTGGGGGTGCAGTGGCCCAAAGCCCGCCCAACCGAGGGTGTTTCTGTGCAGTTACAGGCAGATACGCCAGACAGGCACCACTATAATTTTCCGTTGGTGTTTGCCAAAGATACGCCGCAAAAAATGTTCGGCATCTTTTTGCCAATTGCCACAGTGCAGGAACTTGCCAAAGCGCCTCAGCTGAGTGTGAAAGTTACGGTGCCGGGGCAGGCCCCCTATACGCTTCATTACGGCACAGAGGGTTTACCCAAAAGTTTGGAAACCCTGTACAACTGGCGCCACACAACGGAAGATAAGGACGAATACGCCGTTATCAACGCCATGTCTGCCGTAGATAAAACCGTGCGGCTTAACCGTATCAACACGGCAGCCCCCGTTTACCCGGCAGTGGAAGAAAACAAAAATCTGGAAGGGCGCGTGCTGGCGCGGTGCGATATTACGGCGGCAGGGGCCCCCACCAACTGTGTGGTGCTTAAAACCATGGGCGGCGCAAATTTTACAAAAAGCGCGCTAACATATTTGCAGCAGGTGCGTTTTGCCCTTTCGGGTAACAATGTTGCAGATGGTGTTAAAGGCCATGTATTTACCGTGCGCTTTAAGCTGGACTGATACGGCCAAGTATCAAGCCACAAGGTATTGAAGTGAAAACTTCTGTAACCGCCTGTGTTTTATGAAAATGCAGGCGGTTTTTTGTGTCTTTTACAGTATTTTCTTGGGCTGCAATGCCCCGCTGTTGTATTGATTGTTCTCAAACGGTTTTTCTTGTGCAGAAAAATTGGGATGTGAACGTGTGCAGGGCAGAAAACAGGCAACATGATACAAACGAATAGTCACAAGCCAGATATTGTATTGCGGATTACCGCAGCAGTTTTTGCAATATTGGGCGTTTTTCTTGCAGGTGGAGGCCTCTGGCTGGCCCTGTTGGGCGGCTCCTGCTTTTACGTGGTGTGCGGTGTTGTGCTGCTGGCCACGGCGGTGCTGCTGTGGCAGCGGCGGCGTGAGGCCCTGTGGCTTTACGCAGTGCTGGTTGCGGCCACACTCGTATGGTCTGTGGGGGAGGCCGGGTTTGATTTCTGGGCTCTGGCCCCGCGTGGTGATGTGCTGCTGCCGCTGGGCCTGTGGCTTGTGTTGCCTTTTGTCTCTTCTCGCCTGTTGCCGTCTTCACGCTGGAACAGCGCGCCCTTGCTGGCCGGTGTTGTGGTAGGGGCTGGTGTGTATGGTTACGCCCTTACGCAGGACCCGCAGGATATTGCCGGTGTGTTGCCCCGCGCCAATGTACAGGCTTCATCTGCCCCATTGCCGGGGGATAATGCAGTTGTGCCTGCGGCAGACTGGCCCGCTTATGGCCGCACGCAGGCGGGGGACAGATACTCCCCACTTGCGCAGATCAATGCCCACAATGTGCATGATCTGAAGGTGGCATGGGTGTTCCGCACCCATGATCTGAAGCGCGCGGATGATCCAGACGAAATTACAGATGAAGCCACGCCCATAAAGGTGCGCGATACGCTGTATCTGTGCTCACCGCATCAGATACTGTTTGCGATAGATGCCGCTACCGGGCACGAGCGCTGGCATTTTGACCCCAAAATTACCTACAACGCCTCCTATCAGCACATGACATGCCGTGGCGTGTCCTACGCAGAAACGCCGGTGGCGGAAGAACAGGCCCATGATGTAGCTGTGGCGGATGAATGCGCACACCGTATCTTCCTCCCCACCAATGATGGCCGCCTGTTTGCCCTGAATGCTGATACCGGGGGCCTGTGCCGTGGTTTTGGGCGTGATGGCGCGGTAGATCTTACAGATGGCATGCCCATGCGCACGCCGGGGTTTTATGAACCTACATCTCCGCCGGTTATCACGTCCAAGGTGGCCATTATTTCTGGCGCGGTGACGGATAACTACTCCACGCACGAACCTTCAGGCGTGACACGCGGGTATGATCTGTATAGCGGCAAGCTGGTATGGGCGTTTGATCCGGGCAACCCGAACCCGAACGAACTGCCTTCCGCCACACATCATTATGTAGCCAATTCTCCCAATTCATGGATCACCTCAGCCTATGATGCACGGCTGAACCAGATTTACATTCCCACAGGTGTAGCCACGCCGGATATCTGGGGCGGCCACCGCACGCCGGATCAGGAGCGCTATGCCTCTGGCATTCTGGCGCTGGATGCAGATACAGGGCGCAAGGTGTGGTTTTACCAGACAGTGCATCATGATCTGTGGGATATGGATGTGCCATCCCAGCCCAGCCTTGTGGATATAAAGCAGGCTGATGGTTCCGTAGTGCCAGCGCTGTATGCGCCAGCCAAAACAGGCAACATCTTTGTGCTGGACCGGCGCAATGGCCATTTGCTGGTGCCCGCGCCAGAAATGCCCGTACCGCAGGGGCCTGCACCGGGGGATCATCTTTCCCCCACCCAGCCGTTCTCGGCTCTCACATTCCGCCCCAAAAACAACCTTACGGATGCGGATATGTGGGGCGCGACCATGTTGGACCAACTGGCCTGCCGTATCATGTTCAAACGCCTGCGGTATGAAGGGCCGTTTACGCCGCCTTCCACACAGGGCACGCTGGTGTTCCCCGGTAATCTGGGCATGTTTGAATGGGGCGGTCTGGCGGTGGACCCGGTGCGTGAGGTAGCGTTTACCAACCCCATTGCCGTGCCGTTTGTTTCTCGCCTTGTGCCGCGTGGGCCAAATAACCCGGCAGAGCCACCGCAGAATGCTGGCCCTTCTGGCGGAGAGGCTGGGCTGCAACCGCAATACGGCACACCGTTTGGAGTGGACCTGCACCCGTTTCTGTCCCCCATTGGCATTCCGTGCAAGCAGCCGGGCTGGGGCTATGTGGCGGGGCTGGATTTGCGCACCAACACAATTTTGTGGAAGCACCGCAACGGCACCACGCGGGATAGTTCCCCCGTGCCGCTGGCCTTCCGCGTGGGGGTGCCTTCTCTGGGTGGGCCTATCATTACCGCTGGCGGTGTGGCGTTCCTGACATCCACGCTGGATCTGTATATCCGCGCCTATGATGTCACGACAGGCCAGCAGCTCTGGCAGGACCGCCTGCCCGCAGGGGGGCAATCCACCCCCATGACGTATGAGCAGAACGGCCACCAATATGTGCTCTCGGTAGATGGCGGCCATGGTTCCTTTGGCACCAAGTTGGGGGATTACGTGGTGGCCTATGCGCTGCCAGATGCGCAGGCAAAACACTAACGCCACCCCGGTTTGGGCAGGCTTTGGCGGGCACACGTTTCAGGCGTGTGCCCGCTTTGCGTTTGGGAGAAGTGCTGTGTGTGAAAACATCCTCTTGCCGCCACGCGCGGGATGCGTGATCCTGCATTGATGTGGAACGAACCCTACCTTGAAACATGTTGCCGCGCCGCCCTGCACAGGCTTTGCCTTGCGGGTGAGGTTGGCCGCCCAACGGGCATGAAGGATGACCCCTGCCTGACGCGTCTGGCAGGCAAGGGCCTTGCGCGGCAGAACGGGCAGGGGCGTTTTTTTATTACTGATGAAGGCACAGCCCGCCACGCCAGCGAAGTGCTGAAGCTAGAAGAACTTCACACCAAAAAACCATGATACCGGCAGAGCGTATATGGCACGCGCTGGATACACTGGCGCAGGAGCGTGGGCTTACGCCTTCTGGCTTGGCGCGGGCAGCGGGGCTGGATGCTACCACCTTCAACCCCTCGCGCCGGCATACCGGCCATGGCGTATGGCGCTGGCCTGCGCTGCCAAGCCTGCTGCGTGCGCTGGATGTGCTGCGTGTTTCCCTCGCCCAGTTTGAAGCCCATATCTGGGGGTATGATCAACCAGACAGGGCAGAAACTCCGGCGCCCTGCTTGATGCGTAGCCTGCCGCTTTCCTGGCTAGATCAGGAAAGTGTGCTGGATCGGGCAGGCCTGCCCGCCGGAGGGCTGTGGGAGCAGGAAGAAACTTTTTTCAGCCTGCCATCATCTTCAGCCTACATGCTGCGGGTGGATACGGAAGAGATGGAGCCCATTCTGCGGCTTGGCTGTTCACTTGTGGTGCAGCCTGAGCTGCACCCGCGCGGGGCAGACCGTGTGGTGCTGATACGCCCGGGCCAAGCCCCCGTGGTGGGCATTTTGCAGGAAAAACCCGTGCTGGCCATTCAGCCCTTTGGGCGCAGCGCCCTGCACCCTGTGCCACAGGCTGCGGCAGGTGTATGGCTGCATCGTATTGTGCTGATATCGGGCTAAAAAACAGGCTGCGGGCTGGTGCCAAATGCGGCAGTGTGCGCAATAGGGAAAAAATTTACCTGATAATGGCCCAAGCCCGTGCGGAAGCGGCTGACTTTTCTTTCCGTTTCGCTTAAAGGAGCAGCATGACCGATACACCCCTTTCGCTCATCCGCAATTTTTCCATCATCGCACATATCGATCATGGAAAATCCACTCTGGCTGACCGCCTGATTCAGGCGTGCGGTGCCCTGACCGCGCGTGAAATGACCAATCAGGTTCTGGACAACATGGATCTGGAGCGTGAGCGTGGCATTACCATTAAGGCGCAAACCGTCCGGCTGACCTATCCGGCCAAGGATGGCAACACCTATGTGCTGAACCTGATGGACACCCCCGGACACGTGGACTTCGCCTACGAAGTCAGCCGGTCTCTGGCGGCGTGTGAGGGCTCGCTGCTGGTGGTGGATGCCTCTCAGGGGGTGGAAGCGCAAACATTGGCCAACGTGTATCAGGCCATTGATGCCAACCATGAAATTGTGCCCGTGCTTAACAAGGTGGATCTGCCAGCCGCAGAACCCGAGCGCGTAAAGGCCCAGATTGAAGAAGTTATTGGTATTCCGGCGGATGATGCGGTGGAAATTTCCGCCAAAACCGGCCTGAATATTGAAGGCGTGCTGGAAGCCATTGTAACCCGCCTGCCACCCCCGAAAGGTGATGCGGAAAAACCCCTGCAGGCCATGCTGATTGATAGCTGGTACGACCCGTATTTGGGTGTGATTGTGCTGGTGCGTATCAAGGAAGGGCGGCTCAAGCGCGGCATGAAGGTGCGCATGATGTCCTCTGGCGCGGTGCATCAGGTCGATCAGGTGGGTGTGTTTGCCCCACGCATGACCAGTGTTGAAAGCCTTGGCCCGGGTGAAATGGGCTTTATCAACGCGGCCATCAAAACCGTGGCGGACTGTAATGTGGGTGATACCATTACGGATGACCGCCGC
The DNA here is from genome assembly GCF_004014775.2 of Acetobacter oryzoeni. Lineage (NCBI taxonomy): Bacteria > Pseudomonadati > Pseudomonadota > Alphaproteobacteria > Acetobacterales > Acetobacteraceae > Acetobacter > Acetobacter oryzoeni. The sequence continues at coordinate 607,607 of NZ_CP042808.1, forward strand.
CCGGCAGAAAAGCCGCTGCCCGGGTTCAAACCCTCCATTCCCGTGGTGTGGTGTGGCCTGTACCCCGTTGTGGCCGATGACTTTGAAAAACTGCGCGATAGCCTTGCCAAGCTACGCCTGAACGATGCCTCTTTCCACTATGAGGCCGAAACCTCCGCAGCCCTTGGCTTCGGGTTCCGTTGCGGCTTCCTTGGTCTGCTGCATCTGGAAATCATTCAGGAACGTCTCTCGCGCGAGTTCGATCTGGATCTGATCGCAACCGCACCTTCCGTTGTGTACAAGATCACCCGCACCAATGGTGAGCGTGAGGAACTGCATAACCCGGCAGACATGCCCGATTCCTCCCTGATTGAAACCATTGAGGAGCCGTGGATTAAAGCCACCATCATGGTGCCGGATGAATATCTGGGCGCGGTGCTGACCCTGTGCACAGAACGGCGCGGCGTGCAGGTGGATCTGACCTACGTGGGTAGCCGTGCAATGGCTGTATACCGCCTGCCGCTGAACGAAGTGGTGTTTGATTTCTATGACCGCCTGAAATCTCTCACCCGCGGGTATGCCAGCTTCGATTACCAGATGGATGGGTATGAGGAGAGCGACCTCGTGCGTATTTCCATTCTGGTGAATCAGGAACCCGTGGATGCGCTGTCCTTTATTGCGCACCGCACGGCGGCGGAATCTCGCGGGCGTTCCATTTGCGCACGCTTGAAGGATCTTATCCCACGCCAGTTGTTCAAGATCGCCATTCAGGCCGCCATTGGCAGCAAGGTGATTGCGCGTGAAACCATTGGCGCACTCTCCAAGGATGTGACGGCCAAGTGTTATGGTGGTGATATCTCCCGTAAGCGCAAACTTCTGGAAAAGCAGAAGGAAGGTAAAAAGCGCATGCGGCAGTTTGGTAAGGTGGAAATTCCGCAAAGCGCCTTTCTGGCCGCGCTTAAAATGGAACACTGAAACGGGACCGGGCGGAACTTTCCAGCACATCGGGCGTAACAGGGCAGGGCCGTTGGAAACCGGACTTGCCTTGTCCTGTAAACGTCCGTATGCCGGAGGGGATTGTTTGGAGCATTCGGCGTTTTTATGAACAGCACAACACCCTTGGCCATTGGTGAACAGCAGCATGTCCGGTTTGCCGAAGGGCTGGGGCTGGATTGCGGCGTTACCCTTGCCCCTGTTGATATTGCCTACCGCACCTATGGCACGCTTTCAGAAAAGCGGGATAACGCCATACTGATCTGCCACGCCTTTACGGGGGACCAGTACGTGGCGGAGGAACACCCGCTTACGGGCAAGCCCGGCTGGTGGAGCCGCATGGTGGGGCCGGGAAAGCCCATTGATACCAACAGGTTTTTTGTTATCTGCTCCAACGTGTTGGGGGGCTGTATGGGCAGCACCGGCCCACGCTCCATCCGCACAGATGCAGAAGGTGATGGCACAGAGCTTTGGGGCACGGCGTTTCCGCCCATTACCATTCGGGATATGGTGCGCGCGCAGCACAAGCTTGTGCATGCACTGGGCATAGAAAAACTGTTTGCCGTGATTGGCGGCTCCATGGGCGGTATGCAGGTGCTGGAATGGACAGTGACCTACCCGCAGATGATGCTGGCAGCCATGCCCATTGCCACGGCTCCCTTCCATTCTGCCCAGAACATTGCGTTTAACGAGGTGGGGCGGCAGGCCATTATTGCAGACCCGGACTGGCGCGGTGGCCGCTATTGGGCGGATGATGTTGTGCCTGCCCGTGGCTTGGCTGTGGCCCGCATGATGGGCCATATCACCTATCTTTCGGAAGAAGCCTTAACGCGCAAGTTCGGCCGCCGCATGCGGCGCGGGCCTGTAAGCGGGCAGGGGCCAGAAGGCCCTGTTTCCATGTTCAGCGATATTTTTGAGGTGGAATCCTACCTGCGTTATCAGGGCTCCACCTTTGTACGCCGGTTTGATGCCAACTCCTACCTCACCATCACCCGTGCGATGGATTGGTTTGATATTGCCGCAGACCATGATGGGGAACTGACACACGCCTTTGCTGGCACGCCGGTGCGGTTTTGTGTGGTGTCGTTCTCGTCCGACTGGCTGTTCCCCACATCGGCGGCCCGCACATTGGTGCGTGCGCTCAACCGGGCAGCGGCCAATGTCTCGTTTGTAGAAATCGAGACAGACAAAGGGCACGATGCTTTCCTGTTGGAAGAACCGGATTTTGACCGCACGGTGCGTGGCTTTTTGTGTGGTGTGGCCGAACATGCGGGGCTTGCCTGATGCGTCTTGACCAGCGGCTGATTGCCGAAATGATAGCCCCCGGCACCCGCGTGCTGGATATTGGCAGCGGGGATGGCGCGCTTATTGACCATTTGTTCCGTTACCGTGGGTGCGATGCGCGCGGTATTGAGCTGAATATGGAGCTTGTTACCAAGTCTGTCGCGCACGGGCTGCCTGTGGTGCATGGTGATGCAGACCACGATCTGGCGCATTATCCACACCATGCGTTTGATTACGTGGTGCTGCAACGCACCTTGCAGGCTGTGGCCCGCCCGCGTGAGGTGCTGCGGCAAATGCTGCGTATCGGGCGGCATGCCATTGTCTCGTTTCCCAATTTTGGGCATTGGGAGCTCCGGCTCAAGCTGCTGCTCAGCGGCCGTATGCCCATGACATCTGTCTGGCACACACCGTGGTATGAAACCCCGAACATCCACCCCTGTACCATCCGGGATTTTCTGGAGCTGTGTAAGCAGGATGGCTACATTGTAGAGCAATGGATGGCGGTGGATGAAGAAGGTGAACGCGCGCCGTGGCGGCGCTCTATCCGGCTGGCTAACCTGTTTGGGGAACAAGCACTTTTCCTGCTTCGGCGCCGAAATGGCTAACGGGTAAGAGCCTGCGGCAAATAAGTTGCCTAAAAATTATGTTAGATTTATGCCATTTGCGTGAACGGCGTGCAAAATTCTCTAAATGGCAATATTTTAAAAAGATCTTTAAGATATCAGCATAAACCGTCTAAAACCAACAATGTTATAACGATTTTTATCCCGATTTCTAAAAATTCCTCAACATTACACGAACATCATTTTAGGACTAATATGGTACGGAAGCCTTGCGGCGTTTATAAAGTCCCCTTATATACAGCTTTACAAGGTTTGTGAGGAATGAACGCAGTTCAAAAACTTCCTTAGCGGATCTTGATGTGTTCAAAATTTTGTGGGTGCTCAGCTGCAAGCCGGTGCAAGAATGTTCCGTGTGCGCCACAAAACATACAGTGCATAACTGAAAAGGGTGCGGTCTCTCGATCTCGTTTTCAGGCTGCACAAATAAGGTTGGCCCTGATGACCAAATTTTCCGATCTGGCACTTGCTCCACCACTGCTCAAGGCATTGGCAGAGCAGGGGTATGATACACCCACTCCTATTCAGGAACGTTCCATCCCCTATCTGTTGCAGGGGCGTGATCTGCTGGGTCTGGCCCAGACAGGCACAGGCAAAACCGCATCTTTTGCGCTGCCTATTCTGGAACATCTGATCAAAAACCCACGTGCAAATACGCCCAAGCAGCCGCGTGTTCTGGTGCTGGCCCCCACGCGTGAGCTTGTGGCCCAGATTAGCGATAGCTTTAAGGCTTACGCCCGCCACATGAAGTTTACGCAGGCCGTTGTGTTTGGCGGTGTAGGGCAGGGCCGGCAGGTTGAAGCCATGCGCCGTGGCGTAGATGTGCTGGTAGCTGCACCGGGCCGTCTGCTTGATTTGATGGGTCAGGGCTTTATTGATCTGTCCGGTCTGGAAATTCTGGTGCTGGATGAAGCCGACCGCATGCTGGACATGGGGTTTGTGCGCGATATCCGCCGTATCATGACCTTTGTGCCAGAGCAGCGTCAGACACTTCTGTTCTCTGCCACCATGCCGCGCAGCATTGAAGATCTGGCAGCATCTCTGCTGAATGACCCGGCACGCGTTGAAGTGGCGCCGCCTTCCAGCACGGTGGATCGTATTCAGCAGGCTGTCATGTTCGTCAATGGCGCGGGCGATAAGCGCGATGCGCTGCTGAACATGGTGGAATCCCCCAAGGTTTCCCGCGCTGTGGTGTTCACGCTCATGAAGCATGAAGCCAACAAGGTTGCGGAGTTTTTGAACAAGAACAACGTGGTGGCAGAGGCCATTCACGGCAACAAGTCTCAGGGTGCGCGTGAGCGGGCCATGAAGGGCTTCCGCTCCGGTTCCGTTAAGGTGCTGGTGGCAACGGATATTGCCGCCCGCGGTATTGATGTGGACGATGTAAGCCACGTGTTCAATTACGATCTGCCAAACGTGCCGGAAAGCTACGTGCACCGTATTGGCCGTACAGCACGCGCTGGGCGTGATGGCTGGGCTGTTTCCTTCTGCGATGCAGAACAGCGCGCTTGGCTGCGTGATATTGAACGCACCATTGGCAAAACCGTGCCGGTGGTTCGGGATCATCCGTGGCACTCGGCTGAGGCTGAAGCTTCCACCATGCGTCCGCCTGTGCTGGGTGGCGGTGGCCGCGGCCGTGGTGGCCCGCGTGGCGGTGGTGGTGCTCCACGTGGTGGCGCACCTCGTGGGGGTGCGCCCGGTGGTGGGCGTGGTGGCCCGCGCCGTTCCGGCGGTGGTGCCCGCAGTGGTGGCCGTTCCGGTGCACCTGCTGGCCGCATGTAATATCTCAGGCGAATAGCTTGCAAAAATAAGGCTGCTGCATCCTTTGGGTGCGGCAGCTTTTTTGTTTTGGGGCGCGCTATGGCTGTGGCAACTGGTTGGCAGATGGTAGGTGCAGGCTAATGGAAACGGGGCAGTGATCGGAAAGGTTTTGCCCGGTTTCCTCCGCCAAAGGTATTACGCGTAAGGAATTGGGAACTTTCCATGCCCGCGCGGCCCCACCCAGAATAATGTGGTCTATAAAATAGCTGCCGCCTTGGCAGGGGCTTGCCACGCCAGCGGTTACCAGATCCAGCGGTGCAATGCGTAACAGCGTAAGAAACAGCGGATCATGCACCGTAAGGTGGCGGTTAAAATCCCCCATAATGGCAAAGGCTTCATGGTGTTGGGTGCGGTCGGCTACCCAATCATCCAGCGCGGCAAATTGTTGCCAGAGGGTTGCGCAGGCGGGGCGGGAGGCATGGGGCAGGTTATCCGGGCATCCGGCTTTAAGATGCACCACCAGAATACGCAGGGCCTGCCCGTTCTGGTGCACGGTAATATCCAGCCCGCTGCGTAAGTGATGATGTGAGGCCGGGGCTGTTGCATAGGCATCCAGCGCCGTAACATCCGGATTTTGTTCAAACGGAATATCTGCCCGCACAGCTAGCGCCGTATGTTGCACGATATGATCTTGGCTGATGGCAAGGTGATAACGCGCGAATGGAAAAAGCTGCCCGGCACTGGCGGGGCTTTCTATTTCCTGCAAGGCCACAATATCGCCGTGCAAATGGGCGGCGTAGCTGGCAAGGCTGGAAATATCGGCAGATGTGCGGTGGGGAATATCTGGCGGCGCCTGTGCGTAACCGGGGTGTGCCGGATCAAGCAGCCAGTCCAGATTCCACGTGCTGAGTTTAAGTGTGTCTGCTGCGGTTGCCGAAGTAAAACTTAGGCAACACGCAGCCAGAACAAGTGCAGAAAAGAAGAACGAAGGGCCTTTAGGCGGCTTTTTCTTCCATCTGTGTAATAACGGTTTTAATGGGCAGGCTTTTACGTGTTTGTTCATCCAGCACCGTAATTTCACCGGTGCCGATATCATAAAACCACCCTTGCAGGAACAGCGTGCCCTTTGCCAGACCAGCGGCCACGGCGGGGTGCGTACGCAAATGGGCCAGCTGCAACAGCACGTTCTGTTCTGCAACAGAGCGCACGGTGGCGGGGCCAACATCTTCGCCCGTAAAGGTGTGCAGCGTGGCCGCGCGGGCGGCTTCTGCATTGCGCAGCCATTTACGCACGGTTGGCATTTTATCCAGCCCGTTCTTTTCTGGTTCCAGCAGGGCTTTCATGGCGCCGCAATCAGAGTGGCCACACACAATAATGGTGGAAACCCCAAGGCCCAGAACAGCATATTCCACTGCGGAGGACACACCGCCCAGCATTTCACCATATGCGGGCACAAGATTGCCAATGTTGCGCAGAATAAACAGGTCACCCGGCCCTGTCTGGGTAATCAGGTTGGGGTTAATGCGGCTATCTGCGCATGCAATAAACAGAGCTTCTGGGGCTTGCCCTTTTGCCAGGCTGGCGAACAGTTCTTCTTTGGCAGGAAAAACCTCGGTGTTGAAGTGCTCAACGCCACGCAGCAGGGAAAGAAGGCTGCTTCTGGCTTCAGAACATGAGGGCATATAAGAACTCCGGCAAATTACTATGTCGGTTCACCCTTGTAACAAAAGGGCTTCAACAATGGTGACGGTTAAATAACGGCAAGACAACGTGAGAGTTTTGCACGCAGATGAAAAAAAATGCCACCCTCTGCTGGAAGGTGGCATTTGCATAGAGCGCTTTAGCTTAGCGGATCATCTTCATCCGGTTCGCTCATCTGGTCTGCCGGGTGGCGCACGGGTGGGGCATTGGTGCGCACGGGGCGGGGGTTTTCTGTCTGCCTGCGGGTAAAGTTGCCTGCCAGAGCGGAAAGCTCCAGAAACTGGTCTGCCTGCCGGCGCAGATCATCCCCAATCAACGGCGGGGTGGAGCGCATGGAGGACACAACAGAAACCCGCGTGCCCTGCCGCTGCACGGCTTCCACCACGCGGCGGAAATCGGAATCACCACTAAACAGAATGGCGTGGTCGATATGCGGGGCCATTTCCATCATGTCCACGGCAATTTCTATGTCCATATTGCCTTTTACGCGGCGCTTGCCGGTGGAATCGGTAAATTCGCGCGCAGGTTTGGTAACAAGAAAATACCCGTTATAGGAAAGCCAGTCCGTAAGGGGCTTAAGCGGGGAGTAATCTTCTGTATCCAAAATGGCAGCATAGTAATAAGCGCGGATAATATGCGTTTTAGCCGCAAAGAAATCCAACAGCTTTTTATAGTCTACATCAAAACCAAGGCTGCGGGATGTAGAATAAAGGCTGGAGCCATCAATGAAAAGGCAGGTCTTTTCGGTTTTCTGAAGGTTCATAGTGGGTGTCCTCTAAATACTTTGGGGTGCTGTTTTGGGCATTCTTATGAAATGGTCTGAGGTCTTTTCGGTTTTGATAGAAAGAATGGTAAGATCATCAGATAACGATATCCATCAAATGTGGCAGAATTTTCTGCGAGGAACGAGTTTATAACGATGCCGGAAATGAATACCAGATCAGTGCTGATAGCGATAGGTGCGAATCTTCCGCATTTGCGATTAAGTGCGCGGCAGACGTGTGAGCAAGCCGTGCAGGCCTTGAAAAACCTACCTGAACTGGAGGTTGAGGCTGTTTCTCGCTGGTATGAAAGTGCACCTGTGCCACCATCTGGGCAGCCTCCTTATGTGAATGGGGTTGTGCGTTGCCGCACGACGCTGGCGCCTCTGGCTTTGCTTGATGCGCTTCAAGGGGTGGAAACGCAGTTGGGGCGTGTACGTTCCGTGCCAAATGCAGCGCGCACGCTTGATTTGGATATTATTTCGATAGACAATATACAGACAAATATAGATCGACTTATATTACCGCATCCCCGCGCAACCCAGCGCGCTTTTGTGCTGTACCCCTTGCGCGATGTTGCGCCGGAATGGAAAGACCCCGTAACCGGCAAGGGGCTGGATGCCCTGCTTGAAGGTGTTGCAGGGCAGGAAATACAGCCCGCAAAAGAATAAGCTCTTCCGTAGGCGGGGCGGATGCGGTAATATACTCTTTCTGTTCCTGTAAGCATCTATAAGCTGAAACTTGTCTGGAGGCTCTCCGCAATGGCCCGCGTCACCGTTGAAGACTGTGTGGAAAAGGTCCCGAACCGTTTTGAACTGGTGGTCTATGCCGCACAGCGCGCCCGCAATATCTCTCGCGGGGAAGAGCTGACAGTTGATCGGGATAACGATAAAAACCCCGTTGTCGCTCTGCGTGAAATTGCAGACGAAACCGTCTCTCTCACCGCTCTGCGCAATGATCTGATCCGTTCTCAGGCCCGTGAGCCCGAGCCCGAACCTGTGGAAGAAGAAGTGCAGGATCTGGTTCCGACCGAGCAGAACATCTTTGGCCTGCAGGAGGTTTCTGCAGAAGAAGAAGCCGCTGATGATGTGCGGGCTATTGAAGCTGCACTTACCGGTCGCGCACGTCGGTAATTCGGGTGGCGCATACGGGCGGCGATCATTCCCCTCCGGTTCCGGTTTCCGTTAAGGACTCGGGGGAGGGGATCATGCAGCCTGTTAAAACGGACGCTCCTGTAGAAAAAAACACGGCTCCAGTTCTCGCCGCAGAAAATGGCGGGCGGAGTGAGTTGAACTGTGAGCGTCTGGTCAACCGGGTGCTCAGTTACGCACCCAAGGCGGATGTAGAGAGCATTCGCCGCGCTTTTGCCGTGGCCTACAAGGCGCACGAAAACCAGAAGCGCGATAATGGTGACCCGTACATAACCCACCCGCTTGCCGTGGCCATGATTCTGGCCCGCTTCCGGCTGGATGTGCAGTCCATCTGCACCGCTTTGCTGCACGACACCATAGAAGATACTGGCGTTACCTACGATACGCTTAAGGCACAGTTCGGCCCAACAGTGGCCGATCTGGTAGATGGCGTTACCAAGCTTACCCGGCTGGAGCTGCAATCAGACCGCACCAAGCAGGCGGAAAACTTCCGCAAGCTTGTGCTTGCCATGTCCAAGGACATCCGCGTTCTGCTGGTCAAGCTGGCAGACCGTCTGCACAACATGCGCACCCTGCATTTTGTGGAGCGGCAGGACAGGCGGCAGCGCATTGCGCGTGAAACGCTGGATATCTATGCGCCGCTGGCCGAGCGCATTGGTATGGACCGCGTTAAGACAGAGTTGCAGAACCTGTCCTTCGCGCAGCTTGAGCCAGAAGCCGATGCCACCATCCGCACACGCCTGAACTATCTGCGCGGGCAGGGCGCGGATGTGATTGAAGAAGTGCGGCGTGAACTGCTGCGCCTGTGCCATGAAGCCGGGCTGAAGAACGTGCAGGTTTCGGGGCGTGAGAAATCTCCCTATTCCATTTGGGAGAAGATGCAGCGCCGTAATGTGGCGTTTGAGCAGCTTTCAGACATCATGGCCTTCCGTGTGATCGTAGATACGCGGGAAGATTGCTACATGGCGCTGGGTGCCGTGCATGCGGCCTATCCCATGATAGCCGGGCGGTTTAAGGATTACATCTCCACCCCCAAGGCCAACGGATACCAGAGCCTGCATACGGGGGTGACGCTGCGCTCCCCCCGCAACCAGAAGATTGAAGTGCAGATCCGCACGCAGGATATGCACGATGTGGCAGAAAACGGTGTGGCCGCGCACTGGGCCTATAAGGAAGGCACAGGCACGGAGGAAGGCGGCTATGGCGGCCTGCGCCGTCCACGCTGGGTGCAGGATCTGCTGGAAATTCTGGAAGCCTCATCCGTCCCGGATGAGTTTTTGGAAAACACCAAGCTTGAACTGTATCAGGATCAGGTTTTCTGCTTCACGCCCAAGGGGCAGCTTATTTCTCTGCCACGTGGGGCTACTCCGGTAGATTTTGCCTACGCCGTGCACAGCCATGTGGGTGATACCTGCGTGGGGGCCAAGATCAATGGTCGCCTGATGCCCTTGCGGCATGAGCTGGAAAACGGCGATCAGGTTGAAATCATGACGGCCCGTGGCGGCGCGCCTTCTCCTTCGTGGGAAAGGTTTGTTGTTACCGGCAAGGCGCGCGCACGTATCCGCCGTTATGTGGCGCAGCAGCAGCGTCAGGTCTCGCTGGATGGCGGGCGTGCCGCACTGGCTAAAGCCTTCCGTCAGGAAGGTGTGGATGGGTCTGAAAAGATTCTGGAAACCACGCTCAAGCCGCTCAAACAAAGCTCGCTGACAGATCTGTATGTGGCCGTGGGCGCGGGCAATCTGGCCGCGCGGGACGTGGTGCATACAGCGTACCCCGAACTCAAGCGCGTGCAGCGTGTGCCGCGTATGCTCTCCGGCCTGCCGGGTGTGCTGGGTACAGCAGGGCCGCGTGCACGTGGGGCCGGTGGTGGCTCTGGCCGCCGATCTTCCAACGCTGCTGTGCCGCTGGTGGGGCTGGGGGCCGGTGTGGCCGTGCATTACGCCGCTTGCTGCCACCCCTTGCCGGGGGACAGAATTGTGGGCGTGGTGGCGACAGGCCGCGGTGTCACAATTCACACCCGCACCTGCCAGACGCTGGAAAGTTTTTCCGCAACGCCAGAACGCTTTCTGGATGTGGATTGGGATTACGATGCCATGGCCCGCTCTGGCGGCGCCGGGCAGATGCGGGTTGGCCGTATCAGCATTGTGGCGGAAAACGAGGCCGCCGTGCTGGCCAATATCACCAACTCCATTTCCAAATCCGATGCGGCAATGGTGAACCTTAAAATCGTGCATCGCCAGCTTGATTTCACGGAAATTCTTGTGGATGTGGAAGTGCGCGATCTGCGTCACCTTTCCTCGGTTATTGCCAGCCTGCGCGCGGCCCCCGGCATTACGCAGGCAGACAGGGTGAAATCATGACACTGATTTCCGCCGGAGTGGATCTGTGCGATATGCGGCGGATTGCTCAGGCTCTGGAACGGTTTGGAGATCGGTTTACGCAGCGCGTGTTCACCCAGCAGGAACGCGCAAAGGCAGAAAGCAGATCTGGCCAGGCGCGTATTGGGGCCTATGCCAAGCGCTGGGCCGCGAAGGAGGCCTGTGCAAAGGCACTGGGCACCGGCTTTGCGCAAGGGGTGGCGCATAGCCAGATAGGCGTGCATAACCTGCCATCTGGCCAGCCAACATTGGTGCTTACCGGGGCGGCTGCACAAAAACTGGCGCAGCTTATGCCCCCCGGCACTGTGCCCCATATTGTGCTGAGCATGACGGATGAGCCCCCATACGCGCTGGCGCAAGTGCTGGTATCAGCCCGCAAGGCATGAACACCTGCCTTGACATCCAGCGCCCTGCACGGCTTGATCCGCCGGATTTTTCTTTTTTACTGAACCGCAGGAACGGGCGAGACAGCGTATGAGCACACCGGAACATCCTCCCACCACCGGGGCAAGCAAGCCCGAAAAGGGCGGAAATACCGTGCTGGACTCCCTGCGCACCATCGTAACGGTGGTGCTGGTGGTGACTGTGGTGCGCACCTTCCTGTTTGAATCTTTCGTGATCCCATCGGGCTCCATGATCCCAACCCTACAGGTGGGGGATTACATCTGGGTGTCCAAATTCAGCTACGGATATTCCAAATATTCCTTCCCGTTCTCACCCAACCTGTTTGAAGGGCGTGTTTTTGGGGCAGAACCGCATCGGGGTGATGTGGCTGTTTTCCGCTACACCAAAGATACATCGGTTGATTACATCAAACGTATTGTGGGCCTGCCGGGAGACCACATTCAGGTGACCAACGGCCATCTGATTCTGAACGGGCAGGAAGTGCCGTGCCTGAGCCCCCATACCTACACCACGCGGGATGAAACGCAGGTGGATATGGAAGGTGAAGCCTGCACCGAACAACTGCCCGGCAGCGCCAACGGCACGGTGGTGAAGCACGATATCCTTAAGCTGACGGATGAAGGCCCGCAGAACAACACGCCCGAATATGTTGTGCCGCCGGGTTACTTTTTTGCGATGGGTGATAACCGGGATGATAGCGCCGATAGCCGCTTTATGGGTGATGGCCCCAAGGATCTGGGCTTTGTGCCCATGGAAAATCTGGTAGGCCGTGCGCAGCGTATCTTCTTCTCGGTTCAGTCTTCCCACCCGTTCTGGCAGGTCTGGTACTGGCCGGCTGAAATCCGCTGGGCGCGTATTCTGCGGGGCGTATCGTGAGAAAACCAAACAACATGTCCGATGCTGCACGCTTCCGGCTGGAAGAACTGGAAGTGCGCTTGGGCTATCGCTTTGTTAATCCTGATCTGTTGCAGGAGGCGCTTACGCACCGTTCCGCCGCACATCAGAAGGCGGGCGGGCGCAAGCGGCAAAAAGCCAAGGGCGCAGGCTCTAACGAGCGGCTAGAGTTTATAGGGGACCGCGTTTTGGGCCTGCTGATGGCCGAATGGCTGCTGGAGCGCTTCCCCAACGAGCAGGAAGGCGCGCTGGGGTCTCGGCTGGCGCATCTGGTCTCTCGCGTGTCCTTGGCGGAAATTGCAGATCGGCTGGATCTGCCGCAGTCTCTCACTGTTGCGGCGCATGAAGCCCGCGCAGGCGTGCAAACGGCCGCCAATGTGGTGGCCGATGCGCTAGAGGCCGTGCTTGGCGCAGTTTTTCTGGATGGCGGGCTGGAGCCTGCACGCCAGATGGTACGGGATTGGTGGAAATCTGCGCTGGATGCGCAGGCACACCCGCCCAAGGACCCCAAAACCGCGTTGCAGGAATGGGTGCTTGGCCGCGGGCAAAGCCTGCCTGTGTATGAAACAATAGGGGCAGATGGCCCCTCTCACGCACCGCTGTTTGTGGTGCGCGTTACGGCAGGCGGCATGTTTGGTGAAGGCCGGGCAGGCAGCAAACGTGCTGCAGAAAGTGCCGCCGCCGCTGATTTACTAGAAAAACTGGAGGGGTAGCCCAGCATGGCTGATGATACCACGCGCTGCGGTTTTGCTGCCCTTGTGGGGGCGCCAAACGCAGGCAAATCAACACTTCTTAACCGCATGGCCGGGGCCAAGCTGTCCATCGTTTCGCCCAAGGCGCAAACCACGCGCTTTCGGGTTCTGGGCATTCTTATGCGCGGGCACAGCCAGATTTTGCTGGTGGATACGCCGGGAATCTTCCGCCCCCGCCGCAAGCTGGACCGCGCCATGGTGGCCGCGGCTTGGACGGGTGCTGAAGATGCAGACATCACGCTGCTTCTGGTAGATGCCCGCAGCGGGCTGACAGAAGCGGTGCAGACCATTATCGAGCGTCTGGCAGAAACCAAGCGCAAGGTCTGGCTGGTGCTGAACAAGACTGATCTTGTGCCTGCCACAGCCCTGCTGCCGCTTACGGCTGCCATTACGGAAAAGCTGCTGGTTGAGCATGTGTTCATGGTGAGCGCACGCACCGGCAATGGTGTGGAAGACCTGCTGGACAAGCTGGCCGCAAGCCTGCCCGAAGGCCCGTACCTGTACCCTGAAGATGATCTGACAGACCTGCCAGACCGGCTTTTGGCTGCTGAACTGGTGCGTGAGCAGATTTTTATGCAAACGCATGAAGAAGTGCCCTACAGCGCCACGGTGGAAACCGAAAGCTATAAGGAGCGGCCAGATGGATCTGTGCGCATAGATGCCACCATCTATGTCTCCCGCGCGGGGCACAAGGCTATCCTCATTGGCAATGGCGGGCAGAAAATTCGCCAGATTGGGGAGCGCGCACGCAAGCAGCTTTCCAGCTTGCTGGAACGCCCCTGCCACCTGTTTCTAAACGTAAAGGAACGCGGTGGATGGGATGAGGAGCGCGCGCGTTTGCGTGCCATTGGTCTGGACGACGTACCATAAACTACGGCATGGGCGCTTGTGGCCGTGGGCCATGAAGGATAAGAGGGGGCGATCTCGCCGTATCTGCATACGGTGTGGGATCTGTGTGGGACTTTCTGCAAGATCGAGGGCCAATGACTGCTTCTGTAGGCGAAAAGCCAAGCCGTAAACGCGTGTTGCTCAAGGTGTCGGGGGAAGCCCTGATGGGGAATGGCGCCTTCGGAGTGGATCAGCAGACGGTAGAACGCATTGCCCATGATATTGGCGAAGTGGTGCGTTCCGGCACGGAAGTGTGCCTTGTTGTGGGGGGTGGCAACATCTTTCGCGGGTTGGCGGCAGCCGCCAAGGGCATGGACCGTGCGCAGGGTGATTACGCCGGTATGCTGGCCACCGTTATTAACGCGCTGCTGCTGCAAAACGCGCTGGAGCGTGAGCAGATTGCAACGCGGGTGATGTCTGCCATCCACATGTCCTCCATTGCGGAGCCATATATCCGCCGCCGCGCCGTGCGGCACATGGAAAAAGGGCGTGTGGTTATTTTTGCCGCAGGCACAGGCAACCCGTTCTTTACCACGGATACAGCCGCCGCCCTGCGCGCTGCGGAAATGGAATGTGACATGCTGCTGAAAGGCACGCAGGTAGATGGCGTTTATTCCGCAGACCCCAAAAAGGATCCCTCCGCCAAGCGCTATGAAGAGCTGACATACATGGACGTGCTGGCCAACCAGCTTAACGTGATGGATGCCGCCGCCATTAGCCTTGCGCGTGAAAACCGTCTGCCTATCATTGTTTTCAATATTGGCGAGGAAGGGGCCTTCCCGCGTGTGATGCGCAATGAAGGGCCTTTCACACGGATTATCGAAGCCGCCTGAAAAGCGCCGCATCATTCTGGCACGCCTATGCCGCCAGAATGGCCGACAAACTGAACGGGGCGTGTAAGGCCATGCCCTTGTAGGATGCAACGGGAGAAAACACCGTGTCTGACTTGAATGCTCTGCTGGATGACCTGAAGCGCCGTATGGATGGCGCGCTGGATAGCCTGCGCCGTGATTTTTCCGGCCTGCGCTCTGGCCGCGCAAGCCCGGCTTTGCTGGAACCTGTGCGGGTGGAAGCCTATGGCGGTGAAGTGCCGCTTACACAGGTTGGCTCCATTGCTGTGCCAGAAGCCCGTATGATTACCGTGCAGGTGTGGGACCGCGCACTGGCTGGCGCCGTAGAACGCGCTATCCGTGATTCCGGTCTGGGCCTGAACCCGGCGGGTGAAGGCCAGACCATTCGTGTGCCCATTCCGCAGCTGACGGAAGAACGCCGTAACGAGCTGGCAAAAGCTGCGGCCCGTTATGCAGAAGGCGGCAAGGTGGCCGTGCGTGGCGTGCGCCGTGATGGCATGGACAAAGCTAAAGGCTTTGAAAAGAAAGGTGAAATCAGCCAGGACGATGTGAAAACCTGGTCTGACGCCATTCAGAAACTGACCGACCAGTATGTGAAAAAAATTGATGATATGCTGGCCGATAAAGACAAGGAAATCAAACAGGTCTGAGGCAGTATTGGTGCTTCTTCGGATGTGTTTGTGCACGTTAATGGGGTGGAACCCTGCCTGTTATGTCCACGCGGCTAGCTGATAAAAAACCGGCAATTCCAACCCATGTTGCTGTCATCATGGATGGAAACGGGCGCTGGGCGCGCGAACGCGGCCTGCCGCGCCTTGCCGGGCACAGGGCAGGGGCGGAAGCCGTGGCCCGTTGCGTGCGCGCGGCCATGCAGCGTGGCGTGGCGTATCTAACGCTGTATGCGTTTTCATCAGAAAACTGGGCACGCGGGCAGGAGGAGGTTTCAGACCTTACCGGCCTTTTGCGGTATTACCTGCGCCACAAGGTGCGGGAACTGCATAAGGAAGGCGTGCGCCTGCGCTTTATTGGTGATCTGGCCCGTTTTGATGACAGCTTGCGCGAAGAGCTTGCGCAGGCGGAATCCTTAACCCGTGGCAACAGCAAGCTCACGCTTATTCTGGCGCTTTCCTATGGTGGGCGGTTGGATATTGTGCAGGCCGCGCAGCGTTTGGCGCAGGAGGCCAAGAATGGCCGCATTGCGCCAGAACAGATTACAGAAAGCGTATTCACCAACTTTCTCTGGACCAGCGGCGTGCCAGACCCCGATGTGGTGGTGCGCACCAGTGGTGAATGCCGGCTTTCCAACTTTCTGCTGTGGCAGAGCGCGTATGCCGAACTGGTGTTTCTGAACGTGTTCTGGCCCGATTTTAACGAACGACATTTTGCGATGGTGCTAGACCAGTACGCCCAACGAGAACGGCGCTTTGGCGCGCGCCCGCAAGGCCCGGCATGAGCACGAACGCGCAGGATACCTCGGCTTGGCGTGATTTGCGCCCACGGCTGATGTCTGCCGCCGTATTGGTGGCTGTGGCTGGCACGTGCATCGGCTTGGGCGGCTTGGCGTATGATGCCCTTATTCTGGGCATGATGGGCGGCATGGCGGTAGAGGCCGCAGCCCTGTTTGGGCTTTCCGTTAAAAGCTGGCGCGGCGTGTTGTATCTGCTGTGGGCCGTATGTGCAGGGCTTTCTGCCGCAACCGGGTATTGGGCCTATTTTGGCGTTTTCTGCATCAGCTCCCTAGTGTTTGGTGCTCCGCTTTGCGCCATTATGTGCGTGATTATTCTGGCCGGCACCGCACTGCTGTGGCTGCGGCAGGGCAGCTTTTGGCCCGTTTTGTTTGTGATTGCCGTTGTGGTGGCCAGCGATAGCTCGGCCTATGTGGCAGGGCGTATTTTTGGTGGCCCCAAACTGGCGCCGCGTATCTCTCCGGGTAAAACACGTTCCGGCGCTGTTGGCGGCTTGGTGGGTGCTGTGGCTACCGGCGGTATTGTTGCCACACTTTCGGGCTTAGGTGGCGTGGGTTCCGCACTGGTGTGGGGTGGCATTTTAGGCATTTCCGCCCAAGCGGGAGATCTGGCCGAAAGCGCTATGAAGCGCGCCTTGGGCGTGAAGGATTCGGGCAAGCTGCTGCCGGGGCACGGTGGGCTGCTGGATCGGTTTGATGGGCTGGTGGTGGCTGCACCTGTGGCGGCACTGGTTTCTGTATGTGCGGGGGCTTCCATGCCGTTTTGGGCAGCGGGCGCACGCACCATTTTCAGGGCTCTGGCAGGCCATCTGCCGGGGTAGGGCCAATAGGTGGTGTGGCCGCCTGTTGGGCGGTCTGCCGCCGTTTGTATTTTCAGGTTTGGAAAGACGTTAAGCATGAGAACCGTAACCGTTCTGGGCAGCACAGGCAGCATTGGCTGTTCAACCGTAGATCTGCTGGAGCAGGCGCGAGACCAGTTTCGGGTACGGGCGCTTGTGGGGGGCAAAAATGCTGCCAAACTGGCAGAACAGGCCCGCAGCCTGAAGGCGGCACTGGCCGTTCTGGCGGATGAAACCGCGTTTGAGGAACTAAAAACCCTGCTGGCAGGCAGTGGCACGGAAGTAGCCTGTGGCCGTCAGGCAGTTATTGATGCCGCAGCCCTTCCGGCAGATTGGACAATGGCCGCCATTACCGGTGCTGCGGGGCTGGAGCCTACGCTGGCAGCGGTAAAAAACGGCAAAAGCATTGCGCTGGCCAACAAGGAAGCCTTGGTGTGTGCCGGTGATGTAATGCTGCGTGCCGTAAAGGAAGCAGGTGCCACACTGCTGCCTGTGGATTCTGAGCACAACGCTGTTTTTCAGGCTATGGCCGATCGGCAGATTGATCAGGTTGAAAAAATTATTCTCACAGCATCCGGCGGTCCGTTCCGCACCTCCACGCTGGAAGAAATGCGCGTAGCCACCCGTGCGCAGGCGCTCAAGCACCCAACATGGAGCATGGGGGCCAAAATCAGCATCGATTCTGCCAGCATGTTCAACAAGGGGCTGGAAGTTATTGAGGCCGCCCGTATCTTCAATCTGCCGGAAGATAAGATTGATGTGCTGGTGCATCCGCAATCTGTTGTGCACGGCATGGTGCAGTACACAGATGGTAGCCTGATTGCCCAGATGGGTTCTGCCGATATGCGTATTCCCATCGCACACACGCTTACATGGCCCAAGCGTATGGCCACTACGTCTCCGCGTCTGGATCTGGCAGCTTTTGGCAAGCTGGAATTCTATGCGCCAGATGAAGTGCGCTTTCCCGCGCTGCGCCTTGCGCGTGAGGCCCTGCGTAAGGGGGGGGCGGCATCTGCCATTCTTTCCGCTGCCAATGAAATTGCGGTTGATGCCTTCCTGCATGAACAGATCGGCTTTTTGGATATCTCCCGCATTGTGGAAGAGGTGATGGTGGCCCTGGGCGCACCGCCAGCAGATACGCTGGATGCCGTGCTGCATTGGGATGCCGAGGCACGCCGTGCCGCACAACGCCTGATTCCCGCCCACGCGGCTTGAGAAAACGCAGCCCCCAGCCGATATCGGAAGAATGATGATACACGATTACCTGCGTACACTGCTTTCCTTCGTTTTCGTGCTGGGTGTGTTGGTGAGCTTTCACGAACTTGGCCACTATCTGGCGGCCAAGTGGCGCGGCGTGCATGTGGAGGTATTCTCGCTCGGGTTTGGTCCGGCCCTGTTCCGCTGGCGCGATAAATCCGGCACGGAATGGCGTGTCTGCCCCATTCCCTTGGGTGGCTACGTGCGCCCCCACGGGTTTGAAGACCCCGAAGACGCCACGCCAGAGCAAAAAGCCGCGTGGATTAAGGGCCGCACCTTCCATGATAAATCGGTTTTCTCCCGCGCCATCGTTATTCTGGCGGGGCCGATTTTTAACTTCATTTTAGCCTTTGTGCTGTTTGCGTTGCTGTTTGCCACAACGGGCCAGCCGCATGTGCGTGATCAGATTGCAACCGTCATGCCAAATGGTGCGGCGGCTGTGGCAGGCGTGCAACAGGGCGATGTCATTCAGCGTATCGGCAGCCACGATGTCACGGGTGTGGAGGATATTCAGGCCACCATTTCCACACAGGCTGGCGCACAAACCACGCTGACCGTCAAACGCGGCGAACAGAGCGTGACGTTGCCTATCACCATCGGCAAGGCCCCGGATTCGACTCCTCAAAAACCGCATGGTCAGCTTGGTATTATTTTTGCCACGGAAGTGGGCAAGCCACTGCCATTTCCGCAGGCTATGGCGGCGGGCGTAAAAGCTACGTGGAACGCCAGCGTGCAAACGCTGGATGGCGTGTGGCAGATTCTTACTGGCCAGCATACAGCCAAAGATTTGGGCGGTCCGCTCAAGATTGCGCAACTTTCCGGGCAGGTGGCGCAGTATGGGTTTGCCAGCCTGTTGTCCTTTATGGCGCTGCTTTCTGTTAACCTCGGGCTGATTAATCTCTTCCCCGTGCCGCTTCTTGATGGTGGACGTCTGGTTTTTTATGCCATAGAGGCAATAAGAGGCCGCCCGGTTTCCAAGCGGGTGCAAGAGATCAGTTTTCAGGTTGGATTTGCATTGCTTGCAGGCCTGTTCCTGTTCTCCACGTTCAATGACCTTTCAGGTTTTGGCCTGTTCAGGTGGATTGCTTCGCTTGTAGGATGAATGACGGCGGGAACAGGAAGGGAAGTGCTTGCGTGACAGGGGTGATTTCGGATACCTCCCGTTGCGGGCGGAATGAGAACGGAAGATGGGCTTTCGTACGAAAAGCGACCCGGATGGAAGGAAGCAGATCTTGACGGGTAAGCGTTCAGCCCTGTTCGTTTCTGTCTGTGTGCTACCTTTTGTGATGGTGGATGGCAGACAGGCATCCGCCGCATCAACAGAAGGTACAAGTGCTGCCGCACCAGCGGCAGTGGTGGCGCCATCCCGCGCTATACATGCGCGCACGCCGCGCCTTTCCGAATCCACATCATCTGTTGCGCCTACGGGCGGATATATTGAAGATATCCGGGTATCGGGTAACACCCGTATCGAAACCAACACCGTGCTGTCCTACATGGTTGCACGTGTGGGGGACCCGTTCAGCCAGGATGATCTGGACCGTTCGCTCAAGACCCTTTACGCCACCGGCCTGTTCAAGGACGTAACGCTGCGGCGTGATGGCAATATCCTGCTGGTGCGCCTGAAGGAAAACCCCATCGTCAACCGTATCGTGTTCGAGGGGAACCACGCGGCCAAGGATGAAGACCTGCGCAAGGTGCTGGCTCTGCGCCCGCGTGCAGTGTTCTCGGCTGAAACCACGGCAGATGACCGCCAGCGCATTCTGGAAGTGTATGCCCAGAAGGCGCGCTTTGCTGCGGTGGTGACACCCCAGATTATCAAGCTGGCCCATAACCGTGTGGATGTGGTTTTCCAGATTAACGAAGGGCCGCAGACACTCATCAGCAAGATCGCATTTGTGGGCAACAAGGCTTACAGCGAATCCAGTCTGGCGGGTGTTGTTTCCTCCAAGGAAACAGCTTGGTACCACTTCCTGTCCTCATCCGATGAGTACAACCCCGAACGCATTAAATACGATGCGGAATTGCTGCGCCGGTTTTACCTGCGCAACGGGTTTGTGGATTTTCAGATCAAGGACGTAAAAGGCGAGCTCTCGCCAGATCGGAAGTCCTTCTACGTTACCTTCACCATGGATGAAGGTGTGCGTTACCGCTTGGGTAAGGTGGATATCCGCTCTAGCCTGCGCCATGTGCCGGCTAAATCTCTGCGTAAGTATGTCGAGCTGTTCCCGCATCAGTGGTACGATGGCAAGGCCGTGCAGGATAATGCCACGGATATGGAGGAAATCCTTCAGGCCGAAGGGCATCCGTTTGCGCAGGTACGCCCCACCATTGCCCGCAATCCGGAAAAGCGGATTGTAAACCTGCTGTTTGATGTGAGCGAAGGCCCACGCCATTACGTTGAACGTATTGATGTGAACGGCAACACCATCACGCAGGATAACGTGGTACGCCGCCAGTTGCCGTTTGCTGAGGGTGACCCCTACACAACCAGCTACAAGAAATACGCCAAGGAAGCGGTGCAGGATCTGGGCTTCTTCAAGAGCGTGGATGTCTCCACCTCTCAAGGCTCTGCGCCTGATCGCACCAACGTGGCCGTTAACGTGGTGGAAAAACCCACTGGCGAATTCTCGCTTGGTGGCGGTTATTCAACCGACGTGGGCGTGATCGGTAACGTCGGGCTGAAACAGCACAACCTGCTGGGCACCGGGGTTGATGCCGGGTTCTCCGGCACGGTTTCGCAGTGGCAGAAACAGGCAGATATCTCCATCACCAACCCGGCATTCATGGGGCGCAACCTTGTTGCCGGTGCGGATATCTTCTTTGTTGAAAACAACTACCAGACCTATCAGAACTATTCAGAAGGCCGTTACGGTATCACCTTGCGTATGGGGTATTCGTACAACCGCTATCTGTCCCAGTCCTGGAACTATAGTCTGATCCGCCGTTGGGTGGGTGATACGTGGGATCAGTCCTCCTACTACGTGCTGGATCAGAAGGGTAAGTCTCTGCTCTCGCAGATCGGCACAACCCTTATGTATGATACGCGTGATAACCGCATGGCGCCGCATAGTGGGTACTATGTATCTGTGGGTGGTGACTTTGCCGGTATTGGTGGCGATGAAAAATACGTCCGCGGCAAGGTTAACGGTGCGTACTATGTGCCGTTGGATGATATTACCAACAGCCATAGCTGGACGTTCATGGTGCGCGGTGGTGCCGGGTACATGGCGGACTGGGGCAATGGCCGCCACGATATTATTGATAACTTCTATCTGGGTGGTAACAACCTGCGCGGCTTCTTGGATGGTGGTGCAGGCCCGCGTAGTGTGGGTATCCTGAACCATTCATCCGAAGATCTGTTGGGTGGGCGCTTTATGTATAACGCTTCCGCCCAGCTTAACTTCCCTATTCCGTTCCTGTCTGACATGGGTATTGGCGGGCGTGCGTTTGTGGATACCGGGAGTGTCGCTGGTTTGCGTGTGAAGCGCCTTTATACAAGCAAGGCGAATGATGGTATCTATTACACGCCTATCAGCGGTGATACGTTGCGCCCACGTGTAAGTGCTGGTGCTGGTTTTTCATGGAAAAGTCCGTTTGGTCTGCTGAACATCGATCTGGGTGTGCCCGTTATGCGGAGCCATAATGACCGCACGCAGCTCCTTCGCTTTGGCTTCGGCCAGCAATTCTGAGGTAATGATGCGTTTTTCCACCAGAACTGCCCTGCTGGGGGCTGTTGTCCTGTCTTTCTCATCCGCATTTGTGCCATCTGCACAGGCGCAGAATGGGGGCGGGTGGTTTGTGCCCAAAACCCAGCAGCCTGCTGCACAGGCTCCGGCACAGCATCCGGCTGCGGCCCGTCGCGCCCCGGCTCCGGTGCAGCTGCCTGCACCGCCGGCTGATAGCCAGGAAGCAGACCAGGCTCCGCCCGTGCTGCCGCTGCCGCCTATTCCGTCTGCGCCAGAAGTTGCCAAGGAAGCACCGCCACCCACAACCGTTATTGGTGTGATCAGCGTTGGTGGCGTTATGCGTCAGTCTTCCGCAGCCATGCAGGTTGAACGCACTCTGGGTGGCCGCCGTGATGAACTGGCGCAGGACCTCCAGAAGGAACAGGCTGGCTGGCGTGATGAGCAGCAGAAGCTGCAGGCACAGGCCAAGTCTCTGACATCTGAGCAGATTCAGACGCGTGAACGCAGCCTTCAGGCCCGCGTGATGAAGGCCCAGCGTGATTTCCGTAACCGCAACCGCATTATTCAGGAAGCGGCGCAGGTTTCTTTGGGCCAGATCGAGCGTGAACTGGTGCAGGTTATCCAGAAAGTGGCCGCTGCGCATGGCATGAACCTTGTTCTGCACAGCGAACAGGTGGCCCTGCATGTTGATGGGCAGGATATCACCAACGAAGTGGCCGTGCAGCTGAACAAAATTCTGCCGTCCGTGTTCATTCCAGAAGCTAATGTTGACCCAGAAGAGCTGGCAAAATCTGGCAAGATGCCCACAACGGCAGATGCAGATCAGGGCCCACGCACAGGCCCAGCTCCAGTGGTGGCACCGGCAGCCGGGCAGCAGTAATCGTGGCTGAGGGTACAACATTTTCCGGGCCGGCAGACCCGCGCTTTTTCACCCGTGCGGGGCCGTTTGATGCGGCCACGCTGGCTGAAACCGCAG
Source organism: Acetobacter oryzoeni (assembly GCF_004014775.2). Classification (NCBI taxonomy): domain Bacteria; kingdom Pseudomonadati; phylum Pseudomonadota; class Alphaproteobacteria; order Acetobacterales; family Acetobacteraceae; genus Acetobacter; species Acetobacter oryzoeni. The sequence goes on from NZ_CP042808.1 coordinate 630,251, forward strand.
GGGCGGAATTGGTGCTGCCCAAGGCTGGCGCCGTGCCAGAAGAAGGCTTTGTGGGTATTGCGCCGTTGCAGGCCGCAGGCCCGCGTGATGTCAGCTTTCTGGATAACCGCCGGTATGCTCCTTTGCTGGAGCAAACCAAGGCTGGGCTGGTTATTGTTGCACCCGCTTTTGCAGATAAGGTGCCTGCCGGGTGCGCCGCGCTGGTAACGGCAGCGCCCTATCTGGCGTGGTCTCGCATTGCACGGCTGTTCCATCCACGGGTGCCAGCGCGTGCAGGTGTGCATCCTTCTGCATGTATTGACCCCACAGCCAGCATAGACCCCACGGCAGAAATTGGGCCGTTTGTGGTGGTTGGGGCCAAGGCGGAAATTGGGCCGGGCTGCATTATTGGCTCCCACGCAGTGGTGGGGGATGGTGTGCAGCTTGCGCAGGACTGCCGTATTGGCAGCCATGTCACGCTTTCTCATGCCGTGTTGGGTGAGCGGGTGATTATTCTGCCCGGTTCACGCATTGGGCAGGATGGGTTTGGTTTTGCTGTTGGCCCGCAGGGGTTTGAAACCGTGCCACAGCTTGGCCGCGTGGTGCTGGAAAACGACGTAGAGATTGGTGCCAACAGCACAATTGACCGTGGTTCGGTGAATGATACGGTTATTGGTGCAGGATCACGTCTCGACAATCTGGTGCAGATCGGTCACAACGCCCGTCTGGGGCGGTGTTGTATTGTGGTTTCGCAGGCCGGGATCTCTGGCTCCACCGTGCTGGAAGACTATGTAACGATTGCCGCGCAGGCTGGCCTTATCGGGCATATCCGCATTGGCGCAAAGGCGCGTATTGGCGCGCAATGTGGCGTGATGTCGGATATAGAAGGCGGCGCGGATGTAATTGGCAGCCCGGCTATGCCGTTCAGGGAGTTTTTCCGGAACGTAGCGGTATTGCGCAAGCTGGCAAAAAAAGCGTCTGGATCGGCCAAGAACGGTTCGGACAAGGGATAAACTAAGGTCGGTGCTTGGTAACCGGCGCAAAGGGTGGTTTCGGGGACGTGGAGACGAAACAAGAATCGCAGCAGGACGCTCAGACGATCGATAAAATTGACGTCAACCGTATTATGCAGGCGATTCCGCACAGATATCCTTTTCTTCTGATCGACCGGATGGAAGATATCGTCCTGGGAGAAGAGGCAACAGGTATCAAGAATGTTTCGGTCAATGAACCATTCTTTCAGGGGCATTTTCCTGCACGCCCTGTTATGCCGGGCGTATTGCTGGTTGAAGCCATGGCGCAAACCGCAGCAACGCTGGTTGTGCTAACACTGGGCAAGGATTTTGAGGGCAAGCTGGTCTATTTCATGACCATCGAAGGCGCAAAGTTCCGCCGCCCGGTAGAACCGGGTGATCAGGTGCGCATTCATGTCGCCAAGGAACGCCACCGCTCCAATGTGTGGAAATTCCGTGGTGAAGCCCGCGTAGAAGGCACTGTGGTGGCGGAAGCCACATTCAGCGCCATGATTATGGGTTGAGAACCCGGCCTGTTCACATCATTCTGTTAAGGCAAGTCAGGTTTGCCCCTAAACTGCCCAGATTTTTTGCAAAAGGGTAAGGTTAGGGCAGATCTGCCCGGCCAACGGTGAACGGAAATAAGGAACTGAATTGGTGCACGCTGCAGAGGAAGCCAGATCAACCGTTGTCCACCCAACGGCTCTTGTTGCTCCCGGTGCGCGGCTTGGGCAGGGGGTGGTTATCGGCCCTTGGTGTTCTGTCGGGCCAGATGTCACGATTGAAGACGGGGTTGAACTGATCTCTCATGTGGTGGTCGATGGCCACACGCGTCTGGGGGCGGGTTCACGCTATTTTCCGTTTTGCACCGTGGGCATGGCCCCGCAGGATCTAAAATATAAAGGTGAGCCAACCCGGTGCGAGATCGGGGCTGGCACGGTGGTGCGTGAACACGTTACCATCCATCGTGGCACGGCCACGGGCTCTGGCTTAACCAAGGTTGGCCAGAATGTGCTGATCATGGCCAACGCCCACGTGGCGCATGATTGCGTGCTGGGTGACCGCGTTATTATCGTGAATAACGTAGTGATGGGTGGGCATGTCACCATTGAGGACGATGCCCGTATTATGGGTTCTGCCGCCATCCATCAGTTTGTCCGCATCGGGCATGCTGCCCTTGTAGGCGGTGTGGCTGGGGTGGAAGCCGATGTTATTCCTTACGGCAGTGTGCTGGGTAACCGTGCGCGGCTGATTGGCCTGCATTGGATCTGGCTGCGCCGCAATGGCGTGCAGTCTGATGAAATCCACCGCATGCGCAAGGCATTCCTTACGCTGTACCCCAAAAATGGCTGTGCGGAAGATCCGTTTTCTGTGCGTCTGGAGCGGGTGCGTACAGAGTTTGGTGATAACCCACGTGTGCGTGAAATTCTGGACTTTATAGATGCTCCAAGCCGGCGTGGCCTTGTGCGCCCCGCACGGCAGGATCTGGAGCGCGCAGAAACCGAGGGCGCGTGAGCACTCCTTCTGCTGTTGGTATTCTTGCAGGCGGCGGCCCTCTGCCGGGCAGAGTGGCAGAAGCGGCCGCCGCAGCAGGGCGCCCCGTATTTATTCTCGGGTTTGAAGGTTTTGCCGAGCCCGATGTGATAGGCCCTTGGCCGCACGAATTTGTTCGGCTGGGTGCAGCCGGGCGCATGCTCTCCCTTTTGAAGCAACACAACTGTTCGGATCTGGTTCTTATCGGGCCAATCCGCCGGCCTTCCTTGCGCAATTTGCGGCCAGATGCCGAGGGTGCGCGCATTATGGCGCGTTTGGGCCGTTCCCTGTTTGCAGGGGATGATGGCCTGCTGGGTGCCCTTGTGCGTCTTTTGGGTGAGGAAGGCTTTCACATTCGTGGGGCGCATGAATTTCTCACGCAGGCTGTGGCGCAACCGGGCGTGCTGGGGCGTGTGCAGCCAGATGCGCAGGCTCAGGCCGATATTCAGCGTGGCATAACCGTGGTGCAGGCGCTGGGGCGGCTGGACATAGGGCAGGGCTGCGTGGTGCAAAATGGCGTGGTGCTGACGGTGGAAGCCATGGAAGGCACAGACCGCATGCTGGCCCGCGCAGGAGAATGCAGGCAGCCGGGTGAAGGCGGCGTTCTGGTAAAAATGCTCAAGCCGGGGCAGGAAAAACGGGCAGACATGCCCACAATAGGGCCTGTAACGGTGCAGAATGCTCATGCGGCAGGCCTGCGCGGCATTGCGTTTGAGGCCGCCCACACGCTGCTGACAGACAGGCAGCACTGTATAGAGGAAGCAGACCGGATTGGCCTGTTTCTTCTGGCTTTTGATCCTGTTGAAGGTGCAGGAACAAGCACACAGCCTGCCTGATACTTCAAAATAGGGAGCAAACAGATGGCAAGTTTTCTGCACACCATGGTGCGGGTTCGCAATCTGGAAAAAAGTCTGGCGTTTTATAAGCTGCTGGGCATGCACGAACTCCGCCGGCGCGAGGTGCCGGAAGGGCGTTATACGCTGGTGTTTATTGGCTATGCAGATAACGCCGCCGGGCAGGCTGAAATTGAGCTGACCTACAACTGGGGCGAAGATGACGGCTATGAGCTGGGCACCGGGTTTGGCCATTTTGCCGTAGGTGTGTCCAATGTGGCGGAAATGGTTGCGCGCGTGCGGGCCGGTGGTGGCAAGGTAACGCGGGAAGCCGGGCCAGTAAAATTTGGCACCACCGTGATTGCCTTTGTTGAAGACCCCGATGGCTATAAGGTCGAGCTGATCGAACGCGCTGAATAAAAGGCTGTTCAGCTTTGCGGGCGCTGCTTTAGGCGTGCCGTCAGGCGGTCTAGCGAATCATTAATGGTTTTGGCGGCCTTCTGCACTGCTGGGTCGGCAGATGTATCAAGTTGCTCTGCCGCCAGCATGGCGGGGGAAACAATGCCCCGAATATCATGCCGCAATTTGGAATCCGCTGTGGGGGCAGGCGCCTGAGGTGCTGCCACCGGAGCAGGTGCCGCTGCATGATGAGGCTGAAGCTTGATGCCCAGCCATGCGCCCAAAGCTGCGGCGCACATAATGGGCCCTAATGCTGCGGGGAAAGACAGCCCCAGCACTCCGGCCAGCACAGCACCCGCTACAGGCAGGCAGAAAATAACGGCTGCGGCACGGATAGGAAAGGGCATGTTGTTCATGTTTTTCTCCATCTTGCGGGGGATTCTGCCGCAAGGCTGCATTCACGACTCTACGGTATAGATTGACGGTTCCTTATCTGAACTCTATAAGCCGCAGCTTCAAGAGGCGTGGTCTTTAACAGGCCACCGGATAACCGTATTCAAATAGTAAGGGAGTGCCGCCATGAAGCGCACTTATCAACCGTCCCGGCTGGTTCGCAAGCGTCGTCACGGGTTCCGCGCGCGTATGGCAACCGTTGGTGGCCGCAAGATCATTGGCAACCGTCGTTCCAAAGGCCGTAAGCGTCTTTCCGCGTAAGAACTGCCCGGCAGTCCGGCTTGATGGACGGGCCTGCAGCGCAGGAGCAGCCAGCGGCGGAATCTGCAAGATCTCTGCGGCTTAAAAAGAGGAAGCAATTCCTCTTTCTGGCTTCTCGCGGGCGTAAAGCGCCTGTGCCGGGGCTTGTTTTGCAGCTTTTCCGGCGTCCGGATACGGATGTCGCGCGTGTGGGCTTTACGGTTACCAAAAAGGTCGGCAACTCCGTGGTGCGTAACCGCGTGCGCCGCAGGTTGCGCGAAGTTGTGCGTATTGTAGAAGCCGATACGCCGCTAAACGGTCTGGACCTTGTTCTTATAGGCCGTAGCGCCACCATAAATCGCCCATTTGTGGCGCTGGTGGCTGATTTCCGTAAAGCATTAGCGTTGTGCCAGCGGGATTCCTGATATCCTGCCTTGCATTCGTGTGCGTCCTGCGCTGGAACCTGTATGCCGTTTAAGACTCCGGGTTTTTTACGGGTGTTAAGTTTTCCAATTTGTATGTGCAGGGGGCCGCAAGGCCGGAGCTTATGGATTCAAAACGTCTGATACTGGCAACAGCGCTGTCAGCTCTGGTACTTATCGGGTATGACTATCTTTTCCCGCAGCATCAGCCCGTGCCACCGCCGCAGCCGGGTGTGCATGCGGTAGCGCCTCCGGCACCGGCTTCTTCTGGTGCGGCTGCTCCGGCTGAAAGCACGCAGGCAGAAGCCGCAGCCCCCATAAAGGATGGCCCGGAAGCCCGTGTGGCCATTAATGCCCCCGCCGTACAGGGCACGCTCAACCTGCGTGGCGCACGGCTGGATGATCTGGTGCTCAAGCATTATCGGGAAACCGTAAAGCCAGATAGCCCGGATGTGCGTGTTCTCAACTCTGCTTCCACCCATGCAGATTATGTAGATTTCGGCTGGCGTGCACCGTCCGATGTTTCTGTGCGTCTGCCAGATGCCAACACATTGTGGAAAGCCTCTGGCAACCAGATGGATGCCGAACACCCGCTTACCCTTTCTTGGGATAACGGGCAGGGGCTGACCTTTGATATCCGCCTGTCGGTGGATCAGAACTACATGTTCACCATCAGCCAGCAGGTGCACAACAGCACCGGGCAGGCTGTGGCGCTGTATCCTTTCTACCGTGTGAACCGTGGCTACACGCCGGAAGAAACCGGCGGCATGCTGGTGCATGAAGGCCCGATCTCGGTGATTGATGGCCGCCTGAACGAAGGTTCCTACAAAACGGTGCGCACCGGTGGCGTGCCGCCAGACAACATTGCATGGAGCCATCAGGGCACCGGCGGTTGGGCTGGCATTACAGACAAATACTGGCTGATGGCCGTGCTGCCAGACCAGAACGCCAACGTGATTGGCACCTATGGTTTTCAGGCGGCGCAAGGCACGTATCAGGTTGGCTTTACGGCTACGGCACCTGTGCAGGTGGCTGCGGGGCAGACAGCCTCTACCGAGGCCCACGTGTTTGCGGGTGCCAAGGAAGTGCGACTGCTTGAGCAGTATGAAAAAGACCTGCACGTGCCCATGTTCTGGAAAGCAGTGGACTTTGGCTGGCTTTCCTTCCTCACCCGTCCCGTGTTCTTTGTGCTGGACTGGCTGAACGAACATCTGGGCAGCTTTGGTCTGGCCCTGCTAACGTTTACCGTGATTGTGAAGGTGGCCTTCCTGCCGCTCACCATCAAGCAGATGCGCATGACATGGAAAACAGCGCGCCTGAAGCCGCAGGTGGACCTGATCCGCTCCCGCCTGAAGGATGACCCGATGGCCATGCAGCAGCAGATTATGGCGCTGTATCGGCAGGAAAATGTCAATCTGTTCGGGGGCTTTCTGCCGCTGCTTATTCAGGCGCCTGTGTTCTGGTGCTTGTATAAGGATCTGTATGTCACCATCGAAATGCGGCACGCACCGTTTGTGGGCTGGGTGAAGGATCTTTCTGCGCCAGACCCCACCAACCTGTTCAATCTGTTTGGCCTTGTGCCGTTTGATCCCACGCACATCACGCCGTTTCTGGCGCTGGGCGCTTGGCCGATCATGTATGGTGCCACGCTGTTCCTGATGCAGAAGGTGAGCTCCAGCTCTGCCAACATGGACCCATCACAGCAGAAGGTGATGATGTTCATTCCGCTGCTGTTCACGTTCTTCATGGCGCGGCAGCCGGTCGGGCTGGTGATTTATTACTGCTGGAGCAACATCCTTACGGCTGTGCAGCAGGTTATCATCATCTCCCGTCTGAAAGCGGCAGATGCCAAACCCCAACTGGTTAAGCCCAAATGACAGATGATGCCGCATCCTCTTTCCGAGAACTAAAGGATGAAGCCCGTATTGCCGCCGCCCTGGAAGAGGGGCGGCGGCTTTTTGCGGGTTCATGCGAATTTGTGTTTGGCGCGCAAAAGCTGGGGCAACTGCCGCCGCAAACCCTGCCGGAAATTGCGTTTGCCGGGCGTTCCAATGTGGGCAAGTCCAGCTTGGTGAACGCGCTTACGGGCCGCAAAACGCTGGCGCGGGCCTCTTCCGAGCCGGGGCGCACCAAGCAGCTCAACTTCTTCAATCTGGCAGACCGGCTGATGCTGGTGGATATGCCGGGTTATGGTTACGCAAAGGCTGCCAAATCCGTAAAGGAAGACTGGCAGGATATGATGTTTGATTACCTGCGCGGTCGGCCAAGTTTGCAGCGTGTTGTGCTGCTGCTTGATGCGCGGGTGGAAATGAAGGCGCATGATCTGGAAGTGATGGACCTGCTGGATAAGGCAGCTGTCAGCTTTCAGGTGGTGCTGACCAAGTGCGATAGCGTTAAACCCGGCCCGCTGGCACGCAAGCAGGCAGAAGTTGAAGCGGAAATTCGCCGCCACCCCGCGGCTTTTCCCTACCTGTCCTTAACAAGCAGCCAGACAGGTGAAGGTATTGAGGGCTTGCGGGCGGAACTGGCAGAATTTGCCCTGCCCAAGGCGCCATGATCTGATTGATGACAAGCAGGAAGTGCAGAGCATGACAGAACCACGGGTTCCTTCTTCCCATTCCCATCATGATGCGGCGCAGGAAGCCGCCATTCTGGCCGGAGCCCTGCCGTATCTGCGCCGCTATGCGGGGGATACCATTGTGGTCAAGTATGGTGGCCACGCCATGGGTAATGCAGATCTGGCCAAAACCTTTGGGCGGGATATTGCGCTGCTTAAGCTGGTGGGCATCAACCCGGTTGTGGTGCATGGCGGCGGCCCGCAGATTAACCAGATGCTCAAGCGGCTGGAAATTCCCTCCACCTTTGTAGATGGCCTGCGCGTAACAGACGCCAATATGGTGGATGTTATCGAGATGGTTCTGGCTGGTTCCGTGAACAAGGAAGTGGCGGAGCTTATCAGCCGTGAAGGCGCGCTGGCTGTTGGTATTTCCGGCAAGGACGGTAAAATGATTACCGCCCGCAAGCTGCAACGCACCGTGCGGGATACGGAAAGCCAGATTGAACGCGTGCTGGATCTGGGCTTTGTGGGCGAACCCGTAAAGGTGGACCCGCGCGTGATTTATGCACTCTCTGGTTCCGGCCTTATTCCGGTTATTGCGCCGGTAGGCTTTGGGGAAGATGGCGCCACCTACAACATCAATGCCGATACGGCTGCCGGTGCTGTAGCTGGTGCAGTGCATGCCACACGCCTGCTGATGCTAACAGACGTGCCCGGCGTGCTAGATGCCGATGGCAAGCTGATACCTGAACTCACAGCCGCGCAGGCCATGCAGGCTATTGAGGATGGTGTGATTACTGGCGGTATGATCCCCAAAGTGGAAACTTGCATTCAGGCCGTGCAGGCCGGTGCGCGTGCGGCCGTGATTATTGATGGCCGTATGCCTCATGCCTGCTTGCTGGAACTGTTTACGGCATCTGGCTCCGGCACCATGATCCGGGCGGAATAACGCCGCGGTTGCCTGCCATTTTCCGGGGTGCCATGCGTTGACACGCCGCGTGTGTGTCCGCATGGTCGCTCTGTATTTTTCTGCCGGGGCTGTGGTGCAGGCCCGGTGTTTGTCCATCCTGTCTGACGGTGTGTTATGACCAACGAAACCTTGCGCGCGCATATTGAAGCTCTGTGGGAAAAGCGGGACCAGATTTCCTCCGCTACAACGGGGGAAGACCGCAAAGCCATTGAAACGGCTCTGGAAGCTCTTGATTCTGGCGCGCTGCGTGTGGCCGAACCCAAGGAAGATGGCTGGCAGGTGAATGAATGGCTGAAAAAAGCTGTTCTGCTTTCCTTCCGTCTGAACGATAGCGTGGCCATTCCCGGTGGCGCAGCTGGTGCCCCGGCTTATGATAAAGTGCCGCTGAAGTTTGCTGGCTGGGATCAGGCCCGTTTTGATAAGGCTGGCTTCCGCGTGGTGCCGGGCGCTGTTGTGCGCCGCTCCGCTTTTATTGCCCCCGGTGCTGTGCTGATGCCCAGCTTTGTAAACGTGGGCGCCCGCGTAGATAGCGGCACTATGGTGGACACATGGGCCACTGTTGGCAGCTGTGCCCAGATTGGCAAGAACTGCCATATCAGCGGTGGCGCAGGTATTGGTGGCGTTCTGGAACCGCTGCAGGCTGCCCCGGTGATTATTGAAGATAACTGCTTCATTGGTGCACGTTCCGAAGTGGCAGAAGGCGTGATTGTGGAGCGCGGCTCCGTGCTGTCCATGGGTGTGTTCCTTGGCGCTTCCACCAAGATTGTGGACCGTGCAACGGGTGAAATCTACATGGGCCGTGTTCCGGCTTATTCCGTTGTTGTGCCGGGCACCATGCCGTCTTCCAAACCGGTTGGCCCGGATGGTCGCCCCAATCCTGCTCTGGCTTGCGCCGTGATTGTGAAGCGTGTGGACGAACGCACACGTTCCAAAACCTCCATTAACGATCTGCTGCGTGACTGATCAGGCAGACTAAAAGCGAAAAAAAGAGGCAGAAAAGCATGGCGGACGCAGCGCAGGTGAATATTCCGGCCAATCTGGCACTGACAGATCCGGTTGGAGTGGCGCAGGCGCTTATCCGTCTGCCTTCTGTCTCGCCAGATCCCGGCGCATCACAGCATCTGCTTGCAGCCATGCTGGAGCGCTTGGGGTTTGAGGTGACGCATCTTCCCTTTGGTGAAGGTGCGGAGCGTACGCCCAATTTCTTTGCCCGCCTGGGCACGGGCAGGCCCCATATCTGCTACGCGGGCCATACCGATGTGGTGCCGCCGGGGAACGAGGCCGATTGGTCTCACCCCCCATATGCGGCGGATATTGTAGATGGCGTGCTGTATGGCCGTGGCGCGTGTGACATGAAGGGCGGCATTGCGGCTTTTGTGTCTGCCGTAGCGCGGCATGTGGCGGCCGGGCCGGGCAAAGGCTCCATCAGTTTTCTGATCACCGGGGATGAAGAAGGCCCCGCCACCTACGGCACGGTAAAGGTGCTGGAATGGATGGCGCAGCACAATCAGATCCCGGATTACTGTCTGGTAGGTGAACCCACCAACCCCAAGGTGTTGGGCGAGATGGTGAAGGTTGGCCGCCGTGGCAGCTTAAACGCGCATATTGTGGTGGAAGGTACGCAGGGCCATGTGGCCTATCCCCACCGGGCAGATAACCCGGTGCATCGCCTGCTGGCGGTGCTGGAGGCTTTGCGCGCCACACCGCTGGATAACGGCACCGAGTATTTTGAACCCTCCAGCCTTCAGATTACCAGTGTGGATGTGGGCAATGGGGCTACAAACGTCATTCCCGCACGGGCCGAAGCACGGCTGAACATTCGGTTTAATGATCTGCACACAGGGGCCGCGCTAAAGGGATGGGTAGAAACTATTTGCCACCAGCATGCCCCGCGTTCACGCGTGGAAATCAAGATAAGTGGCGAATCTTTCCTTACGTCCCCCACGCAGGAAACCACGGCCCTTGTAGAGGCTATCAAGCAGGTTACGGGCCGCACGCCCAAGCTGGATACCGGGGGCGGCACATCGGATGCGCGCTTTATCAGCCGGTATTGTGCGGTTTCTGAATTCGGGCTGGTGGGCGCGAGTATTCATAAAGTTGATGAACACACGGATGTTGCGGATCTGGAAATGCTGACACGGATCTATCAGACTTTTCTGGAAGGAGCGCAGGCATGATTCCCGATACCAGCAAGCCCGGTGTAATCCGGCGTACATTGCAGGGCATGTTGCTGCTGGCCAGTGGGCGCCGAGATGGTATGGCGTGTTTTGATAGCACGCTGGATGCCTTTGGCGCAGCACTTGCGCCGCAGTTGGCGTTTTTGGTGGTCGGGCTGATGCAGGTCTTCCTCCAGACCGACAAGATCATGGCGCTTATCAAGGTTCTGCTTTCCTTGTGTGTCACCTTGCTGCCTGCCGTTGTCTCTCATTTTTACGCCCAGCGATGGGGGCGTGGCGTGCTGTGGCTGCGCTATATTACGGCCGCCACATGGTGCAACTGGGTGGTGGTGCTGATTTCTCTGGCGGCCACGCTTATGGCAGCTCTGCTGTTTCCCGCCATTGCACAACAGCCGGGCTTTATGGCCGCGTTGGTGATGACGGCTGCCGTATATGAACTCTGGCTGCAATGGTTTGTGGCCCGTGTGGGCTTAAACATTAGCGGTGGGCGTGCCTTTGTGCTGTATGCCTCTGTGCTGCTGGCCACGCTGGCGCTGTATGGTTTGGCTGCACTGCTGCCGCCCCATTACAAGGTGCTGACTGATCTGCTTCAGCCCATGATTGTGATGAATAATTCCTGAAGAAAGTTTTGTGCCAGACCCGTTTAGTCAAACGGGTCTGGATCATACCCCACGCCGTTTAGGTAAAGCCCCTCTGGCGGGGCGGTAGGGCCTGCGGCGCAGCGGTTGCGGGCTTCCAGCGCATCTGCAACGCGTTCTGGCAGCCACGCCCCAATTCCCACAAGTTTAAGTGTGCCCACCATGTTCCGCACCTGATGGTGCAAAAAGGAACGGGCCTTGGCAAAAACAATCACCTCATCCCCGTGGCGGGAAACTTCCAGCTGATCCAGCGTGCGCAGAGGGCTGTGGGCCTGGCAGGCCACGGCGCGGAAAGATGTGAAATCATGCGAGCCCACCAGAATATTGGCCGCTTCCTGCATTTTTTCCACATCCAGCGTGCTTTTAACGTGCCACACTTGCCCAGCCAGCAAGGTGGGGCGTGAGCGACGGTTGAGAATACGATACTGGTATGAGCGCCATATGGCAGAAAAACGTGCGCTCCAGTCTGTATCAACCTGCGCGGCATCCAGCACTACCACGTTGTGGGGTTTGAGGTGATAGCTCAGTCCCTCCCGCACAGAATGGCGGGAGAAACGCACATCAGCAGGAAAATCCAGATGCGCCACCTGTGCCAGCGCATGCACGCCGGAATCCGTGCGCCCGGCGGTAATGCTGCTTACGGGGCGGTTGTTGGCTAGCCGTGCAGCAGCTTCTTCCAGCAAAGACTGAACGGAAACGCCAGATTTCTGGCGCTGCCAGCCCACAAGGCCGGTGCCATCGTATTCCAGTTTCACGGCCCAACGCTGAACGGGGGCGAGTTCTTCTTCTATCATGCGGGGTTTTGCTGCTTGGCCCCTAAAAGCGTGCCAGCGGCCAATGGCTGGCCACGCAAAAAGGCATCGGCATCCATCATGCCGCGGCCCGGCTTTTGCAGGCGGCTGAGCCGCACAGCACCGCTGCCACAGGCAATGGTGAGGGCATCATCCAGCACTGTGCCGGGTTGGGCGGTGTGTTGGGTATCGGGCAGCGGGGTGGCTGCGCCAATTTTCAGCACTGTGCCATCGGGCAGGGTGGTAAAGGTGCCGGGCCACGGGGTGAGCGCGCGAATCTGGCGGTCTATTTCCGTGGCGGTTTTGGCCCAGTCTATGCGCCCATCTTCACGCGTGAGACGCGGGGCGTAGGTAACGCCTTCTTCTGGCTGCGGAGTGGGAGTTGGCATATCGGCCAGCACACGCAACGCCATATCTGCCCCCAATGCGCTAAGGGCATCATGCAGGCTGGTGGCCGTTGTGCTGGCGGTAATGGGCACGGCTTCACGCAGCAGCATGGGGCCTGTATCCAGCCCGGCTTCCATCTGCATGATGGTCACGCCGCTTTGCGTATCTCCGGCCAGAATGGCGCTCTGGATGGGGGAGGCGCCGCGCCAGCGTGGCAGCAGGCTGGCATGAATGTTCAGGCAGCCAAGGCGTGGGGCATCCAGCATGGGTTGGGGCAGAATAAGCCCATAGGCGGCTACAATGGCGGCATCTGCCTGTAGTGCTGCAAAATCTGCCCATTCGGGCTCATTTTTACGGAGCGAGAGCGGGTGGCGCACCAGCAGCCCCAGTTCTTCCGCCGCCTGTTGCACGGGGGAAGCCTGAAGCTTTTTGCCGCGTCCTGCGGGGCGCGGGGGCTGACAGTACACAGCCACAATTTCGTGCCCCGCAGCATGGAGCGCACGCAGCGCCGGAACGGAAAAGTCCGGCGTGCCCATAAAGACAAGACGCATGGTTGGCGGCCTCTCAGGCTTATTTACGCTTCAGTTCCTTGGCCAGCCGGCGCAGGATCATGTTGCGGCGCAGGGCGGAAAGGTGATCTACAAACAGCACGCCTTCCAGATGGTCTATTTCATGCTGGATGCAGGTGGCCAGCAGGCCTTCGGCTTCGCGCTCCACCACATCACCATTCACGTTGTTCCAGCGCACGCGAATCTTTTCCGGGCGCACCACTTCCGCATACTGGTTGGGCAGGGAGAGGCAGCCTTCTTCCCGCACGGCCATGTCTTCGGTTTCGGCAATCACTTCGGGGTTGATCATGACAATCGGGTCCCGCGCGTCTTTTTCTCCCAGATCAACCAGAATAAAGCGCTGGCTCAGGCCCACCTGCGGCGCCGCAAGCCCAATGCCGGGGGCCTGATACATGGCCGAGAACATGTTGGGCAGAATCTTGCGAATGTCTGCCACGTCCTCCGGCTTCACCAGCCGCGCCTTCTGGCGCAGCACGGGGTGCGGCGGCGTAAGGATCTGAAGGGGTGCTGCGCCATCCGATGCAGCAGAAAAAGAGATGTCTGTATTGGCTGCGTGTGTCATACTGCGGGATGTAGCGTTCCGCCGCGCCTGATGCCAGAGAAAAACACAGGGAAAATCTGCCTCTGGCCTTAAAACCTGTTGCCTGTGCGCCACAGTGTGTTGTCCAATACCCCCATATGGCCGAATACAGGCATGGGGGCGGGGTTGCGTGTCAGCGGGCCTATCCCATATCGTGATAAGATCAGATGCCGTAACGGGTCTGATTTTTCTGTCTCGCTCAAGGAAGGAGGAGGCTTGGATGTCTGGAAGACTGTTTGGCTCACCCATGTTTTTAGGGTTTGATCATCTTGAGCAGATGCTCGAACGCGCCAGCAAGGGATCGGGCGATGGATATCCGCCCTATAACATTGAGCAAATTGCCCCCAACGGCCTGCGGATCACTTTGGCCGTAGCAGGCTTTAAAATGGATGACTTGCAGATTACGCAGGAAGATAATCAGCTTGTTATTCGTGGCCGGCAGATGGAAGACGGAGAAGAACGCGTTTTTCTGCACCGGGGCATTGCCTCCCGCCAGTTTCAGAAAGCCTTTGTGCTGGCGGAAGGGATAGAAATTGGCGGGGCGTGGCTGGATAACGGTCTGTTGCATATAGACCTGTTCCGCCCCCAGCCGGAGGTGCGTGTCAAACGCATTGAAATTGTGCAGGGTGGGCAAAAAAATGGCCGCGCGCCTGCTGCCGGTAATGGCAGCGTGCTGAAAGCCCGCTCATCGCGCATGCTGCGCCCAGTGATGGACGTGGATGAAAGCTGACCCAATAAGGAGGACGCCATGAAAAGTTCCATCTACAACGGTAGCGCCCCCGTTATGCCGCATGCGGCTGAACGCCCAGCAAATGTTCGCCAGCTTTCAGAAAGCCAGTTCCGCTCCCTTGGGCTGCGGGAGGTTGCCTATACGCGCCCGGCGCTGATGGAAGATGATGAAATTGGTTGCGCCATTTACGCGGCTGACGGGTCTTTGCTGGCGGTAGTGGAAGATCTTGAAACCGCATGGGGCGCTATTGTGCAGAATGATATGATCCCCGCCAGCTTGCAGTAACAGCAGCGGCGCAAGGGCCATTCAGCTTTGCCAGACAGAAAAAAAGGATCGGCCAGAGCCGATCCTTTTTTTATGCGTATCACGCTATTGGCTTAGCGTGGGTTGGTATCAATCCACCCGATATTGCCATCATTGCGCCGGTAAACCAGGCTGACCTGCTCATTGGCTGCGTTGCGGAACAGCAGGAAGGAAATGCCTGCCAGATCAAGCCGCATCACGGCCTCACCCACGCTGAGTACGGGAATATCCGTGGGCTGTTCGGCAATAATGGCGGCAAAGGTTTCTGTATCCGTGCCTTCTGGCTGGGTGGCCAGCACGGGTTTTTCCGCACTGTTTTCAGATGGTAGCGGGTCTTCATTAAGCGGTTGCAGCACATAGGTGCGCCCACTTTGGGCGGCTGTCTGCCGCTGCGCACCACGCGCATGGGATGTAACGCGGCGGTTATACCGGCGCAGGCGTTTGGCAATATGTTCGGCGGCATCATCAAATGCGCCATTGGCATCTGCGGCTTCGCCTTCACCGCGCAACACAAGGCCGCTGCCTGTGCGCACATTGATATCGCAGGTAAAGAACGAACGCGCCTTGCTAAATGTCACCTGTGCTTGCAGGGCTTTGTCAAAATATCGTTCCGCTAGGTTGCCAAGGTGGGAATTGACCCGGTGCTTGAGAGCATCGGACAGATCAATTTGTTTACCTGAAACCTGAATATGCATAGAACGTCGTTCCTTGCTGCTAAGTGGCAGAATCTCCAGATCTGAATAAACACCGGTGCCATACCAGAACCGGGTTTTTCAGGTTCAACTGGCTAGCCTTGTTACGTTACGCGAAGTGTCTGTAACGCTTCCTTCATATTTGGGCATGGGTGGCGGTTGGTGTCCATGCCTTTGTTTCAAATATAATGCAGGGCTGGGCCTCCCGGTTGCATGGCTGTGTAAAAAGCGCTCAGCAGGCTTGCAGTGGGCAAACAGGCGTGCCTAACAATAAACATTAAAGCCAGAATGGTACGGGGCAGCCTGTCTGCCGAAACGATGTTTTTTCTGACAGGAGAGTATATTTTCCATGCTGCTGCGCTCTGCTCCGCCGGTTGAAATGCCTAAAATGCCACGTGGGCAGATGGTGCGTGTTAAGCTGGGTTGTATGGCTGGGCTTGGCCTGCTGTATGGCGCATTTGTCTGGCATCTGGCGCATGAAAAAATAGCCCCACGGCCTAACCCGGCAGCACGTGTTGCTATTCGGTTTATCAAGGTGCCCATGGTGCTTCCGCCTGCGCCGCCACCTGTTGAGCCTGTGCTTGTGCAGCCTGCGCCAGTTTCGTTCCCGCCACCAAAACTGGTGCTGCGCCATGCGGGGCATCGCCGTTAGAAATTAGTCTTCATCTGTCGGGAGTATGCCGCATGACAGGCCTAAGCGTTGCCAGCGTGCATGTTTACCCCGTTAAGGGGTTGCGAGGGCTTTCTCCCGCTCAAGCCAGATTATGGCCGTGGGGGCTGGAAGCAGACCGGCGGTGGATGATTACAGACCCACAGGGCCGATTTATAACCCAAAGAACCTGCCGGGATATGGCGCTGATAAATGCTGTGCCCACGCAGGAAGGGCTGGAACTGGGCAAGGCCAATATGCCCCCGTGTTCCGTGCGGTTTCCTGATACCAACGCGCCCGTACGTTCTGTGACTGTATGGAAAGACACAGTGCAGGCGCGGGATGCGGGAGAAGATGCGGCTAATTGGTTAACCGAGGTCTTGGCACAGCCATGCAGGTTGGTGTGGATGGATACGCCCCAGCACGCGCGCCTGCGCCATTTGGATCAGGCAGATGTTCCAGTTTCCTTTGCAGATGGATACCCGCTGCTGGTGGCCACTACGGCATCTTTGGCGGATTTGAACGCGCGTTTGCCAGTGGGGCAGGCTGTGCCTATGGCGCGGTTTCGGCCCAATATTGTGGTGCAGGGCGCTACACCGTGGGCCGAGGATAGCTGGCTGCGCATACGTGTTGGCGCGGCTATTTTGCGTATTCTGGCCCCGTGTTCGCGCTGTGTGGTGACAACCATTGACCAGACCACAGCAGAAATACCCAACCCCAAGGAGCCTCTGGCCACGTTGGCAGCCTTCCACCGCACGCCCAAAGGGGTGATGTTTGCGCAAAACGCTAGAGTGGAGCAGCCCGGCACAATAGAGGTAGGCGCACCAGTAACCGTATTGGACTGCGGGCCATCCAACCTGCAGGCAGAAGCCTAGAGCGAGAAGCTTTCACCCAGATACACGCGGCGCACATCTTCATGGGCCACAATTTCTTCTGGCACGCCCTGCATCAGCACCTGACCGCTGTGCATGATATAGGCGCGGTCAATCACTTCCAGCGTTTCTCGCACGTTATGGTCGGTAATCAGCACGCCGATGCCGCGATCTTTAAGGTGAGACACCAGATCACGAATTTCCCCCACGGCAATGGGGTCAATCCCGGCCAGAGGTTCATCCAGCAGAATATAATGGGGCTGGCTGGCCAGTGCGCGGGCAATTTCCAGACGGCGGCGTTCACCCCCTGAAAGGGCAAGAGAGGGGGAGCGGCGCAAATGGCTGATGCCAAACTCGCTCAGCAACCCATCCAGCATCACCTGCCGTTGGTCGGGGTCTGGTTCCACCACTTCCAAAGCGGCCAGAATGTTCTGCTCTACATTCAGGCCACGGAAAATGCTGGCTTCCTGCGGCAGGTAACCAATGCCAAGTCGTGCGCGCCTATACATGGGCAACTGCGTAATATCCGCACCATCCAGCGTAATGGAGCCGGTATCGGGCTGCACAAGGCCCACAATCATATAAAAGCTGGTGGTTTTACCCGCACCGTTTGGCCCCAGCAGGCCAACGGCTTCCCCCCGATGCACCTCGATGGAAACGTTTTTCACCACCTCGCGCTTTTTATAGCTTTTGCCAATGCCGCGTGCGTACAGGCCGTGGCCGGGGCGATGCGGGGCATGAATATCAGTCGGTTCCGGGCCTAGGCCCACCACTTCTTCACGAACCGTTTCTTCCGACGTCCAGGTGACTTCCTGATTCATGCTTATTTCCTGTCCGACGTATCGCCGTTATTGGGCACAACCAACCCGCTTACCCGGCTGCCGGGGCGTTCTGTCATGGTGGCTATGCCTGTGTGCATGTTAATAATGGCGGCAGCGCCCTGAATCTGGTTTGGCCCACGGGTGATATGGACATTGCCAACAATGCGGGCAATGCCGGTATCAGGCACGTACACCCCGCGTTCCCCCGTGACGATTTCTGTTTGCGTGTGCACCCACACATGGCCAAAGGCATTTACCTTTTCCAGCTTGCCCGAACCGCTGCTGAGCGGGTCTGAACTGCTGCTGTTATTATTGGCCTGCTGTTGTGGCTGGGCGTTCTGATCCGGCGGGGCGCTGTAGCCCACCAGCACATCTGCCCGGATCTGGCGCTGATCATTGGTGGTGACGGTGGCGTTGCCACGCCCGATGGAAATACGCTGCTGCGAGTAATATTCCATCGAATCCCGCGCTGTCAGCACATCTTGCGGGGTGGTCAGCTTCATGGCCTTGCCGGTCATGACAAGCACGGCCTGATCCATGTCGTACACCGCTTTATCACCCCATGCCTGATCGGTCTGGGTGAAGATATGCACGTGGCCTATGGCTTCAAGCCGGAAGATTTCGTTGGCGCCGGAATCCTGATCATCCCCTCCGGCGGCCCTCTGGCCGCCTGCATCTGCGCTGCCATTGGGGGCGGGGGCTGGTGGTGGCTGATCCGTGCTGGCCGGAGGTGTGGCCGGTGTGGTGCCGTTGGCGGCCGGGGCCTGCACGCTTGCCGGTTTTGCACCATCTGGCGCGCCGGGTGCGGGGGCTTTTTTGCGGTAATAGGCAATCAGCTTATCTGCCGTAACCGTAACATCCCCACGGATGGCCTTTGCCTGATCGTAGGCGGTAACTTTTTTCTGGTTCTGGTCCCAGTCAAACCCACCGGCGGCGGTAACGGTAATCTGCCCCCCGTGGGACATATCAATGGCCTGCGCCAGCGCTGTGCCAGAAAGGGCCAGCATGGCACATGGCAGCGCTGCCATAACGGCAGAGACAACACGCAAAGCAGGGCGGGAGCGGGAAAAAAGGCGGCGCATATCAGGAAGCCTTGCCTTTGGGGGCTGAATCACTGTGGTGATCATCATTCAGAATCAACTGGCCGGGGCCGCGGAACTGGGCAATGCCCTCATGCTGGGCCAGCAGATAGCCCTTGGCATCAAGCGAGCCAAAAGGCCCTTCTGCCCGCACCCATGAATCGGAGGCAATAATGCCGCGTTTAACATCAATATCGGCTACGGGGCTGTGCATCATCAGGCCATCATCGCGGTACAGGGTGACTTCTCCGGTCAGGTCGAGAATCTGTGCGTGCTGCATGTAAACGCCTTTTTCCGATTCAACCAAAAGCCAGCTTCCGCCCTGTGTCAGCAAATCGGCCTTGGGGTGTATCAGATCCATCCGGTTGTCGTTTACCTGATGCGCACTGTCTGCCGTAATCATGAACGGGCGGTTGTGTTCATCCACCCCGCGATACGTGGCGCCTATCAGGTTGCCGCTTTCAATCTTAACCTTGGCCAGTTCCTTAATGGTGGTCTGGTTGGCGCTTAGCAGCCGGTCTACTTCTGGCCATACGGCAATGGTGGCCAGCAGCAGCAGGGCCGTGGCGGGCAGCACCCATTTGGCCCAGCGCAGCATGGTGCGGCGGCGTGCCAGCTTGGCGGCATCCGGCAGTTTGCGCAACTGGGCGGAGGGCGCAAGCCGTTCACGCTGGCGGCGGATGGTTTCTTCCGAGCGGGCAAAATCGGCCCGTTGCGGGCGTTTGTCTTCCGGGCTGGTCATCCAACCCCGGCTCGGATCAGGTCATGCACATGCACAACGCCTAAGGGTTTGCGCTCATCATCCAACACAAACAGGGATGTAATGGGCCTTTTGCGCTCGTTCATCAGCCGCAGGGCTTCAGAAGCAAAAATACCCGGCCCTATGGTGAGCGGTGAATCGTTCATGACATCTTTCGCCAGCGTGGTCGTCAGGTCGTGATCAAGCGCGCGGCGCAGGTCACCATCCGTGATCAGCCCCGCCAAGGTACCATTCTCGCCCAGAATGGCCACGCATCCTAGCGCCTTGTGCGTCATTTCCACAATAACGTCCCGCATGGGGGTGTTGGGGGTGGCCAGTGGCATGGCGTTATCTGTGCGCATCAGTTCCCGCACGGTGCGCAGGCGGGCGCCAAGGCGACCGCCGGGGTGGTAGGTGCCAAAATCTGTGGCGGTAAAACCGCGCTGGCGCAGCAGGGCCACGGCCAAGGCATCACCAAACGCAAGCTGGGTGAGGGTGCTGGTGGTGGGGGCCAGCCCCATGGGGCAGGATTCCGGCAAAGATGGCAGCGTAAGCGCCACCGTGGCCGCAGAAGCCAAGGTGGAATGGGCACGGCTTGTTACAGCTAAAAGCGGCAGGCCCGTGCGGCGGGCATGGGCGGCAATGTCTCCCAGTTCCGTGGTTTCCCCGGAATTGGAGAAAGCCAGAACGGCATCACCTTTCTGCACCATCCCCAGATCACCATGGGATGCTTCTGCCGGGTGCACAAATACGGCGGGCGTGCCGGTGCTGGCCAGTGTGGCCTGCACCTTGCGGGCAATATGGCCGGATTTGCCAATGCCGGTTACAACCACACGGCCCGGCAGCGCCAGAATAATTTCTACCGCCTCGGCAAAGGAACCGCCCAACCCTACGGGGTTTTCCAGCGCCTCTGCCAGCGCATCCAGCCCTGCACGTTCTGTGCGCACAACGTCAGCCGCCTCTACGCCGGGGAAAGAGGAAGCCTGCGAGCTGATATGGGTGGACATGTTCATGCCGAGCCGATCCGGTTGATCAGAAAAAGGTAATGCGAAGGCGCGCGCTTACGCGCGGTGAGAGAAAATATCCGGGTCTTCATACCCAAGCAGATCAAGCCGGGCGCGGGCGGGCAGGAAGTCATAGCATGCCTGTGCCAGTTCACGCCGGCCTTCACGCTCCAGCAGGGTGGACATTTTATCCCACAATGCGTGCAGATACAGCACATCAGATGCCGCATAAGCCAACTGTTCGGGCTTGAGTTCCAGCGCACCCCAGTCTGATGTCTGCTGCTGTTTGCTCAGTTCCACACCCAGCATGTCGCGGCACAGGGCGGCAAGGCCGTGGCGGTCTGTAAAGGTGCGCACAAGGCGGGCGGCAATTTTGGTGCACACCACCGGGCTTACGGTAATGCCCAGCGCGTGCTGCAGAATGGCCACGTCAAACCGTGCAAAATGCATGATCTTGGTAATGGAAGGATCGGCCAGAACACGCTTGAGGTTGGGGCAATCATACCCTTTGCCACCAAGGGAGGTGGGGATGATCTGCACCAGATGTGCCGTGCCATCACCGGCAGAAAGCTGCACAAGGCATAGTCTGTCCCGGTGCGGGTTCAGGCCCATTGTTTCCGTATCCACGGCCACGGACCCACTAAAGGTCACGTTGTCTGGAAGATCGTTCCGGTGCAGTGTAATGGCACCTTCGGATGGGGCAGAGGTCATAACCCGCTCCTGCGTGTTCTGTTGCTGTATGCTGTTGTGTTCCAGACCGATACAGCCGGCGTGATGGAATGTCCATTCCTGCGCGTTGTGTATGGCGCTGTTATGGCGGCGGCGCACATTTATATGCGGGATAGGCGCAGGTAGGCGGAATGCGCTAGAAGGGCCTCATCTGTTACACCCTTAATAACCCGGAACTGTGTGTTTATGCGTCAACCTCGTCATGGCCGTCCTGCGCGGCGCCCTCGTGTTTCTTCTGCTGGTGGGCGGGAAGGCGCGCCTTCGGCTCCGGCGGGCACATGCTGGCTGTTTGGCACACATGCAGTGGCGGCAGCACTTAACAATCCGCGCCGTGTGTATGAACGCCTGCTGGTAACCGAAGAAAATCATCCCGCGCTGGAAGAGGCCTCACGCTCAGGCCGGGGTGTGCGCGTGGCGCCGGAACTGGTGCAACGCCAGCGGCTGGATGATTTGCTGGGGCCGGATGCGGTGCATCAAGGTGTAGCCCTTCTGGCGCGTGTTCTACCCCCTATGCCGCTGGATGAAGCGCTGGAACGTCCCGGCCCGGTGCTGGTGCTGGATCAGGTGACAGACCCACGGAACATTGGGGCTATTCTGCGTTCAGCCGCGGCGTTTGGTGCAGCCTGCCTTGTGGTGCAGGACCGCAACGCGCCAGAAGAAACAGCCGTACTGGCCAAGGCGGCATCTGGCGCGCTGGAAACCGTGCCGATGGTGCGTGAGGTCAACCTCTCCCGCGCTATTGAGCAGTTGCAGAAAAGCGGGTGCTGGACAGTGGGGCTGGATGCAGGCGGCACCACGCTGGATGGCGCCAGTTTTGATGGCCGCCGCGTAGCCCTTGTGCTGGGGGCAGAAGGCAAGGGCCTGCGCCGCTTAACGCGTGAAAGCTGTGATGAAATTGCCGGGCTTTATATGCCCGGAGAAATGGAAAGCCTGAACGTATCCGTAGCCGCCGCTGTGGGGCTTTACGAACTGGTGCGCCGGGGCATGCCCAGCGCATACCAGAAAGCCGCAGCAAAAAAGCCCACGTAATACCCAATATCGGCCCCGCCCAGCCAACGGGCTACGGGGCCGGTATACAGGCTGCTGGTTGAAAACAGCGCAATGGTCAGCACGGATGTTACGGCAAAAATAGTGGCGCCGCGTGTCCAGCCCGGTGGAATGGGGTGCACTGTGCGGTCTCCAAAATACCAGTCTGCCAGCACAATGCCGATCCACGGGGCAATCCAGTACATGGTTACCAGCAGGTAGTCTGTATAAAGCGTAGTGTAGCGGCCCGCACCGGCCACAGCCAGCACATAGCCAAGGCTGGCTGTAAGAATGGCCGCCGCAATGCGGGGTACATGCAGCCCGGCAGAAATAAGGCTGTAACTGGCGGTGTTATCGTTAAACGAATTGCCGGTAATGGATGAAAGCGCAATGGCCCCAAGGGCTACGGCACCAAGCGGGCCCATAGCCTGCTGGAGCGAGGCAATAACCGCCGTGGGTGAGGCCTCTGCCACAGACCCGGCAGAAATAAGCCCCAGAATCTGGAATGGAATGGCCGAACCCAAAAGCCCGGCCAAAGCCAGCAACACCACCTTTTTGGGGCTGGTATTGGCAGGCAGATACCGCGTGTAATCTGAGGAATACGAGGCCCAGGACAGATTGAAGCTGACCAGCACACCCGTTGCCAGCAAAAAGGTGGAAAAGCTGACAGCATGATGCGCGGCCAGCGGGGCCTGCCCTTTTAGCGCAAACACAATGCCAATAAGCGTGAACACCACCAGCAGTACGGTGCCCAGATATTTCTGCAAGGCCTGCACCACATGGTGCCCATAAATGGAGGCCACCATCTGAATACTGGCCAGTATGCCCAAAGCCAGCCAGAAGGGCATGGAAAGCCCGGCCAAAAGCAGCAGCGCTATAAGGGCCGTGGCGGCGGGCACGTTATTTACGGCATCCCACCCCACACAATAAATCCAGTTGAGAAACGCCGGAGGGCGCAGGCCTTTTTGCCCCAATGCGCGGCGAGAGGCCTCCATTTGTGTCAGCCCGGTTTTGGGGCCAATGGCGGCAGCAAGGGCTACGGGCAGCGCGCCTATAATGTTGCCAATAATAATGGCGGCCACCCCTGTGCGAAAATCCAGCCCCATGCCCGTAAGCAATGCGCCTGTTACCCAACCGCCGGGGCCAAGGTTGGGGGAAAAATGGCTCCAGAACACCCGGTCTGTTGGCATGGTTTTAAGCGCTGCCGGAACGGGCTCTCTTACAGATGCGGCGGAAAGATCCTCCATCAGGCCACCGGTCTGGGGGGCTGAAGGGGGTGATTGTATCATGGATGGCGTGTTCCTGCGGCGTGGGGGCGGGGGTGGTGAGGCTGGCGCTACAGTATCATGAAAGATCAGGTTCGGGCATGGACCCAGCAGCCCCAGAGGGCTGATTGTTGTAATAGAACTCTGCCAGCCGGATGGGCAGCAGGTCCATAAAGCGGGAGCCCGCTACTAACCATAGCGGAAAGGTAATGCGCCGCTCGTTCCGGCTTAGCCCACGCAAAATGCGGCGGCAGGCGCTGTTAACATCTGTGAGTCCCGGCATGGGGAAGGCGTTTTTGGCCACCATAGGGGTATCCAAAAACCCACACACAACGGAGCTTAATAAAATACCAGCCTTTTTGGCATCTCCCCCGGTGGCCACTATAAATCTGTCCACCGCCGCCTTGGCCGCGGAATAAGAGGGTGTGCCGGGGTAAGACACCACGCCCGCAACGGAAGAAATGGCGCAAATACGCCCACGCATGCCATCTGTCCCACGGGGTTGATGTTGCATAACATCCAGCGCAGGCAGCACGGTGTTGAGCACGCCCATCATGTCTGTTTCAAAAATACGATAAATCTGTGCCGCAGGTTCATACGGTGCGCCATCGGGCGTTTGCGGCTTGCGGGTGCCGCCCGTTATGCCTGCACAGGCCAAAACCAGATCCAGCCCGTTTGTGCTGCGTATCCAGGCCTCCATTGCGGTACGGTCTGCCACATCACCAAGGTGCAAATGCACCGCCGCACCCCGGCTAATGCAGGCTTTGGCCGTTTCTTCCAGCCGTTGTACGTTGCGCCCGCCCAAATACAGGGTGCGCCCAGGCCGGGCCAGCGTCTGGGCCAATGTTTGCCCAAGGCCGGAGGATGCGCCAGTAATCAGAACGGTATCATGCTTCATATTACAGATCGGCCTTTGCTTATGGTGGTTATGGCATAGCATGGCGGCTTCTGGCATGAAGGCGCAAGACGGATAGATAGAACACGCAGGGAAGGCAGCATGGCGCACAACGCACAGGGTAAGCATAACGGAGCAGAACGGCGGCGCGGTGTGTGCCTGGTTATTTCTGCGCCATCCGGGGCGGGTAAGTCCACCATTGCCAATGCACTGCGTGCTTCCGAGCCAGCGCTCAAGCACTCGGTTTCCGTGACCACCCGCCAGCCAAGGCCGGGGGAAAAGGAAGGCGTGCATTACCACTTCCGCACCATGGAAGATTTTGAGCGCATGGCCGCAAATGGTGAGTTGCTGGAGTGGGCCACCGTGTTTGGCCGTGGGTACGGCACGCCCCGCGCCCCGGTGGAAGCCGCATTGGCTGCCGGGCACGATATGGTGTTTGACATAGACTGGCAGGGCCACCAGCAAATCCGCCGCGCATTGCCTGATGATGTGGTAAGCCTGTTTGTGCTGCCGCCATCATTAGAGGAACTGGAACGCCGCCTGCGTGGCCGTGCATCAGACCACCCCGATGAAATTGCCCGCCGCATGGCCGCCGCGCGGGATGAAATCTCGCATTGGCGGGAGTTTGACCACGTGATTATCAATACGGATCTGGACCGCGCCATTACAGAAGCCCGCGCCGTGCTGGTGGCGGCACGCCTGCAAACCCGCCGGCGCACGGGGCTGTTGGATTTTGTTGCCAGCTTTGGAGCCTGAACGGCATGGATTTTTCTGCCATTACCGTGCTGTGCCTGGGCGATGTGATGCTGGACCGGTTTTTATACGGCAGCATGGATCGCATCTCGCCTGAAGCACCCGTGCCTGTGTTGTTGCTCGATTCCCGGCGTGAAATGCCCGGAGGGGCCGGTAATGTGGCCAGCAACGTTATCTCGCTCGGGGGGCGTGCCGTTCTGGTGGGGCTGAGTGGTCAGGATGAGGCCGGGGCCAGCCTGCGCACCACATTGGCAGAAAAAAACCGGCTGGTAGATGCTACGGTGCAGAGCGCTGCCCGGCCTACAATTTGCAAAACACGCTTTATTGCCGCGCATCAGCAGGTGGTGCGGGTGGATGAAGAAAGCCACGCCCCTATTGCAGAGCCTGAGCAGGAAGCCCTGTGCCGCCAGATTGATGCGCATATTGGGGCCTGTCAGGCTGTGGTGGTGTCTGATTACGGTAAAGGCGTGTGCACTCCGGCTGTGCTGGCGCATTTGTTCCGCGTGGCGCGGCAAGCTGGCGTGCCTGTTTTTGTAGACCCCAAATCTACCGATTACGCGCGCTACAAAGGGGCTACCTGCATTACCCCCAACGCCAAGGAACTGGCAGCCGCTTCCGGCATGCCGGTGGATACCGCAGCCCATGTGGAAGCCGCCGCCAGCAAGGTGATGGCTCAGGCCGATGCACAGGCCATTCTGGCCACCCGGTCGGAAAAAGGCATGATGCTGGTGCGGCGTGGGGGCGAGGTGCTGGCTGTGCCTGCCCGTGCGCGGGAAGTGTTTGATGTTTCCGGCGCGGGAGATACCGTTATTGCCACCATGGCGCTGGCTGTTGGGGCGGGGATGTCGTTCGAACAGGGCATGCGTGTGGCCAATGCGGCGGCAGGCGTGGTGGTGGGCAAGCTGGGCACGGCCACGGCGGATATTCAGGAAGTTCTGCACGAGCTGGAAGAACAATCTGGCCCGGATGAAGTGCCGCACTTGCTGCCTTTGGGGGCCGCTTGTGCGCAGGTGGCCCGCTGGCAGGCTCGTGGCTTGCGTGTGGGCTTTACCAACGGGTGCTTTGATATCATCCACCCCGGCCATATCAGCTTGCTGGCAGAAGCCCGGAGCGCGTGTGACAGGCTGGTGGTGGCGCTGAACACAGATGCCAGCGTGCGCCGCCTGAAAGGTGACACACGGCCTGTGAACTCACTGGAATCCCGCGCCGCCGTTATGGCCGCCATCCGCTATGTGGATGCTGTGGTGGCGTTTGATGAAGATACGCCGCTGGAGCTTATCCGTGCCCTGATGCCAGATGTGCTGGTAAAAGGGGCAGATTACCGGCCCGAACAGGTTGTGGGGGCGGATATTGTGCAGGCCGCAGGGGGCCGGCTGGTGCTGGCCAATTTGCAGCAGGGGCATTCCACCACATCCACAATCGGGCGGATTCGCAATACATGACGGGGCATGATCTGCCCGGCGCAGAAAACCTGCCGCTTGTGGCTGTGCGCAACCGCTTTGCGCGTTGGCTGTTTGAGGATGCCTTGCCTTTCTGGGCCAGTACAGGGTGCGATGGCACAGCCTCAAACCCGGCGGCCTTGGGGGCGCAGGAGTGTCTGACGCTACAGGGCGCACCAGCACAGCCACCGTTCAAGCGCGTAAGGGTGCAGGCGCGGCAGCTTTTTGTGTTTTCATGGGCGGCCTTAAAAGGCTGGCAGCCCGCAACGCAACGGGCGGAAAGTATTTTCAGGTTTCTGCTCAACGCCCATAGGCCAGATGGCGGATGGGTTAAGCTGCTGGCGCGTGATGGCGCTGTGCTGGATGACAGTGCAGATTTGTACGATATCGCTTTCGTGCTGTTTGCTCTGGCATGGTATGGCCGTGTGGACAGCACAGGCCAGGCGGTAGAACTGGCGCGGCAAACGCTTGCGTGGCTGGGGCAGGCAATGGCCCTGCCCAATGGCGGCTTTATGAACACGCGGCCCGCCAATAATGCGTGGCGGCAGCAAAACCCCCATATGCACCTGCTGGAAGCTGTGCTTGCCCTGCATGAAACAACGGGCGATGCCGCAGATCTGGCGCAGGTTCACGCATTATATGCGCTGTTCAGCCAACACTTTATGGATGAACGTACTGGCACACTGGGCGAATATTTTGGGTCAGACTGGCAACCCGCCGCAGGGCCAGAAGGCCAGTGGTGTGAGCCGGGGCATCATTTTGAATGGGTGTGGCTGTTGCAGGCTTATGCGCGCCAAAGCGGGGTGGATACCACAGCACAAGCCGCGCGCCTTTACCGTTTTGCACATGAGTATGGTGTAGATGCCCAAACCGCATTGGTGCGTGATGCCGTTGCACGGAATGGGCAATTACTTAAGCCAACATTCCGCCTATGGGTGCAGGGTGAGGCTTTGCGTGGCGCATTGTGCCATGATCCGCAGGATAAAGCCGGTTGGGCCATGCGTATGGCCAGTAATCTGCTGGATCGGTATTTTACAGGTTGCCCCACCGGCACATGGGTGGACCAACTGGATGCACAGGGCGCGCCTGCTGCTTCACAAATACCAACTAGCTCGCTTTATCATATCGTAACGGCGTATGATGCGCTGGATCAGGCTGCGCGGGCTTGCGTGCCATCTGCATAAAAAACGCTGTGCGGAAATGTGCCTGTAAGCAGGACGTGGCAGCGCGAATCTGATACAAGCGGTGTTGTGAACATGACAACAACAGATACCCCCAACCAGAAGGACGAAAGCCTTCTGGCCCTTACCCTTCGGCAGCCCCCGGCCAATGTGGAGGCCGAGCAGGCGCTGCTTGGCGCGTTGCTGACCAACAACCGCGCCTATGACCGTGTTTCGGACTTTCTGGCTGGTGAGCATTTTGCCAACCGCGTGAATGGCCAGATTTATGATGCCATTGCCCGGCGTATTGAAAACGGGCAACTGGCAGACCCCGTAACCATGCGGGCCGAACTGGAGCATTCCGGCATTTTGGCCAGCGTTGGCGGTATGGCCTATATGGCCAAGCTGCTGTCCTCCATGGTCGGGATTATCAACGCCGGGGATTACGGCCGCACCATTCATGATGCGTGGATCCGCCGCCAGCTGATTGATATTGGTGAAAACGTGGTGAACAACGCGTTTGGCACCACCATTGGTCTTTCCGGGCAGGACCAGATTGAGGCGGGGGAAGAAGCCCTGTTCAAACTGGCCACGGAAAAAGGCAATGAAGGGGATTTTGTTTCCTTCAACAAGGCGCTAAGCGGCGCTATTTCTGTTGCAGCCCAAGCTTTTCAGAACGAAGGGCACGTTACGGGCCTGACATCTGGCCTGCGTGATCTGGATAAAAAAACAGGTGGGCTGCACCCGTCTGACTTGCTGATTCTAGCGGGACGCCCTGCCATGGGTAAAACGGCGCTGGCTACCAAAATGGCCTTTTCCGCTGCCCGCGCCATTATGGATGAGGCTGAGGAAACGGGAGAAAAGCCCAAAGGGGCAGTGGCTATTTTCTCGCTCGAAATGTCGGCAGAACAGTTGGCCACTCGTATTCTGTCTGAACAGGCCGAGGTTTCGGGTGAGCGCATCCGCCGTGGTGATATCGGGCAGAAGGAGTTTGACCGCTTTGTGCGTGTCAGCCACGAACTGGCCCGCCTGCCATTGGTGATTGATGATACGCCAGCTATCTCTCTTTCCGCCATGCGCACACGCTGCCGCCGGTTAAAGCGTACGCAGGGCCTGTGCCTTGTGGTGGTGGATTACCTCCAGCTTATGCGGCCATCTGTTGGCACGCGCCCAGAAAGCCGCGTGTTGGAAATTTCCATGATCACGCAGGGCCTCAAGGCCATTGCCAAGGAACTGGAAGTGCCGGTTATTGCACTTTCCCAGCTTTCCCGTCAGGTCGAAAGCCGTGAAGACAAGCGGCCCATGCTGTCGGATTTGCGTGAATCCGGCTCTATTGAGCAGGACGCCGATGCGGTGATGTTTGTGTACCGTGATGAATACTACCTGCAACAGCGTATGCCCAAGGAAACAGCTTTTGAATCCATGGAGAAATACTCTGTGGCAATGGATGAATGGCAGCGCAAGATGAGCCTGGTGCATAACAAGGCCGAGCTTATTCTGGAAAAGCAGCGTCATGGCCCCACGGGCACTATCAATCTGTTTTTCGAAGGCGAATACACACGCTTTGCAGATTTGGATACCATTCATCAGGAACACTAAACCAGTTAAAAGGCCCCACATGTTGGGGCCTTTTTTGGTAAAAGCCTTCTGATATCCACGTAAATTTGAAAAATTATACCGCTTGCTGTATGGCGCACGTATGTGCCACTGCATGCACGTGCAAGAACAGCCTGTAAGCTGCGCGGCAAAAGAATAAATAAGATTGGGCAGATTTTTTAATGGATAAACTTGGTGCCATTATTGCAATGGCAGTGTGCCTTCTTGTCCTGCTGAATATTTCAACTGTTTTTGCGTTCTTGTTCCTGCTTGTAAAAATTGCTTTGGTTGTGGGGCTTCTTGCTCTGGCCGGGTTTCTGGTTTTTGGGTTTATTGAAAAACCAGAGAAGCATTTACCGCCGCCTCCTCCACCCACTAAAGATGAAGCCCCGGCAGAACCGGTTTTTGAGAAACCGTATTTTGATGCCCATGAAAAAGGGCGGGAAGGGGAAGAAAAAGTTAGCGCAATTCTCCAGCACATGGGCTGGCCGGCCCTGCATAATGTTTTGCTGGAAGATGACAGAGGGCTGACAGAAATAGACCATCTTGTAAAAGCCCCGTGGGGCATTGTGGTTATTGAAACCAAAAATTACGATGGCTTTATTTCCGGCTCCTCTACGCCGGGGGTGTGGAAACAGAGTTTTCCAAACTCTACCGGTGTAGGGTACCGGCTGTTTATGGACCCCGTGCATCAGAACTATCGGCATGTCTGTGCCGTAAAATACCTTACCGGGCTGGAAAATGTGCAGTCTCTCGTGGTGTTTGCCGGGCGGGCCTATACCAGCCCATTTGTGCATCATCAGGTTGTGCGCCTGAAAGATCTGGAGCGCGTTTTACGCACACGGCCAGAAGGTTTTGCCTATGTGGATGAGCGCGAACTGGAAAGAGCATGGTATGTTCTGCAACAGGCCTTTGTTGCCAATACGGGGCGAGGGCGTGAGCATATAGATAAGTTACGCCAGCGTTTTTCCTGAAAACCAAGGGCGTTTGTATTCCTGCGGGCCATACAGATAGCCCGCAGAACAGGGTGTTCTGGTTAAACGGTTATCAGGTTTTGCCGCACTGTCACCGGGATCTTGTTTTCCTGAAAAGCCTTCCAGATTTCAAAAAGTGCAGCGCTGCGCACAACCTTTATATCTGTGCCAGACATGGCCTTGGCTGATCCAATCAGCAAGGCAGAGCCATCAGATACGGAAGACATGCTGACGGTTGGCTGCACGCTTTCATCTACATCCTTACAGGTGGCAAGGGTGCGGGCCATCACATCCATGGCTTTATCCAGATCAGATGCAAAAGGCAGATTGAGTTCTATGGTGAACACACCGGGCTTTTGCGCCCGTGTGGCGTTTTTAACAGCCGAGGTAATGAACTGCGAGTTAGGGACAATCATGGTGGATTTGTCATCCAGCCGGATATCGGTAGAGCGCACGCTAATGCGTTCCACCGTGCCTGTTACACCCGCAATGGTGACAACATCCCCAATGGAAACTGGGCGTTCCGCCATAAGGATAATGCCGGAAACAAAGTTTTGCACAATGGATTGCAGGCCAAAGCCAATGCCCACAGAAAGCGCGCTAACAACCCATGTCATGCTTTTAACGGTTACACCCAGCACCGCCAGCATGCTTAGCCCAACCAGAATCCATGCAGCATAGCTCAGAATGCTCAGGATAGAGGCCTGCGCCCCGATATCCAGCCGCGTGGTGGGGAAAAACCTTTGCTGGAACCATGATTTTAAAATGCTGATGGCGTAATACCCCGCCACCGGCAATACGGCACACAGCAAAATGGCATCCAGAGAGATATGGGAGCCATCGGTGCTGGCCTGGCCATGAAACAGCCAGTAAAGCTGGTGCCAGATCTGCTGCGGGTCAAACCCACCGCCACTGGTGGCAACGGCATAAGCCACAGCCAGCAGCAGCACATTTACAATGCCGGGCACCACAACGCACATCTGGTTTACAAGCCGCGGGGGCAAGCCCAGTTCAACCAGATGCCGCCCCAAGGGCGCACTGGCCGGAAACAACGTGTTGGCCGTAACCGTTACCAAAAGGGAAAGCAGCAAAAGGCCTGTCATGCTAATGGCCATCATGCTCAGCCATGAGATGATGGTGTAAGCCAGCGGAATGTAGCCTGAAAAAACAGCCAGCCAGCAGACAATGGAAATGCCCATAGCCAGACTGATTAAAAACTGCGTGCGCGAGGGCTGGCTGGGGGTATTGTCTGTTTGGTCGGAAATACGCAACTCCCGCGGGATGGCAAACAGCAGCGGGCTTACGGCCAGCACATACAGCCCATCCATAAGCTGGACAGACAGCATGGAAATGCCGCTTTGCGTATCAATATAACGCAGGAACCCACGCACAATAAGTGCTGCGGCCAACCAGAGCGGGAACAGCCGCAAATTTCGCGCAATGGTGTCCGACATCGGAAAGATGCGCCATTCTGGATGGCGTGAAAGCAGGCAAAACCCCAGCTCAATCACAAGCCCGCAAAGCGGAAACTGCGCGCCCATCATGCTGCCAAGGGTGGTTAAATCCTCATCCAGCGCAGAGTTGTCAAAGGCCAGAACGCTCCAGAAAATCTGAAAGGCAAAACCCCATGCCAGCAGGCTGAGCACACCACACAAAAGGGTTGCAATAATGGGGCGGATACGTCCCGCAGGTAAAACACGCGCCACCAGACGGCGAATAATACCGTGTGAGAAAAACCACCCCACCAAAAGCAACGCAGAAAGTGCGATGCCACCCAACGAAATAAAGATGCGCTTGCCAGAAAAAGCGACCCCCAGCACCCCAAGGGCTTCTCCCCCCAAAGCGCTAAGGCGTGTGGTGTCTGCATGGAAATTGCTGGTAAACTGAGACCAGAAGTTAACCCCCAGAGGAGAGGGAAAACGCTGCCACAAGGTAGCCTGCTGTATGGCGGTGCCATGCTGGCGCAGTTCATTTACAAGCTGCTGGGCTTCTACCTGATACAGCTTCAGCCGCGTCATGCGGGAATTGATGTCCTGCTGTTTTTTAAGCAGAAGGGTGCGCTGTTCGGTAATGGAGGCGGATTCTGCTGGCTCATCCTTACCGGGTGGCTTGCCCAGAATATCCAGAAAGTTCTGATAAACGCCCTGATAGGGTTTTAGCCGGGCTTGCAGGGTATCTGTTTGTGTGGCCACAGCATTGGCGCGGCGCAGCAGGGCAGCAAGCTCGGTTGTGCTTTGGCCGTTGGTTCTTTCCTGCTGGCTGCTTTGGTAAATGGCACTTATTTCTGAACCAATACTTTCCAGCGTGCTGTTACTGACAATATCGGAAGTATTGGTAATAAGGGTTGTTGGGGCAGGGGCCGTAACGGAGGTATTGTCTGTATCTGCTGCCCAAAGGGGGGAACTGGCGGCAAAAGGCAGGGCACCCTGCGTAAGCACAAAACACGCTAGAAAAAGAGAACAGAACCGCTTCAAACGCATCAGAAAACCTTGTGTTTCAGGTGTCTGGAAAAATAACCCCTATATCCGTAACGTAGCGGCGTAAGAGGGGGTTGCGCCACCATTAAGCAAGCGGCGTGGTGATGTTGGGGGAATGTACGCAAGTTTCTGTTTAGTGCAGGCCGCACAATGCTGTGCACTTTTCAAACAGGCAAAAGCCCTGCCATCAACGGTGGCAGGGGTGAAAATTAACGTATGGGAAACGTGGTGAGGTTAGTCGTCATCACCTGTTTTGAGGTGATCATGATACCCATATTTTTCCCACTGGGCGGCTGTGGTCAGATGCTTCGGTTCTTTGGAGCTAAACATGCCACAGGCGGATAGTCCCAAGGTGCAGGCCAGCAGCAGAACCGCGCGTTTCATCTTACCGAATATCCCTTACCCGTTTTGTCTGCTTTTTCTATCTCATTGCAGGGCATCGCGGGCAAGTGGAGATTGCAGCCAAGAGTGATTAACGCCGTAATTCCATGCTAATGGGGCCTTCACGCCGCCCGTGGGTGAACTGATCTACATACGGGTTGCCACTGTTCATGAGGGAAGATGCCGCCCCCTGCCAGATCAGCTTGCCTTTATAGAGCATGGCGGCTTCATCCCCAATGCGTTGGGCAGATGCCATATCATGCGTAATGGCAATGGCGGTGGAGCCCAGCTTTTTCACGCAATCTACAATCAGCCCATCAATCACCGCACCCATAATAGGGTCCAGCCCGGTGGTGGGTTCATCAAAAAACAGAATATCCGGCTGGGCGGCAATGGCGCGGGCCAAGCCCACGCGCTTTTGCATGCCGCCAGAAAGTTCGGAGGGGTATAAATCCCCCACAGAAGGATCAAGCCCCACCTGTGCCAGAATGGTGCCTGCATGGTTGCGGGCATTCTTGCGGGTGATTTTATGCAGCGCCAGCAGCCCGAAGGTGACGTTTTCCCATACGGTCAAACTGTCAAACAGCGCGGCGTTCTGGAACAGCATGCCAATTTCACTGCGCAGTTTTTCACGCCGTTTTTCCGGGGCTTCCAGAACGTTTTCGCCATCAATTTCAATAATGCCGGAATCTGGCGTAATCAGCCCCAGAATACAGCGCAGCAGCACGGATTTGCCCGAGCCAGACCCGCCGATAACAACAAAGGATGTGCCCTGTGCAACATCCATGGAAACACCATCCAGCACCTTTTTGGCGCCGAAGGATTTGTGCAGGTCCCGAATACGGATTTTAGGCGTGGTGCCTGTCATGGTCTGGCTCATTGTGAAAAGAACAGGTCTGTCAGCAGGTAATCAAAGGCCAGCAGCATGATGGATGCGGCCACTACAGCGGCTGTTGTGGCAGACCCCACACCTTCTGCCCCGCCCTTGCTGTTATAGCCGTAGTAGCAGCCCATCAGTGCAATAAGGAACCCAAACAGCGCAGCCTTTACCAACCCTACGGTTACATCAATGGCCTTGAGGGAGTTCAGCGTGGCCGTAATGTAAGCGGGGGCAGAAAAGCCCAGCTTCACCACAGCTACGGTAAAGCCGCCTGCCACACCCAGTATGTCTGCCACCAGCACCAGCAGGGGCAGGGCAATCAGCCCGGCCAGCAGGCGCGGAGCCACCAGATACTTCATGGGGTTGGTGGAAAGGGTGGTGAGCGCATCTATCTGGTCTGTTACGCGCATGGTGCCAATTTGGGCGGCCATGGCAGCCCCCACGCGGCCAGCCACCATAAGCCCGGCCAGCACCGGCCCCAGCTCACGCGTAACGGCCAGCACTACAATACCGGCAATGGCGCTTTGGGCATGGTATTGCGCAAACCCGGTATAGGATTGCAGCGCAATAACCCCGCCAGAAAACAGCGCCGTAAGCGCCACCACAGGCAAGGAGAAAAAGCCTGTTTCTAAAAAGGTGGACAAAAACACGCGCCCATAAAACGGAGGGCGCACAATGTGCGAAAGCCCAGAAGCCGCAAACAGGGCCAAAGCCCCCGCCGCGCGAATAAGGGAGAGTGTAGCGCGGCCAAGGCGGGCCACAAGATCAAGCACCATGTCCATGAGTGTGGACTGTCCGTTCC
This sequence comes from Acetobacter oryzoeni, assembly GCF_004014775.2. Lineage (NCBI taxonomy): Bacteria > Pseudomonadati > Pseudomonadota > Alphaproteobacteria > Acetobacterales > Acetobacteraceae > Acetobacter > Acetobacter oryzoeni. The sequence continues at coordinate 665,058 of NZ_CP042808.1, forward strand.
TGCTGAAGTGTGAAAAGGCAGTTCCAGCAGCCGTAACCTGTGCGGGCGGGTTCGTCAAAGCATCGTTGCGTGGTGGGCTGGGGGTGTTGCTCTTTCAAATAACAAATTACTGCATAAATCCGGCAGGGCCGTTCTGAACGCTTAATTGGGCTACGCATAAAAAACAGTTCAGGCGAGCCCTTGAGTTTGTTCCTGTTTTATTCCACATCAGGAGGGATGAACCAGACAGCAAAAGAGCTTGCCTGATGGCTAAAAAACCTTCCCGCACCTATGTTTGCACCAATTGTGGCGCTGTACATGCCAAATGGGCCGGGCAGTGCGATGCCTGCGGTGAATGGAACACGCTGGAAGAAATGGCTGTGGAACCCTTGGCCGCATCCTCTGTCGCGGTGCGTGGTGGCAAGGGACGGCGCGTGGCGTTGCAGGCGCTGGAGGGGGAGATCAAACTTCCACCACGCACCCAAACAGGCATTGCAGAGCTTGATCGAGTTTTGGGTGGTGGTCTTGTACCTGCTTCTGTTGTGCTGGTGGGGGGAGACCCCGGTATAGGTAAATCCACTTTGCTGCTTCAGGCCGCCAGCAAGCTGGCAGGCAAGGGCGAGCGGGTTCTGTATATCTCTGGTGAAGAAGCGGTGGACCAGATCCGCCTGCGTGCGCAACGCTTGGGTGTGGCCGGGGCCAAGCTGGATTTGGCGGCATCCATCAACGTGGCAGATATTGTGGCCACGTTGGAAGCCGAACCCGATGTGCGGGCGGTAGTGATTGATTCCATCCAGACCATGTGGCTGGAAACCATAGATAGCGCGCCGGGTACGGTCTCTCAGGTGCGGGCCTGTGCGTTTGAGCTGATACGCGCGGCCAAGCGCCGGGGGTTTAGTCTTATTCTGGTCGGGCATGTAACCAAGGAGGGCGCGCTGGCTGGCCCGCGTGTGCTGGAGCACATGGTGGATGCCGTAATGTATTTTGAAGGCGATAGGGGCCACCAGTTCCGTATCTTGCGGGCCGCCAAAAACCGCTACGGCGCAACGGATGAAATTGGCGTGTTTGCCATGACAGACCGCGGTCTGGAGGAAGTAAGCAACCCATCAGCCCTGTTTTTGGCCGAACGGCGGGGCAATATTGCCGGCTCTGCCGTGTTTGCCGGGCTGGAGGGCACGCGGCCTGTTTTGTTGGAAGTGCAGGCCTTGCTGGCCCCCAAAGGTGGAGATGGCGCCCCCCGCCGTGCCGTGGTGGGGTGGGATACAGGCCGCCTTTCCATGTTGCTGGCTGTGCTGGAAACGCGCTGCGGGCTCAAACTCTCTGGCATGGATGTGTATCTGAACGTGGCGGGTGGCCTGAAGGTGGCGGAACCTGCGGCAGATCTGGCTGTGGCGGCTGCGCTTGTTTCTGCCGCCAGTGGCGTGCCCACCAGCCCCGGAGAGGTTTATTTTGGAGAGGTTGGTCTTTCTGGCGAGGTACGGCAGGTGGCGCAGGCCGATGCCCGTTTGAAGGAAGCTGCCAAGCTGGGGTTTGACCGTGCCGTGTTGCCCCGCCGCATTGCACGCGGCAACACGCGCTCTCGCCCGCCGGAGGGGCTGCATCTGCGTGAAATCGGCCATATTTCTGATTTGGTAAGTGCAGAAATGGAAGCTGAGTGAAACTGACACATTGCCATTTGCACAATGTATCGGTATAGTGCGCTCCACAAAGATGCGGATGTAGTTCAATGGTAGAACGGCAGCTTCCCAAGCTGCATACGAGGGTTCGATTCCCTTCATCCGCTCCATTTCCTTAAAATTCAGAAAATTCAATTGGTTGTGATCAGCCTTTGTTGTTGGCGCTGTCAGTCTGCGTTACAGGGCGAGCGTTACATATCTGGTGGATGAAAAAGCATTCAATTTGCAAAATCTATTGTCTACACAGCATAAATTCTGCGCAAGGAACCCATTTGGGTTCCTTTTTTATGCCGCCATTGCAGGTCTGCGTATGTGCGGGGCCGTTCGGGATGACTGCTTTTTAAAGAGCAGACATACAGAGAATGCACAGTACTCGTGTTGAAAATAAGCAAATAAGAAATACATTGTGTTACAGTTTTGTTAAACGAGGAGAGAAAAATGAAAAAGACACTTTATATGTGTGTCGCTGTTCTTGGCCTCGGGTTTGTGCAGAGTGCTTCTGCCGCCACTTGGGATGGTGGCGTTTCCAGACATGTTGAGGTCAAAAACCCGGATCAGCCCGATACAACCAAAGGCGGTGTATGGGATGGCGGAATAGACAAGAAGGTAAAGGTGGAAGATCCGGATACATCGGATACCATTAAAGGCGGCGTGTGGGATGCCGGTATATCTGAGCACGTGCCCGTAAAATACCCCAGCACGCCGCAGTAATGTGGTGAGGCCCTGTTTCAATGTTGTTGTGATTGTTCACAAAATATTGGGGCAGGGCACAGTTTTCCCGTTCCAAAAATACAGGGTTTGCGGCCCGGAAACGCGCAGGGTATTTTCTGTATTGCGGGTTTAGCGTTAAAAATAATGAGATATATACCTACGTATACATACCCAAAGTATTATTTTACGTCCTCATTAAATAGATGATAATTTTGGAATATATGGAAATATTTACGCAAAAATAATTACAGAAAACAAAAATTTATAGAAATATATGATATATTTTTACTTGTAAGAAAAATAATTATACATTCCGTGTATAAAATCAGAACTGACAAAAGGCGCATGCGTGCGCGCCGGTATGTACATTGTGCCGGTGGCAAGATAATTTTCCATGAAATTATTGTTTCACATCCGATATGGTAAGCATTCTTTGTTTTGGAATACATGAAAGAAATACAAAATACTCTTTTTATTATTTAACAATACATCTTGATTATACAAAATATAGAAGTAAAAAAGATTTGGAATTTTTTATTATAATCTCTTGAATATCATATATTGTTGTGTGATGATTATAAAAAGAGATGTGTATATGCAGTACATGTCTGTCCCGTAACAGATTGCAACAAGGAGATCCTCTACACGTGGCATATCTGATGCAGGATATCATTTTTGTACAGAAACGGCTTTACCGCTTTTTTTGTGCGTGTGCGTCTGGGTTTCAACTTCATGCAGGCGCTGGCTGATTATGAGTAATTCCTTTGTCCGGCATGCGCGTTCTCATGCCACTTCAGTGTGTCGCGGGTCTCGCGGGTTTGTTAAGGCAAGCTGTTCTTTAGTCGCGCTCGGGCTAGCAGCTTTTGCTGCACCAGAGGAGGTGCGGGCAGAGCAAACGCTTGTTTCCATTAAGGGCATTACCCTTCAGGGCGCGCTGGATATTGGTGGGTCTGCTTTTTTCCTGCCCAATACCAACTTTGGCGCCGGCTCTTACGGCACCAAATCTTCTGGTGCTCTGGTGCGCCATAAAAACAGCACCTATGGCGAATTTTACGGCAAGCCCATGCTTATGGGGTCTTGGCAAACAGGCTGGGGCTTTACCGTTATTGGCAAGGCTTCTGCTATTGGCGCCACCACGCTGGGTGATGGTGATGCGGAGGAAGTTTCTCAAACATCGGGCACGCCGCGCTCCATTTATCTGGAAGAAGCCAATCTGGGCGTAGAAGTGCCGCTCAAAATGGCGGGCGGTCACCAGATTCTAACGGTGCAGGGCGGCAGGCAGGCCTTTGCAGTGGATGATGGCTTTCTGATTGGTAAAGGCACCTACAGCGCGGGTGATAGAGGCGCATGGTGGTATGCACCGCGATATGCGTTTTCTGGCCCCGGCGTGATCAAGCTGGAAGGTGATTCCGTGCGTGGGGATGTCTTTATGTTGGAAAGCAATTCCGACAATGACATTGACCGCGGATATGATCGCCCCAAAACCAAGTTTGTCGGGTTTGATGTCTCCTGGTTCAAAAACAAACCCGGAGGGCATGGTGGGTCTACATATGCAGATCGTGCTGCGTATGTAACGTTAACCTACTTTCATGTGCGGGATGCAGATGGATCATCTCATTACGATTATTCTACGCGTGCAGATCGTAACGGCATGAACGTGGCAGCCCTGAGCTGGGGCGGCACGCTGTTTCCCGTCAAGGCGCTAGGGATTTCAAAGAACTTTACGTTCTATGGCAATTTTGTATCCGAACAGAACAGCCACGCAGGCAACGGCTACAAATCTGTAGAAGCCTACGGCATGTTTTTCGAGCCCGGTTATACGTTTTCCATGCTGCCGTGGAAGCCGCATCTGTTTTACCGGTACACGCGGTTTGGTGGCGGTAAAAATGCCGAAGGTTCGGTCAAGCGCAATTACGATACATTCTTTTTGTATGATGGTAAGCGCTACACCTATGGCGGCTACTGGCCGGGTGAAATTGTGGGCATGTATCTGGCCCCGCTTTCTGATCTGGAAGTGCATCAGTTTGACCTAACAGGCACGCCACCTGTGCACCTGTTCCGTAAAAAGGATGAGCTTAAGCTGGGTGTGCATTTTTACGATCTTTCCCTGCTGTATCCCTCCGGCATGGGGCTGAAGAACGTGGGCCGCCATGTTTCCAACGAAGTGGATTTTACAGCCGAATATATGCTGGACGAAACCACATCAGCCGCCGTTGCCGCGGGCACAGCCTTTAGTGGCCCGGCAGGGCGTGCGCTTTCTCGCGCAGGGGTGCCAACGGGGTATCGCATGCACAATATCGGGCGGCATGCCGGCGTGCTGGAGGCCTATTTTTACAAGCATTTCTAACGAGAATTTCCCAAAACGTTTCGTTTTGGGGTAGAAACTTACAGGACAACAAGAATAAAGGATTTCCTGATGCCCGAACCGACGACCCTTCCTGCGGGAAAACCCGCAGACGGGCTGCGTAATCGCCACATAGCCATGATCGCTCTGGGCGGCACTATTGGGGCTGGTCTGTTTGTTGGCAGTGGCGCTGCCATTGCGGCAACAGGGCCTGCGGTTCTGCTGGCGTTTCTGCTGGTAGGATTTCTGGTTATCCTGGTTATGCGCATGCTGGGGGAAATGGTTGTGGCGGACCCCGGGCGCGGGTCCTTTGTAGAATACATTCGCGCCGCACATGGAGATAAGGTGGGCTTTACCGCAGGGTGGCTTTACTGGTTCTTCTGGGTGGTGGTGTTGGGAAGTGAGGCCATAGCCGGCGCCATTCTATTGCAGGATTGGGTGCATCTGCCAGTTTGGCTGCTTTCTGTTGTGCTTATTCTTGTTCTTAAACTTATCAACTTTGCTGCCCCACGCGTTTTTGGTGAATGTGAATTCTGGCTTTCCGCCATTAAGGTTTTCAGCATTATCGCCTTTATTGCCATTTCTCTTTTATATGCAGCGCATGTGTTTGGGCCGGGCGTTTCCGTAAAGGAAAATCTGCTGGGGCATGGCGGGCTTTTTCCGCATGGTGTTGTGGCGCTGCTGTCTATTATTCCCACCATTTTGTTCACCATGATGGGTTCGGAAATTGCCACAGTGGCAGCCGCTGAATCTCCAGAACCGGGTAAGAACGTGGCCCGCGTAACCCGCAGCCTTGGCCGCCGTATTACCCTGTTTTACGTAGCCGCCGTGGGTATGATCCTGATTGTGGTGCCGTGGACAAACATTGTTGCCGGTAAATCACCTTTTGTGGCGGCCATGGATGTTATGGGCGTGCCCGGTGCCGGTTTGCTGATGCGCATTGTGGTACTGAGCGCCATTCTGTCCTGCCTGAACTCCGCCATGTATATTACATCGCGCATTCTTACAGAGCTGGCTGCTCAGGGTGATGCTCCGGGCTTTCTGGCACGTAGTTCTGCTGCTGTTGTGCCGCGTAAGGCTATTATCGTCAGCAGCCTTGCGGGCACGCTGGTGGCTTTCTCATCCATTCTGGCGCCGGGCACCATTTTTGCCTTCCTGCTAAGCTGCAGTGGTGGCGTTATCCTGCTGATCTACAGCCTGATTGTAACATCTTACATCGTTACGCGCCGTGCAGCACGGCAGGCTGGCACAGAGGCAGAAAATTACACGCTGCCGCTTTTTCCGCTGTGCAATTACGTAACACTTGCTGGTGTGGTGCTGGTGTTTGTGGCCATGTTGCTCAACCCATCCGAACGGATGACGGCTCTGGCAACCATGGGCAGTTCTGTGGTGTGCTACCTTATGGCTGTTTACTTCGCCACCAATAACAAAAAAGCTGGCTGAGCTTTGTATTTACCGAGTATTCCCGTTGTTTAGGGAATACTCATTTTGTCCAGATGCAGGGCAAGAGGGTGGCGGCGCCAATGCAGCAGGCCACCCGCCGCAAAAACGGTAGCACCCGCAGCGGCAATACCAATTCCAACATTTTTATCAGAAACCAGTGTGCCAATTACGGCACCCACAAACAGGCTGGCAATAGCGGCTAATCTGCGCCACGTACCAGAGTTTGTGCCACCAGCCACCGTGCTGTTATGGGCCAGCCCGTGCAGCACCATAGTGGCGGCTGGCAGCACCATATCTGGCAGTTTGGCATGGCGCGTGGCAGAGGTTTGCAGCCCCATGGCCAGTGAGAGCATGCCCAGCGTAATGTAAATGCCACCGCTAAGCTGTGCACACCACACAAACGCGGCCAGCCCCACAAGGCAGCCAACGCCTAGCAGAATATCCCCCACCACAAGGCGTGTATGGCGCTCCCGCCGTACCAGGCGGCCACCAATAATGGCCCCTGTAAAGTAACAGGCAATGGCCTCCAGGCCAGAAAGAACAATGGCCTGAGAAGTGGCAATGTTAACAGCCATAAGAATAATGGTGGCTGTCATATATCCTGCAAAAATCTTGAGATGCAGTAGGGATATGGCATCCAGCATGCCCATTGCCATTGTAACCAGCAGAATGGCAATAACCAGCTTGGCATCATGTCCCGTACGGGCTGTCATAATGTCTCCTCTAAAGAAAAAGAATGAAAAGAGAGGTTTTATGCGCGTTTTTTAATAGAAGGATGCGCGTTATATCATCATCTCTGATCACGAAAAGATGATCTCTGGTAAGATGAGCCATGCCCCACGCAGGAGGCACAGCCGTACAAACAAAACCCCCGGCGCATAAAAACGCCGAGGGCTTGGTGTGTTCAGTGTGGGTTGATTAGTTCAGTGTCATCAGGCTGGCATTGCCACCCGCTGCGGTGGTGTTGATGCTGCGAGACTGCTCTTCCAGCACCACTTCAACAGAAGGTAGTGTTGCGCCCGTTACAAAGGCGGAAACAATGGGACCATTGGCTTCTGCCAGTGTTCTGCGTGCACTGCGGAAGATGGCATTATCATCTTCACCCAGCAGGATAGAGCAGGGCAGGGCCGTTGCGCTGGCAACCGGGCGAATGGCTTGGCGCAGAATATCCGGCAGTCTGTCCAGCCATCCTGTCAGTTCTTCTTCTGCCAGCACCAATGCCGTGTTGCCCCCAGCCAGCGCCAGAGAGATCTGATCATACAACCCGGCCAGCGTGATGGGCACACACAGCACGTTGCCGCGTGCGCTCAGGCGATAGATGTTTTGCTCACCCACAGGGCCGGGCAGAGTGATTTCTCCGCCCACCAGCGGCAGGCGTGCCAGATTGCCAGCAATTTGCGCGGCTTTGCTTTCACCCTTTTCACGCAGCCAGTCTGTCCACTGCGTCATTTCTGGCGTGGTGCGGCCACGTACAATCTGCGCCACAGCTGGGGCTTCAGACAGCAGACGGCGCAGAATAAGCGGGCCACCCGCCTTGGGGCCGGTGCCAGAAAGGCCACGCCCACCAAAAGGCTGCACGCCCACAACCGCGCCAATGGTGTTGCGGTTGACGTAAAGATTGCCAGCCTCAACCTGTGAGAGCACGCTTTTTATTGTGGAATCCAACCGGGTGTGCAGGCCAAATGTCAGCCCGTAGCCGGTATCGTTAATTTCCAGCAGCAGTTCTTCCAGCTTGTCACGCTCAAAGCGCAGAACATGCAGCACGGGGCCAAACACTTCTGGCCCAATTTCCCGAATGTTCAGCACTTCAATCAGCGTGGGCGGCACGTAGCTGCCGTTGGCGCAGGCTTCTGGCACAGGCAGCGCCATAACCGGAGCCTTGCGGGCCTTAAAGGCGTTAACATGCGCGGTAATGTTTGCGGCAGCTTCTTCGGTAATGACCGGGCCTACATCGCAGGAAAGATGTGCAGGGTTGCCAATGCGCAGTTCACGCATGGCGCCACGCAGCATGGCCAGAACGTGGTCTGCACAATCTTCCTGCACACACAGAACGCGCAGGGCGGAGCAGCGCTGGCCTGCACTATCAAAGGCGGAGGCCAGAACATCGGCCACAACCTGTTCTGCCAGTGCGGAGGAATCCACAATCATGGCGTTCTGGCCGCCGGTTTCGGCCACAAATGGCACGGGCTGGCCAGTGGCTGTGCGCCGTTCCAGAAGCTGACGGTTGATAATCTGCGCCACGGTGGTGGAGCCAGTGAACATCACGCCCATGACGCGCTCATCCGCCACGGCGGCGGCGCCTACGTCACCTTCACCGGTCAGCAGTTGCAGGGCAGCGGGTGGCACGCCGGCTTCTTGCAAGATACCCACGGCCACGGCGGCAACAAGTGGTGTTTCCTCTGCCGGTTTGGCCAGCACAACGTTACCGGCTGCAAGGGCTGCGGCAATCTGGCCAATAAAGATGGCCAGCGGGAAGTTCCACGGGCTAATGCAGGTGACAATTCCCAGCGGCTTGTGGGTGGTGTTATCAAAATCCCGCCGGATGGTGGCGCCGTAATAGCGCAGGAAATCTACAGCCTCACGCACTTCCGCCACAGCATTGGGGAGGGATTTTCCGGCTTCACGCCCCAGAAGTGCCAGAAGATCATCTGTGCGTTCTTCCAGAATATCAGAGGCTTTTTGCAGAATGTCTGCACGTTCTGCCGGGCTGCGGTTGGCCCAGTCCAGCTGGCCTTTCTGTGCGGCATCCACAGCTTTTGTTACAACATCTGGCGTGGCGTAGGAAACTTTGCCCACCACATCGCGCCGGTCTGCCGGGTTGGTAACGGGGCGGAAAGCACCTTTCTTTTTCACACCCACAACCATGGGGCTGGCTTCCCACGTTTGGGGGGCATCTTTAATGCCGGTTGCCAGTGCGGATAGAACCTTGTCATCCGCCAGATCTACCCCTGCGGAGTTGATACGTTCTGGCGCAAACAGATCACGCGGGTTGCGGATTTCTGTGTGCGGTGCGCCGTAAGGTGTGTAACGGCGGGCTACATCGATGGGGTTTTCAATCAGGGATGAAAGCGGAATAGCGCTATCCCCAATCTGATTGACGAAGGAGGAATTGGCTCCGTTTTCCAAAAGGCGGCGCACAAGGTAAGCCAGCAGGGTTTCATGCGTGCCAACAGGTGCATAAATGCGGCATGGGCGGTTAAACTTGTCTGCCCCCACAACCTGTTTGTACAGCGGTTCGCCCATGCCATGCAGGCACTGGAACTCGTAAGAGCCAAGCTCGAACTTTTCACCCGCCAACGTGTAAATGGTGGAAAGCGTGCGGGCATTGTGCGTGGCAAACTGCGGGAAAATTACATCTCGCGCGTTCAGCAGTTTGCGGGCGCAGGCAATGTAGCTGATATCTGTGTGGCACTTGCGGGTATAAACGGGAAAATCCGCCATGCCCTCAACCTGTGCTTTCTTGATTTCGCTATCCCAGTAAGCACCTTTTACCAAACGCACCATAATGCGGCGGTTGGTGCGGCGGGCCAGATCAATAATGTAATCCAGCACATACGGGCAGCGCTTGCCGTAAGCCTGCACCACAAAGCCAATGCCGTTCCAGCCTTCCAGCCCCGGTGTGGCGCACAGGGCTTCCAGAATATCTAAAGAGACATCCAGACGTTCTGTTTCTTCCGCATCAATGTTCAGGCCGATATCGTATTTGCGGGCCAGCAGCGTAAGTTCCTGCACAACCGGCAGCAGTTCACCCATCACGCGGTCATACTGTGCGCGGGCATAGCGTGGGTGCAGGGCAGAAAGTTTGATGGAAATACCGGGCCGGTCATACACATTGTTGCCGGTTGCGCTGCGGCCAATGGTGTTGATGGCGTTGATGTAATCCTGCCGGTAGCGTTCGGCATCATGCGCGGTAAACGCGGCCTCGCCCAGCATATCGTAGGAATAGGAAAAACCCACAGCTTCCAGCTCGGCGCTGTTCTTGCGGGCCTGATCAATGGTCTGGCCCAGCACAAACTGCTCGCCCATCAGGCGCATGGCGGCATCTACGGCCTTGCGGATAATGGGTTTGGATGTGCGTTCCGCAAAGTTGAGCAGAGAGCTGGCAAGTGTGCCTTCATCATGCTCTGTCACCAGCTTGCCGGTTAGTGCCAGCCCCCATGCGGCGGCGTTGGCAAACAAGGGCTTGCCGCGTGCAACATGAGAAAGCCAGTTGCTTTCACCAATCTTGTCCTGAATCAGCGCATCGCGCGTGGCAACGTCTGGAATACGCAGCAGCGCTTCGGCCAGACACATCAGGGCCACGCCCTCGGTGGAGGAAAGCGAGAATTCCTGCACCAGTGTTTCCACCAGCCCCGGGCTGCGGCGCGCGCGCAGGGCTTCGGCCAGTTTGGAGGCCATGGTGGCAACAGAGCCGTTTTCTGCCTCTGTTAATGTGGCGTCTGGTGTCAGGGTTTCCACGCACTGGGCTTCGGGGCGGCGCATGGCTTCAATAATGGCCTGCCGAAGTGGGGTGCGGGATGCAAAATCAGGAGCGAACGTGTCTGTGGATGACATGGGCTTTTCATTCCGGATTGGTAAGCCAGAACCGGGCCTGCCGTGTGTGCAGGTAGTTTTGGCTTCATAATGATTATTCCCTCCTGACATGATAATATATGATTTGCAACATAATATATTATCCAGAAATGCAGAGGTGTTCCGCTCTTTAAACCCGACCTGTAGCGCTGGGGTTTTTGTGAATTCCCGTGAGGGGAAGTCAGGTGCCTGTTGCGGCGGTTTTTGCGGCTTTGCGGCTGCGGAACACATCTATGGAAATGGCAGCCGCTTCCAGAATATGCGTGCGCGTGAGTTTGGCGCACAAATCAGCATCGCGGTTGCGGCAGGCGTCCAGAATCGCCTTGTGTTCCAGATCTGTAATATCCTTGCGGCCCTCTATTACCAGATGCCCACGAATATAACGGTCAAGCCGCACGTGCAGGTCTTCTATCATTTCAAGCAGGCGCGGGCTGCGGGCCGAGGCGTAAATGGCATTATGAAAAGCCCGGTTGAGCGCGCCAGAGCGGATACGCCCAGAAGGGCCATGCACACCTTCTACAAAGGCTTCATACGCATCTTCCACGCGGGCAAAATCAACGCGTGTCATGTTGCGCACGCCTTCTGCCGCGGCGCGTTCCTCTAAAATGGCGCGGATCTGGGAGTATTCCAGAATATCGGCCTCATTCATGCCAATCACCATCGCCCCTTTGTTGGGCATGAAGGTGACAAGCCCTTCGGCTTCCAGATGTTTCAGGGCCTCGCGCACAGGAATAATGCTCACGCCAAAGCCACTGGCCAGTTCAGATTGCGGCAGGGGTTGGCCGGGCTGAATCTGGTCTTCCAAAATGGCGCGGCGCAGGGCATCGCATATGGCTTCAGAAGCGGTGCCGTGGCCTGTTATTTCTGTTTTTGCAAAAAGGCTGGCTGGCAGCATGCCTGGATATTCCCGCTTGTCGTTTCTTTTTCGATACAAGTTAACGTTGTACCCTGCTGGCTGGCTGGCTGTCCAATATTCGGTGGAAGTTGGGCGTATATTTGGGTGGAATGCCCGGCTTTCCCCATACACTCACTAGATCGTGATCTGGCGTGAGGGCTGACAGAAAGCACAAATAGCACCAGCCAGGTGCTTTGTTATAACATATGCAGATTACTCAGGACTACCCGCTCACTCAAGATCAGCGCAACAGCGAAGATCACAAAAACCCGGCTTTTTGTGTTGTGGTGGAATTGAGAAAAGTGAGGCAGATTCATCAATATTCGTATCTTTGCCATGTGTTGGCGGGCCGGCAGCACTTGCGGTGCCGGTGCCACACATGGGCGGGTGCATAGAGCACATAACGTAAGCGCCGGATCAGGGGTTGCGGAAAAACCCTGATATATCTGTGGTCTGCCATGTGCGGGGTGCGCAATGGGGCTGCTTGATCTTTCGGGCAGATACAGGGCAGTTTGAGGCATATTCCGCTAGGGAGATTCTGAATGAAACTGATTGCCGTACGTGCCCTGTCGGCGCTTGCCCTCACCACATCTCTGCTGGCAGGGGCTGCTGTGTCTGCCCATGCGCAGGAAAACACAGATGCGCCCGTAACACGCGCCGGAGATACGTCCCGCCTGACAGATGTAGATCCGTCTGGCTTTGTTGGTTCCATTGATCCGGCAGAAAACGCTGGCCTGCTGAACTACTGTGTGCAGAACGAATACGTTGATTACGACGACGGCTGGCGCACGCTGCAGGAATACAACAAAAAGACCAACGCCGTGCCAGAAGGGCAGGAAGGCAACATGTCTTACGCCAATGGTTCTGCCGGTCTGCTGCATGCCAACAACCGCACCTACACCATTGCCATGGCCATTCTGCCAGTGCGTCAGAAAACCTGTAAAGCTGTGCTGGAACGGGCCAAGGCTTCTCTGTAAGCACAAGGCTGTTATTCCGGTTTTGTTGATAAGGCCGGATCACGCTGAACACGGCATGATGGAAGGGTCAGTCACGCAAAGTGGCTGGCCCTTTTTCTGTATGAACGCACTTTATTTGGTGTTCATGCGGTGCGGGGTCTTTCATGCAGGCGTGCAATATGGTCAAACCAGTTCTGTTTCGTAACAAGAACAACAGAAGCCGAAAGGGCCAGACAGAGTGGTAGATGCGTTTTTCCCCGCAACGGATAACCCCGTTTCTGATCGGTATCAGGATCTTGTGCAGCGGGCGCAACGTGATCCGGAGGAATTCTGGCTGGCTCAGGCGCAAAGGCTGGCATGGCATACGCAACCCATGCACGCATCCCGCTCTGATTTTACCGGCGATGTGCGCGTTTCCTGGTATGAAGACGGGCGGCTGAATGCGGCTGAAAACTGTCTGGACCGGCACGTTCTGTATCAGCCCGATAATGCTGCCCTGATCTGGCAGGGGCAGGAAGATGGCCACCGCGAGGTAATCTCATACCGTGAACTGCATGCCCGTGTGTGCCGCTTGGCCAATGTGCTGCGCCGCCTTGGTGTGAAAAAGGGAGACCGCGTGGCCATCCATCTGCCCATGGTGGCAGAGGGTGTTATTTCCATGCTGGCCTGCGCCCGTATTGGGGCCGTGCACGTGGTGCTGTTTGGTGGTTTTTCTGCCGAGGGTCTGGCCGAACGTCTGACAGATAGCGGCGCTGTGGTGGTGATTACCGCAGACGTGGCGCGCCGCGGGCCCAAGAAAATCCCCAGCAAGACCACAATGGATGAGGCCATAAAACTGTGTGGGGCACAAAGTGCCGTGCGCAATGTGCTGGTGGTGCCTGTAACAGGTGCGGATGTGCCCATGCAAAAAGGGCGGGACCTGTCCTACACAGCAGAAGTGGCGCTTGAAATACCGGATTGCCCGGCAGAAGTGATGAACGCGTGTGATCCGCTGTTTCTGCTTTACACATCTGGCAGCACGGGCCGCCCCAAAGGGCTGGTGCACAGCACGGGCGGGTATCTGGTGTGGGCCTCTTTCACGCAGGAGCTGGTGTTTGATGCCAAACCCACTGATGTGTTCTGGTGTACGGCAGATACAAGCTGGATTACCGGGCACACTTATGTGGTGTACGGGCCACTGGTAAATGGTGGCACCATTCTTGTGTATGAAGGCCTGCCATCATGGCCGCAGCCCGGCCGCTGGTGGGATGTGATAGACCAGAATCAGGTTTCGGTTTTCTATACGTCTCCCACGGTTATTCGTGCTGCCATGCGTGAGGATGATTCCGTGGTGCAAAGCCGCTCTCTGTCCAGTCTGCGTGTGCTGGGCACGGTGGGTGAGCCTATCAGCCCGGAAGCATGGAAGTGGTTTTATGCAGAAGTAGGGCGTAATGCCTGCCCGGTGGTGGATACATGGTGGCAGACAGAAACCGGCGGCGTGATGATTACCGCCTGCGCCCAGAATGTTGCAGGTAAGCCGGGGGCTGCTGGGCTGCCTTTGCCGGGTGTGGCTGTTACGCTTACAGATGCCAAAGGGCAGGATATTGAAGGCGAGGGCGAAGGCCTGTTGTGCCTTGCGCAATCTTGGCCCGGACAGGCCATGACGCTGTGGCAGGACCACGAACGGTTCCGCAAAACCTATTTCACCACATGTCCGGGCCATTATTTCTCGGGTGATGGTGCACGGCGGGATGCCACCGGTTATTACTGGATTACCGGCCGTGTGGATGATGTGGTGAACGTATCTGGCCACCGCATTGGCACGGCGGAAATTGAAGATGCCGTGGCCGAAGATCATGCCGTGGTGGAAAGTGCCGCTGTTGGCGTGCCGCATGATCTGAAAGGGCAGGCCCTTGTAGTGTTTGTGGTGCCCAAGGCGGAGGGCGCGTTTGATGCCACAGCCGTAAACAAGGCCGTGGCCGCAGGCGTGGGCCGCTATGCTGTGCCAGAAAAAATTTACGTGGTGCCGGATCTGCCCAAAACACGTTCGGGCAAAATTGTGCGGCGTTTGCTGCGCAAGATTGCGGCGAACGATCTGGATAATATGGGGGATCTGTCCACCTTGGCAGACCCAGATATTGTGGCCGAACTGATAAAGCTGGTGGCCCAGCAGAACGGCTGATCAACCTATAAAAGGCCGGGGCGTTTATGCCCCGGTTTCTGCCGCGTTGGCGGCTTTTAGCAACGCAAAGCGCGGTGCACCGTTTACACTTTCCTGCCACATGGCAAGGGGGCGCACCCAGTAATCTCCACGTGCTTCACTACGGTATGTTACAAGCCATTCTTCGGTTTCACTGTGGCGGCCTGTGCAGATCACAGTATAAAGTCCGCCCTTGTAATGTTGATAAAGACCGGGGCAGGGCATTTCTGGCACTTGGGTATCTGTATTATTCTGGTTATGTTCTATCATGATCGGGGTATCCTGCTGGGGTAGGTTATGATCCTGTGTTGCGGAAGGAGCGCACTTTTGAACCATCGTGTTGTGCTGTGTCAGGCGTTAACTGGCTTTATGTTTCTGTTTTGCGTTAATCCCGGCCATGCCACAACCACGGGCCATGCCAAAACGCATGCGCATACATCCAAGCGCACGCACCATGCCGCAGCAGCAGCCCGCAGCCCCGCTGGTGGCGCCCCGGTTGTGCTGACAAGCCAGCCCGGTACATCGCTGGACAAGGAAGCCCGCCGCCTGAATGCCGAGGATATGGCCGCCGCCGCCCGGCATAAGGAAAGGCCATTGGTGCTTATTGGCTCTGCCCCACTCAGCACCAGTGGCGGCAGCATGGCGCTGTTTGTGCAGGTGCAATCTGCCAGCCTGTGCGGCTCTGCCGGATGTTCAACAGACGTGTATCTGAAGCGCGGGAATGATTGGGACAAGATCCTGGATTCCGTCAGCGGGCCGATTGAACTGATGTCCACATCCCACGGGGGCATGAAGGATATTGTGGTGGATGGCACAGACCGCTGGGTCTGGAAGAACAACACCTATGTAGATACCATTGTGGCGCAGGATGTGCCGGGGCTGAAAGATTCCATCGAGCAGCATCAGGCCCAGATGCGTAAACACGGTAAGTCTTCTTCCCGGTAATTTTGTTAACGTGCCTGCATCTCAACCCGGTTTGGCCTATACGGCGCTGAAAACACTGGCCACGGTGGCTATCACCGTGGTGCTGATTGCCCTTTTGCGTGGTGGCTTGGCGCTGCTGCCAAAATTTGATTCTGCAACAGGTGGGCAGGCGGGCACGCATCTGCTGCAACTTCTGGCAGGAGATGGGCAGGCCCGCACCCAGAATGCCGTATCCATCGGGCTGATGTTGGGCTGCTTTATTCTGGCTGTTCTGGTGGTGCAGGTGCTGGAAAAATGGTGGCGCAGGCGGGCCAGATAACGCCGCTGTTAAAAAGCGGGTGTTATCTGGTTTTTAGCATATCACTCTTACACTTGGTGTGTATTTAAGCGTCTTCTTGCGTAAGATTTGTGCCTGCCAATGTGGGCCTGTTTTCGGCTGCGGCTGTTTTGTTCCAGAAAAATGTTAGCTCATGCTTGTTATGGGCCAGATGTGCCAAACTGCCACCCGGAATGGCCTCAAACGCGGCCACAATTTCATGGTCTGTTTCACCCTGAAACTTCACCGTCAGCACAATGTTGTCTGTGTTGCCAGAGGCTATCCAGTTTTGTGTCAGCCGTAAAAGGCGCTGTGGGTAGGCAATGATGTCTGAAAACATCCAGTCCACGGCAGCAAGTTTTTCGGGTTCCAAACCAAAGGCGCTGGCTTGTTGGAAGGAGACACCCGGCATGGCCGCCACTTTGGGGTCAAGCGGTGCGCGGTCAAACGCTGTAACCTGTGCACCAAGGTTGGCAATGGCCCATGTCCAACCGCCGGGTGTGGCGCCCAGATCATAACAACGTTCTTCAGGTGTGGGCCAGCGGCCAAGGCGCGTGCAGGCTTCCCACAATTTCAGATAGGCGCGGGAAGGTGGGCCGGTGCGGTTTTCTACAAACTGTGGCGCGCCATTTACAAATGGGCTGGTTTTGCGTGCAGAAAAAAGCAGCGTGTTGGTGTCCAGCAATGTCCACGCGCCCAAGGGGCTTGTTGGTGGCAGTGTGGGAAACACCAGCGGGGCAGCCTTAACCGGGGGCAGCTTGTCTGTGATCAGCGCGGTACGCCGAAAGTGGTCGATAGTATACAGGCTCCAGTTCCGCTGAATGGCGCGCAGTGTATCTGCGGCATTGCGAATGGAGGTTATTTCCACCACCTGCGGGTCCAGCCAGATATCCAGTGCCCAAGGGGAATACACAGGCTTGCTGCTGGAAAGAGCCAACCGGCCATGCCAGCGGTCAATAGTTACGCCGCGCCATGCCAGATCAGCTTCTAAAACGGATGTCAGCCCATCGGCGGCCAACCATGCGGTGCGAATGGTGCTCATGCCCGGCACATCCAGCCAACGGAAAGCAACAGCCAAGAAAGAATCAGCAAACTGCCACCTGTTGGGGCAACGTGGGCTGCATGGTGGCCGGTAAAAGCTGTGTAATACACGCCCGCACAAAACAGCAGCGTGCCCAGCACCAGCCCACAGCCACCGGCCAGCAAGATACGGCCCGCCTGAGGTTTGGCTGTAAGACCCAGAGCAACAAGGGCAATGCCTTGCCACATCTGCATTTCCATGCCGCTATGGGCCATAACGCGGCCACCGGCAGCAAAGGCCGAATCTGGCAGATGGGCGGTAAGTGCGCCCATAACGGTGCCGGTAGCGGCCAAAAGGCCCCCGCATATGCGCCACAGGCGCGGAAGAAGAAGTGAAAAGGACATAAGTTCTGCTGTATAGGCGCAGCGGCCGTAATGGAAAACAGGAAAGGCAACATGCCCGGCCATTTCCTGCATGGACCTTTATAAAGTGTGCGCCGCGTTGTGGCGGAACAGATGCAAAAATGAGAGCAGGAAAATCCAAAACATGAGCATCAGGCTGGACCGAATTGTGACGCGCGGTGGGGATGGAGGGCAGACATCTTTGGGCAATGGCGCGCGTGTTGCAAAAAGCAGCGCACGGATAGAAGCACTGGGCACGCTGGATGAAGTAAACGCCGTAACCGGCCTTGTGCGTGCCCACGCCCCGCAAGATAGCGCCGTGGTGGGCCAACTGGCAGCCGTGCAGAACATGCTGTTCGATATGGGGGCAGATTTATGCCAGCCAGAAGAAGGCCCAAAAGCAGCCCGTGCCAAGCGTATGCAGGAAAGTGTCGTTTTAAAGCTGGAAGAATGGGTGGAGCAGTTGCGCGCTGCCCAAAAGCCATTAACCAGTTTTGTGTTGCCCGGTGGTTCTGTTCCCGCAGCGTGGGCGCATCTGGCCCGTACACAGGCGCGTGCGGCAGAACGGCGTATGGTGGCGCTGGCTGAGAAAGAAACAATCAATCCTGTTCTGCTACAGATCATGAACAGGTTATCTGATTACTTTTTTGTTCTGGCGCGTCACTTTAATGCAGATGGGCAGACCGATCTGGTATGGATTCCTGAAAAATAAGAGAAAACCTTATGAAATCCCTGTCTTGTGCTTGAACATGGCAGGGAAGACATGATAATAGTAATGAGTAAGAACCAAAACACATTATAAAACGTGTGTAATAATTCTGTCTGTCCGTTTGTAATGTGTGCCCTCATGCCTGCTGTAACGCATCATGAAGGAGTGGCTGGAACCGTGTTGGGTATCGCGCGGGCAAATGCCAGAATATAACGGCTGATGGAATGTTTAAGAACTGTATCAACAGACCATTTTTCTTAAAGTGACTTCCAGATTTATGAACACAACATCTTTTATGCCACCCTTGGATGCCGATAGAGAACGGGATGAAGGGCTGGAAGAAGCCTCCATGCGCAATGCGCTGGAACGGCTTGGCGCATCTCATAAAGGGCGGGCTGCGCCGTCCGCTCCTCGTCCTGCGGCAGATGCCACAGGCAACAAGCGGCGGCGGTTTGTGCGTGATGGTGAAGTGCCGGTAGAAAAGCACTCTCTCGCCCGTATTACGCCCCGCACGGTTGCCGCCCCCCGCACCCCCACCACATCTCGCGCTGTTCATTTTTCTGAAGAAGAAAACAGCGAAGTTTCTCGTCTGCGCCGTTTGGTGGCGGAAGAAAAGCTGCGTGTGGAAGAAGTGGAACGCCAGTTGGCAGAGGTGCAGGCCGCCCAGCGTGCTTTGCAAACCCAAAAAGGCCACGCCGATATGATGGTGCGTGAGCTGAAGGCCAAAGTGGCGGAGCAGGAAGCTGAACTGGCTGAATCTGGCCGTCAGCTGCGGGCTGCGCACCGTTTGGTAGCAGAGCGTGATGAAGAAATTACCAGCCTGAAACGGCAGGTAGAAGCCAAGCCGCGTGGCCGCCCGCGCCGCCAGTATGAACTGGTAAAAGAAGAAGTGGTTGAAGATGAACCGCAGCCTGTAAAGTGGTGGAAGGACTAATATCCTGCTTCTGTTTGTAAAAAGACACTCTGCGTGAGAAATCCTCCTGTCACGCCAGCGTTGGTGTTGCTGGTGGCGGATATTGCCGTAGGGGTGGCCTGTGTGTTGCTGCCGCCTCTTGTTATGGGTTTTCTGGCCCTGTTGAAGGATATTTTTGGCGTGCTTATTCTGCCGTTCAGCTTTTTGTTTGGGCTGGCAGGATGGTCATCCGATATGTCCTCTCTGGAAACCATGCAGGGCGGATTGGTGCCAGATATGATGGCCCATCCGTTCCGGGCCGCTTCTGCCGCTGCGTTGCTGGTGGTCGGGGGCGCGTGCTCTCTTATGGCGTGTGGCACACCAGATGGCGCACGTATGGAGCGTAACCTGGCGCCGGTGTTCACCTTTGCCGCCATGGTGCTGGTTGGGGTTGATCCGGGGCTTGTTGTGCTGCCTGCGTTTGTTTTGCAGCTTCTGGCGTTGCGTTACCCTGCTATGGATTTTTTGAAAATCCGCCGGTAATTCTGTAATCTGGAATATCTGTTCAAGTAATAAAAAGGGCGGCCATTGAATTGGCCGCCCTTTTTATTGTGTAGAGTGTTATATTATTTTCAGGCTGCGGGAAAAATCTTGCCCGGGTTCATCAGGTTTTTAGGGTCCAGCGCATTTTTGATCCGGCGCATGGTTTCCAGCTCTGCACCGCCACGCCATTCGGGCATCATGTAGGTTTTAAGCTGCCCCACGCCGTGTTCGGCAGAAAAGGAACCGCCCAGTTTGCGCACAATAGCAGCCACAGTGTCCATCATGGCATGATCCTGCGCCAAAAATGCCTTGGGGTCTGCGCCTTCGGGCTGCACCAGATTGAAGTGGATGTTACCATCCCCAATATGCCCAAACGGAGCCACCCGAATACCGGGAATAAGGGCTTCACACGCTTTGGTGGCTTCATCAATAAAAGTGGGAATAGCGGCCAACGGTACGGACACATCGTTTTTAACAGAGGCCCCGGCACGTTTCTGGGCTTCTGCATGTTCCTCACGGATCATCCATAAGCTCTGGCGTTGGGCTTCACTTTCTGCCAGCACGGCATCTGTTACCAAACCATCTTCCAGTGCGGTGCCCAGCACGTCTTCCATAAGGGAGCGCAGGCTGTCATCTCCACGTGGGCTTCCCAACTCTACCAGCGCATAGGCGGGTGCGGGTTCGCTAAGTGGCAGTGGCGCGCCTTCAATCAGTTTGTTCACCAGCGCCATGCTTGTGCCGGACATGAACTCAAAAGCCTGAATGGCAGAAGGATCTTGCTTGCGGAAAGCGGCAAACAGATCCAGCGCACCCTTGGCATCCGCCACGGCGCACAAAGCCGTCTCGCGCGAGCGGGGGGCTGGTTGAAGCTGAATAATGGCCTGCGTAATAATGCCCAGCGTGCCTTCAGACCCCACCAAAAGCTGCCGCAGGGCGTAGCCGGTGTTATCCTTGCGCAGCTTGCGCATCAGGTTCAGCACATTGCCATCGGGCAGCACGGCTTCCAGCCCTAATGCCAGTTCACGCGCATTGCCGTAGCGCACGGTGTTATTGCCACCTGCATTGGTGGCCAGAATACCCCCGATATCCGCAGAGCCTTCGGATGAAATGGAAAGCGGCAGCAGCAGTCCTTCCTTGGCGGCGGCATCCTGCGCGGCTTTAAGCGTTACGCCAGCTTCTACCGTCATGGTCAGATCAGCGTGGTCAATGTCATGAATGCGCGTCATGCGGGTGGTGGAAATTACCACAGCCTTGCCGGTGTTATCTGGCGTGGCGCCACCCACCATGCTGGTGTTGCCGCCTTGCGGCACCATGGGCACGTTGTGCTGGTTACACAAAGCCACGGCTTTTGCACATTCTTCCGTGTTGGCCGGGCGTAAAACGGCGGCGCATTTACCATGATAAAGCGCGCGCCAATCTATGCAGAACGGATCTACGTCTGAAGCCGCTGTCAGCAGGCCGGCAGGGCCCAAAAGCTGTAAAAGGGCATCATGCAGGGGTTGGGGAAGGGCGGCATTTTCAGACATGGGTGCGGGTTCCTGCAAAAGGGGTGAACACACAAAATAAAGAAAACATCAGTAAAGGTAACGGGCGTTTTCTGCCGCAGTATTGATGTGCGGTGAAAAAAAGGCGTGAAAAAGTTCGGTGCCTGCAATGCCAGCCAAAAGCCCGGCAATAGTGGCAATAACTATGGTTATCCGTCGCTGATACAGGCCAAAGTTTTGTATCTGCGCCATTTGGGCCTGCATTTCGGCACGGGCTTGCAGTGTAAGATACAGCTCAGATTTAAGAGTTTCATTCTGGGCAGTGGCGGTGCGCAGTTTGCGATCCAGAGAAACAATATTGTTTCTAAGCTCCTGCAACTGGGCGCGGTACGTTTCAGACATATCTGCCTGCGCCTTGCTGGCAGAAGCACGGCTGTTGGCCCGTGTTTTGCTGGGGCGTGCAGATTTTGCCTTTTCGGGGTCTTCTGCAATGGTCTGGAACAGGTTTTTAAGCGCGCCGCCGGTGGTGGCATTACGTTTGGCCCGGTTACGCAAGGCTTCCAGTGCAGTGGCAGATTGGCCCGGCTGATCTTCCAGCACCAGCGCCAGAATATCCGAAAGGATTTTCAGTTCTTTAGGGTCAATATCGCTCATGCGGGCAAGTCTTCCGGGGGCAGGGCAGGGCGCGGTGCTGCCGCACGGTTCAGCCTATCCTGTATGGCAAGTCCAAGCCCATGCTGCGGAATGGGTTGTACTGCAATGCCACGCAAATGGTGGCTCTGGCCTTGTTTATCCAGCGTGCGTAGGCCGGTAAACAGGCGGGCGGCGGCTTCTTCCAGATTGCCACTTGCACTCAGATTCCAGCTTATGGTGGCACCGCTGGGCTGTGTGTTGCCAAAGGCCAACAGGGCTTCATCTGGCGCAACGTCAACAGCGTTAAGCCGCACGGGAAGGTGCGGTGCGTAATGTGAAAGCAGCCTGCCGGGAGATGCCGGGGCGGCATCTACCTCAGTTTCCGGCATAAAGATGGTGCCGCAAACGGCTTGCAGGGCTTCCAGCGTAATGCCGCCGGGGCGCAACAGGGTGGGGCGTTTAGGGTTGGAAATATCCAGCACGGTGCTTTCCACACCAACTTGGCAGGGGCCACTATCCAGCACGGCATCAATACGGCCATCCAGTTCCTCCAACACATGCGCGGCATCAGAGGGGCTGATGCGGCCCGAACGGTTGGCAGAAGGTGCTGCAATGGGGCGTTGCACCAGCTTAAGCAACGCCTGCACGGTTTCCCCCTTAGGCACGCGCACAGCCAAGGTGGGCAGGCCATCGGCGGCCAGATCACTTACCGTGCTGTGGGGCGCGCGGGGCAGAATAAGCGTAAGCGGGCCGGGCCAGAATGCCTCTGCCAGTTTATGAGCAAGCGGGTTGGCAACAACCTGAGTGAAGGCGGCCTGTGCATCTGCAAAGTGGCTGATAAGCGGGTTAAAGCGCGGGCGGTTTTTGGCTTCAAAAATCCGGGCCACGGTTTTGGGCTGCGTGGCATCTCCGCCAAGGCCGTAAACAGTTTCTGTTCCAAACGCCACCAGGCCACCTTCGCGCAGAATGCGGGCAGCTGTTTGAAGGCCAGAGGAGGAGGCATCCAGAAGGTTGGTCATACTTCTCTGTAATGGCGGCAACAGGGGCAGCCTGTTTGCTGCTTTGGCCAGCCTTTGCACAAGGTTGGCCAAAGTGCAGCGTAATGGGTTTACAGCGTTCCGGTACAGACAAACGGCGGATTTTTCCAGCCCGTTTTACCATAAACCAGCGGAGAACCGTCCAGCAGCGTAATATTTCCGCCAGCGGCTTCCACAATCGCCTGCGGGGCTGCGGTATCCCATTCCATGGTGGGGCCAAGGCGTGGGTAAAGGTCCACCAGCCCTTCGGCCACGCGGGCAAATTTTACGGCAGAGCCAATATTGCCCAGCTTGGCTACAGGGCGACCGTTCAGATAGTCTGCCAGACGTTTGTCATCTGCATGGTGGCGGGATGCCAGAACAGTCAGCCCTTCTGCGGGTGCCTTGCGTACATGAATGGGCTGCGTGCCGTTTTTATCCGTGCGGTGCGCGCCCAAGCCTACGCCACCTGTATAAAGCTGATGGTAAGCGGGCAGCGCCATAGCCCCCAGCACTGGGCGGCCATCGCGCACCAGCCCGATATTTACGGTAAAGTCATCACGTCCGGCGGCAAATTCACGCGTGCCGTCCAGCGGGTCCACCAGCCAATAGGCGGGGGCTACGGCGGTTTGTTTGCCAGCGGCCACTTCTTCTTCCGCAATAACGGGAATATCCGGTGTTGCTGCGCGCAGGCCGCGCAGAATATGCGCTTCTGCGGCGTGGTCTGCCTCCGTTACGGGGGAAGAATCGGTTTTGGTTATGGTTTCAAAGCCGCGCGCACGGATTGTACGAATAATTTCAGCAGCTTCATCGGCCAGTCTGGCGGCAAGGGCCAGAAGGTCGGCATCGGTATGGCTTGTCATGGTGGCTAGCATACGCCAGCACGCGGGCTGCGTCATGCCTACAATTGCAAGCGCATGTCATGCTCTCGCGGGCTTCCTATTGCCAAGCCGCCGGGGGAGACGTACGCAGGAAGGATGAGTTTACAGAAAGGGCAGTAAACACCATGCTTCAGATCAAGTTTTCTTCCGCTTCGCTGCCAGCAGGTGGCGCTCTGGCCATTTTGGTGCCGGAAGGGGAAAAACGCTCTGCCATTTTTCAGCAAGCCGATAAAGCCACCAACGGCGCGCTTACCCGCGCAGCCAAAGCGGATGATTTTACAGGCAAGGAAGGCACCGCCTGCGTTGTGCTGGCACCATCCGATGCGTTTGAACGCGTGGTGCTGATTGGCATTGGCAAGCTGGAAGCCGTAGATGCCTGGGCCGCAGAAAAGGCCGGTGGCGCTGCGGCATCTCGCTTGGGCCGTGATGAGCAGGCAACTTTGGCTGTGGGTGATCTGTCCGGCGTGCTGGCAGCACATGCTGCATTGGGTGCCGTGCTGGGGGCTTACCACTTTGGCCTGTATCATGGTGCGCCAGAAGCCAGCAAAAACCATCGCTTGGCTGAACTTTCTGTTCTGACAGACCATGTGGATGCCGCAGAAGAAGCATGGCCATCCCTTTCCGCCGTGGCACGTGGTGTGGTGCTGACGCGTGATTTGGTGACCGAACCCGCAAATGTGCTGAATCCGGTAGAATTTGCAGAACGCGCCACCACCTTGAAGAGTTTGGGGCTGGAAGTGGAAGTGCTGGACCGCGCTGCCATGGAAAAGCTGGGCTTTGGCGCGCTGCTTGGCGTGGCACAGGGCAGTGCGAACGAACCGCGCACCGTGATCCTGCGCTGGAATGGTGCTGCCAATAAGGATGAAGCCCCGCTGGCCTTTATTGGCAAAGGCGTGACGTTCGATTCCGGTGGTATCTCCATCAAGCCTGCCGCTGGCATGGAAGACATGAAGTGGGATATGGCTGGTGCCGCTACGGTAACTGGCCTGCTTACAGCACTGGCTGGGCGTAAGGCCAAGGTTAACGCCGTTGGTGTTGTGGGGCTGGTGGAAAACATGGTGTCTGGCACCGCCCAGCGCCCCGGCGATGTGGTGCGCAGTGCCTCTGGCCAGACCATTGAAGTGCTGAACACCGATGCCGAAGGGCGCTTGGTGCTGGCAGATATTCTCTGGTATGCGCGTGAACGCTTTGCACCGCAGATTATGGTGGATCTGGCAACGCTTACGGGTGCCATTATCATCAGCCTTGGGCACGAATATGCGGGCCTGTTCTCCAATAACGATCAGCTTGCCGCGGGCCTTGCAGATGCCGGTGCGTTTGCGGGTGAAAAGCTGTGGCGTATGCCCATGGGCAAGGAATATGATGCCCTGCTGAAATCCGACATTGCGGATATGAAAAACATCAGCGGTGGCCGTGCGGGTGGTTCCATTACCGCAGCGCAGTTTCTCAAGCGCTTTGTGGGTGAAACACCTTGGGCACATCTGGATATTGCCGGTGTGGCTTGGGCATCCAAGGCACAGAATGGCCAGCCCAAAGGTGCAACTGGCTTTGGTGTGCGTCTGCTCGACCGTTTTGTGCGTGATGGCTACGAATACGAACCCAAAGACTGAACCCGCTGTAATTTAAAGCAGTTGGTATAAGACCAAAGGCTGGAAGAGCGTTGCGGTAGATTTACCGGGCGCGGTTCCAGCCTTTTTCTTCCTGCCGCCAGTAAGCCAGTTCATGCCCTGCGGCTTTGGCGGCACTCCAGCGCGTGCGGGCGGCAGCAACGGCTTCCTCATCATGCCCGTCAAACAGGTCAAACACCCGTTCAAAATCCGCCAGATCGGGAAAGCTGCGGTTTTCCAGCAAAAACAGAAAGCGCGCATTATTGGGGGTATCTTCCCCCATGCTCAGCCAGATAGGTTGCAGATCCGGGCAGGCAATGCCTTCGCGCCCATGTGGCAGCCATGTTGGGGTGGTCACTTTCCACAAGGCTTTGTCCAGATCATCCAGCATGGGTTTGCTGGCGCACCACACAGCGGCTTTTTGCCCGCTGGCCAGTGTGCGGGCCAGCAGTTTGGGCAGGGCCTCGGTCACGCTTGTGCGCGTAAGGTGGTAAAAACCAATCTGAGTCATACGTGTTAGTATATCCAGCCTTACCTGCGGGCAGAAGGCTGATTGAACGCGTTTAGAAAATTAACAGGCAGATAAGCCGCCTGTTTGGCAAAGGAGAACCGGCGCAATGGCAAAAACAGTAACGCTGGCCGATGGCACTGTTCTGCCCGCTTTGGGGGTAGGTACGTGGAATATGGGTGAAGAACCCGCCCGTTGGCCAGAGGAAGTGGAAAGCCTGCGCTATGCCGTATTAAACGGCGTGCAGGTGGTGGATACAGCCGAAATGTACGGCAATGGCCGCTCCGAAAGTGTGGTGGGAGAGGCCATTTATCCTTACCGCAAAAAGGTTTTTCTGGTTACCAAAGTTTTACCTTCAAACGCATCTTCCCAAGGTGTGGCGGAAAGTTGCCGGAAGTCTTTGCGCCGTTTGGGAACGGATTGGATAGACCTGTACCTTCTGCACTGGCGTGGCGGTGTGCCGTTGGGCGAAACGGTAGATGCCTTTCGCAAGCTGCAACAGGAAGGTTTGATCCGCCATTGGGGTGTTTCAAACTTTGATACAGACGATGTGTATGAACTGGATGGATGTTCCCGCATTGGGGAATGTGTTGCCAACCAGGTATTGTACAATCTGGAACATCGCGGCGTGGAATATGATCTGTTGAAAACGGATTATCGCCGCAAAATTGTGACCATGGCTTATTCCCCCATCGGGCAGGGGCAGGAACTGCTCAAAAGCCCGGTTCTGGCAGATATTGCCAGCAGGCACAGCACAGCGCTTGGCCCGGCCACACCGGCACAAATTGCGCTGGCATGGGTGCTGCGCCAGAACAATGTGCTGGCTATTCCCAAAGCGGCCTCGCACGAGCACATGAAGCAGAATCTGGCTGCGCGAGACCTTGAACTGACAGAGCAGGATCTGGCCCAGTTGGATGCAGCGTTTCCGCCGCCTACCAAAAAAACACCGCTGGATATGATCTAAAAAGCGGACAGGGGGGTTATTTGCCCCCGTTGCCGTCCTCCCATTTGGGGCGGCGGCCAATGCGAATGGTCAGGGTTATGGGCTGATTATTGCGCAGCACGTTCAACTGCGCATCCAGCCCCGGCTTGGCGGATGCCACGGCGCGTATCATGGCGCGGGCGGTTTCTACATGCTCGTTATTCATGCCCACAATGATATCACCCTTTTTCAGCCCGCCTTTGGCAGCGGGGCCGTTGCGGTCCACCTCTGTTACCTGCGTGCCGTTATGGGTCATGATATCTTCCAGCGTGGCGCCCAGCCAGCCACGCTCGATATGCCCGGCCTGCCGCAGGGTTTCCACAATGGGGATGACAATTTCGGAGGGGATGGAAAACCCAAGCCCCACAGAGCCACCTGTGGGGGAAACAATGGCGGTGTTAAGCGCCACCACCTGCCCGGCAAGGTTAAACGTGGGGCCGCCGGAATTGCCGGGGTTTATGGGGGCATCCAGTTGCAGAAAATCATCAAACGGACTGGTGCCGATATCGCGCCCACGGGCAGAAACAATGCCTGCGGTTACGGATGACCCCAAGCCAAACGGGTTGCCCGCAGCCATAATCCAGTCCCCCACCTGCACCAGCCTGCTATCCCCCCATGTTACGTAGGGGAGAGGCTGTGGGGAGCTGATTTTTATAACGGCAATATCTGTTAGGTTATCTATACCGGCCAGTGTGGCTGTAAATTCCTTGCCACTGGAAAGGGCCACGGTAATTTTGTCTGCATCTTCCACCACGTGGCCATTGGTAACAATGGTGCCTTCGGGGTCTACAATAAAGCCCGAACCCGCCCCAAGCAGCTCATCCCGATGGCGGCGCATGCGTTCGCGGTAGCGCTTTTCCAGCGGGGTGCCTTTAACGGTGGATGGCAGCTTGTGTTTGGCGCTGGTATCCGAATCTCGCGTAACAGAAATATTCACCACAGCGGGCACAACCTTGCGCACCAAAGGCGCAAAGCTGATAGGCCCGCCAGAAACCAGCGGCACTGCGGGCTCAAATGTCGGGAGAGATGCAGCCTGTGCCAAATGGTGCGCGCCTGTTTCCTGAAGGGAAAAGCAGGCTACGGCCAGTGCGGGCAGGTTCCGTAGAAGCGTCTTCATGGAAATGGCAATAAAGCTCCAGACATTACAAACTTGTGGCCCGGATTATCTGCTTTATGCAACCGGCTATACGGGTTTGCCCTTGATCTGGTACGTTTTTATGGCGCGAGGGTGTTGTTTGCGCCACGTCCATAGGCCTCAGCTGCGTTTGGCGCGTGGGCGTGCTGGGGCCAGTGCCGGGTTTTCTGGCCATTCATGCTTGGGGTAACGCCCCCGCATATCGCGCCGCATGTCTGCCCAGCCACCTTGCCAAAACCCAGCCAGATCCGCCGTAATGGCCTGAGGCCGCCCTGCGGGAGAAAGCAGCGCCAGCCGCAACGGCACGCGCCCTCCGGCAAGTTTGGGTGTTTCCGCCGTGCCATAAAAGGCTTGGGCACGAGCCGAGGCCACAGGCACGGGCTGCGTATAATCTACCTCCGCCACACCGCCGGGGAAGGGCAGAGAGGTCGGCAGTTCCTTATCCAGCCAGCTTGTGCGGGCGTAACCCAGATAAGTGCGCAGTAGGCTGAGGATGTCCAGCTCCCGCAATGCGGTGATGGATGTGCAGCCTTCAACATATGGGGTCAGCCATTCATCCATACAGCCAGCAAGGGCTGTGGAGGAAAAATCTGGCCAAGCTTCTTCCATGCCGGTGCCACCGGGCAGGGTGCGGGCCAGTTCCACACGGGCTTGAAGCTGCCGCACGGCGTCTGACCAGTTGAGCGTGGTTTCCGGCGCCTCCTTGGCCTGTGCCAGCAGAAGTGGGCCTGCATCTTCCGGTTTTACTTTTTCTGTGCGGTCGCGCAGCACAAGGCAGCCAATGCGGGTGCGCCTGCGGGCCATGATGTTGCCCGATACGGGGTCTAGCGTGGTTTCAACCTGTTCACGCGTGCGCTCCAGCAGGGCTGGGGGCAGGGCGTTGCTATCCAACGGGGCCGCCATGCGTATTTCGGCAGCGGTGCGCAGGTGCAGGCCCGCCACCGCCAGCAGCTTGTGTTTTGCCAGCCCATCATCGCGGCGCAGGCGGGCATTGCTGCCATTGGCCATGCGGTAACTGCCCATATCCCCCCGGCACAGGGCAATACGATCAGGAAAGCCTGCGGCCAGAAGGGCTGCGGCATCACCCGCGGCCGGGTGGCGCGCCTTCAACCCCATACGTGTGCGAAAACGGGCCGCTGCCTGCCGAATGCGGGCCAAGGCGCCACGGTCTGCCTGCGGGTTGTTATCTTCCCCCGCAATCAGATCCAGCCTGAGGGTAATATCTGCGGGCGGAATGGGCGGCGGCCCACCACGCCCTGCAGCGCGTGGGCGCAGGGGGTCTCGTTCTTCCAGCAGGGCAGCAAGATCTGCGGCCAGCGCGGCTTCCTCGGCAGTGCGGGCGGCCAACATCATGGCGGCAAGGCGCGGGTGCGTGCCCAGATCGGCCATGCTGCGGCCCAGTTTTGTAATCTGGCCCGCATCATCCAGCGCGCCCAGCAGAATCAACAATTCCTTTGCGGCGGCTACCGCGCTGCCGGAGGGCTGATCTGGCAGCGGAAGCGGCGTATCGGCTGAACCCACCGTATCGGCCCACAAGGCGGTTGCCAGCACAAAATCAGACAGATCGGCTTCCAGAATTTCTGGCCTGTCATGTTGCGGCAAGGCGCGCTCGGTATGGGCAGACCATAGGCAATACGCAATACCCGGAGCCTCTCGCCCCGCGCGGCCTGCACGTTGCCGTGCGGCGGCCTTGGAAATACGCACCGTATCCAGCCGGGAAAGCCCAGCCCCGGCATCAAACCTTGGCACACGGCGGAATCCGCAATCCACCACAACGCGCACGCCGGGCACGGTAAGAGATGTTTCGGCTATAGAGGTTGCCAAAATAACCCGCCGTTCCCCTTCATTTCCGGGGCGCAGTACGCGGGCCTGTTCTGCCGGGTGCAATTCACCATGCAGGGGCAGCACTGTAGCGGGCACGCCCTCCAGAAGCTGCATCACACGGCGGATTTCTCCCGTGCCGGGCAGAAAGGTGAGAATATCGCCTTCTGTTTCCGCCAGAGCCTGCCGCACGCCTGTTGCTGTGGCGGTGGAAATATCGCGCAGGCTGGGAATATCGTGCTTGGCATGGTGGACGGTAAGCGGGAACATCCGCCCTTCGCTTGTCAGCACAGGGGCGTGCATCAGCGCGGCAAGGCGTTCTGTTTCCGCAGTAGCGGACATGGCCACAAGGCGCAGATCAGGCCGCAAGGTGCGTTGCAGATCCAGGCAGAAAGCCAGTGCCAGATCTGCATCTAATGAGCGTTCGTGTATTTCATCCAGAATAACGCAGGCCACGCCTTCCAGCATGGGGTCACCCAGCAGGCGGCGCAGGAACAGGCCTTCTGTCAGCACCTCAATACGGGTGCGGTCAGAAACAGCGGATTCCAGCCGGGTGCGGAACCCAACAAAACCGCCAACATCTTCCCCCATGAGCGATGCAATGCGCTGTGCTGCGGCACGTGCGGCCAACCTGCGCGGTTCCAGCATGATAATTTTATCAGATGGTGCACGCCATGCCGCAGCCGCCAGCACGGGCGGCACAGATGTAGTTTTACCTGCACCGGGCGGGGCCACCAGAATGGCGGATGCCGGATGATCTGTGGTGGGAGGATGAGCCAGCACCGCGCAAAGTTCTGGCAGCACATCCTGCACAGGCAGACCCTGCGCAATGGAAAACGGGTTCAGGCTGGGGGCAGAAGCACTCATGCCCTGCTTTATGGCGGCCCCACCGCCGCAGTGCAATGTTGTGCAGCAGTGGGGGCCGTATGAGCTTGGTAGTTAAGGTGCTGTGTTGAGCGTAACAGCTTTATTGAGGCTGAGACGGCAGCTTGAGATAACCCGGTTTGGGAGACGTTGCTTTTGTAGAGGCGGAACTTGAGGACGAATCATCATCCTCACCTGCCGGGAAGATGGCGTTGGGTTCACTGTCCTGCGCTTTGGGGGCTGCGGCAGGTTTGGCTTCCGTTGTGCTGCCAGTGGTAGACGGCGTTGCCGCATCGGTAGAGGGCGCAACAACAGGAGCATTTTCCGGCACCGTTACGGGGGATGTGGCCTGCCCGGTTTTAGCCGCCGAAACGGGGGAAAGCGCCTCTTGCGTAGCTGCGGCACCAGCACCGGCGGTCGCACCCGTCGCGGCAACTGGTGAACCATCAGATGTGAGAGGTTGTGCCTGAATGGCACCATCTACGGGCATGCCCCCGGCATCCACCAGCCATTTACCAAGAGAGCGATGCACCTGCGTGTCCAGCTCGGTATTGATGCTGTCCATCATCCCTTTGGTTACGTTGTACAGATTGGCTTGGCTTTCTGTATCTTCCGTGGGGTCTGGGTGCAGGCTTTGGGTGGCGTGGGCTTCTGTATGTGCGGTTTTGCTGCCATCGGGATTTAGAATATCCAGATGCACATCTATCTGGCCCTGTAGCGTGCCGCCGGGTTCATGCAGGATAGAGGCCCGATCAATTACAAACTGGGCGGAATTGGCGCTGGTAATGCCCCCTTTGGCGGCCAGTCTGTCCTGCACCATCTGGCGCAGGGCCTGCACGGGCGGGGTGGGGGATTTGTAGCCGATATCGCCCGCAACCGGGTGGGTTACGGTGTTATCCACCAGTGTCAGGGTGTTTACGTTAAGGTTGATCTGGCTGAGGTTATCATACCGCAGTGGTGCAAACTGCGTGGGCTGCTTCTGATCCGCGCAGCCTGCCAGCAGGGCAGGAAACAGCAGCGCGGCTGTTAGGCCAGAAAGGCGCATGCGGGAAAACAGCATCATGGCGCAAAACCTCTTGTGAACTTTATCCGACATTCTAAAAAATGCCTACCCCGTGGCAGATACCTTATACCAGCAGCGCCTTAAGATATTGCGCTTAGGACTCTGCTGGCAAACTTTGCGGCTATATTTACTGTTTTACTGCGCCTGTGTGGCAATGTTTTTGCGTGCAAAGCGAAAATCAACATTACAGAATTCGCACGTCATCACGATGTTTCCATCATCTTGGCACATGTGGTCCAGATCATCCTTGGGGAAGGTTTCCAGCACATTGGCCAACCGCGCGCGGGAGCAACGGCACCCAAAGGCCAAAGCCCGTGGCTGGCTGACATGCAGGTCTTCTTCATGGAAAAGCCGGTGCAAAAGCTGCAATGTGGGCAGGTTGTCGTCCAGCAGTTCCTTGGTGGAAAGTGTGCCTGCCAGAATGGTGGCGGTTTCCCAGCTGGCTTCTGCGGCTTCATCTTCCACCACGTGGCTGCCGCCTTCACCCGCAATGCGTTCCAGTATCAGGCCACCTGCGCGCCAGCCGGCATCTGTCATCTGGCAGGCCAGCATAATCCAGCAGGCGTGCTGCTCACTGCTGGCAAAGTAATGCATGGCCATTGCAGGCAGATCATCCCCTGCAATTTCCACAATACCCTGATGGCGGTCCATCTCCGGGCCTTGGTCCACCGTAAGGGCCATATAGCCGTTGCCCAGCAGTTCGCGGTCTGTGGGTTTGGGTGTTTCAGCCAGCAGGGTTTCCAGCGCCTCATCATCCGTGCGGGCGTAAAAGCGTAGCGCGCCGGTGTTGGTGCAATCTGCCACCAGCATGGAAACAGGGCCATCGCCCTTGATCTGAAGTGAAAAAGAGCCTGAAAATTTCAGCGCTGAAGCCAAAGCCGCTACCAGCGCCAAGGCCTTGCCAGCAAGGCGGGTAACAGGGGCTGGGTGATCATGCCGTGTAAGCAGCGTATCGGCCAGCACGCCCAAACGCACCAACCGGCCACGCACGGGCCGACCAGCCAGATAAAAAGGTGTTACACCACCGGGTACTACCAAATCGGGCACATCTGGGCGGTCGCGGTCAAGAAAAGCGGGTTTTTCCATGGGAATTTAAGTTTGTCCTGAGTCCATCAAGAATACGGGAATATCAAGAACGTGCGCCTGACGCGTGCGGACTCTGAGGATGCTTTTCAGGCGGACAAAAAAGTAAGATGGAAAGCAGGGGAAGTTACGCCCCTGCGGAAATATCCAGTTCCAGCTTTTCCAGCTTCTGTTCAAGGGCGCGGCCGGTTTCTGAATCCATGTTCAAACCGTCCTTAAGCGCAACAAGCAGGCCCTTGCGGCAGGCATCGTGCTCGCTATCCAGATCTTCCGTACGGCCACAGCCTGCCAGACAATCCAGATAGGCATTACGGAACGGTGCCAGCTTATCTGCCGGGAACGGCAACGTAGCCAGAATAGCATCCAGACTGCTTTCCACCCAGCCGGGGGTGGCTGGTGTATCTTCGGTAGATGTCATGGAAACCGTTCTGTCTGTGCCGCTCATGTGCTTATTCCTTGCCGAAAGAGGTCCAGTTTGAGCCACCCATTGTCCATGCCAGCACGCCTTTCTGGGCATGAAGGCGGTTTTCCGCCTCATCAAACACCACAGAATGCGGGCCTTCAAACACGTCCTTGGTTACTTCTTCCCCTATATGGGCAGGCAGGCAGTGCATGAACAGGGCATCTGGCGCAGCAAGGGCCATTAAATCTGCATTTACGCGGTAGGGTTCCAGCTTGCTCATGCGGGTGGCGGCTTCCTTGGGGGAATCAGACATGCTGATCCATGTATCCGTCACCACGCAATCGGCACCTTTTACGGCGGCTTTTGGGTCTACCGTCCATTCCACATCACCGCCTTCGGCACGGGCCCAGTCCAGCACATCCTGCGGGGGCTTCATGTCTGCGGGGGTGGCGGCACGCAGGGCAAAGCCAAAACGCACGGCCCCTTCAATAAGAGAGACAAGCACGTTGTTGCCATCGCCCGTCCACGCAAAGGTGCGGCCACGCACAGGGCCGCGGTGTTCCTCAAACGTCATGATATCGGCCAGAATCTGCACCGGATGAGAATGAGGGGTAAGGCCGTTGATAACGGGTACCGTGCTCCACTGTGCCAGTTCGTGCATGGTTTTTGTGTTGCCGGTGCGCAGCATAATGGCATCTACAAAGCGGGAGAGCACGCGGGCTGTATCGGCAATGCTTTCACCACGGCCAATCTGCATTTCCTGCGGGCTAAGCACCACGGCATCCCCCCCAAGCTGGCGGATCCCCACTTCAAAAGAAACACGAGTGCGGGTGGAAGGCTTGGAAAGGATAAGCCCCAACTGCCGCCCGGCCAACGGCTGGCGCGGGTGCAGCGGAAACCGACGGTTCTGCTGCATGCGCTTCATGCTGGCGGCTACATCCAGAATCTGGCGCAGGGTTGCGGCATCCAGATCTTTCAGATCCAGAAAATGGCGTGGCGTTGCCAAGGAAGAAGAGGGCAGGGCAGTGGTCATGTTGGCGGCGCTCACGCTGTTGGCTCCAGAACTGTCTTGTTGTTATGATTTTTTCTGAGTGTGCTGACAGCCTGCACCAGCATGGCCACAGCTTTGCGGCATTCTTCTTCGGAAACAGTAAGGGGCGGCACAAGGCGCAGCACGTTATCACCTGCTGTTACGCACAACAGGCCTTCATTTTGCGCAGCACCCTGCACATCACCCACTGTGGGCACGCAGCGCAGGCCTATCAGCAGGCCAAGGCCACGGCGCTGGGCAAAAATATCCGGCGCATCGGCCACAAGGCTGTCTAGCAGTTCATCCAGCAGGGCAGCGCGGGTGCAAACCTGATCTAAAAAGCCGGGGGCCAGAATAACATCCAGCACAGCATTGCCAGCCGCACAGGCCAGCGGGTTGCCGCCAAATGTGGTGCCGTGCGTGCCCGGTGTCATGCCCTTGGCAATGGTTTCTGTGGTGAGGATGGCCCCAATGGGGAAGCCCCCGCCCAAACCTTTGGCCGTGCTGACAATATCGGGTTTGATGTCCGCCCATTCATGCGCAAACAGGCGGCCCGTGCGGCCAACGCCACACTGCACCTCATCTAGCGCCAGCAGTGCGCCGGTTTCATCGCACAGCGCGCGCAGGGCACGCAGATATTCCGGGCTGGCTACCTTAATGCCGCTTTCACCCTGAATGGGCTCCAGCATAATGGCTGCCGTGTTGGGGGTAATGGCGGCTTTTACGGCTTCAATGTCGTTAAAAGGCACGTGCAGGAAGCCTTTTACGGGCTCACCAAAGCCTTCCAGATATTTGGGGTTGCCGGTGGCGGAAAGCATGGCCAGCGTGCGGCCATGAAAAGCCCCATCCATGCAGATAATATCTGTGCGTTCGGGGTGGCCTGCCATCATCTGGGCGCGGCGGGCCATCTTGACCATGCCTTCGTTGGCTTCTGCGCCGGAATTGCAGAAGAACACGCTATCGGCAAAGGAGTTTTCAACCAGCCTGCGTGCCAGCTTTTCCGCCTGCGGAATCTGGAACAGGTTGGATACGTGCATGACCTTGGCGGCCTGCGTGCTTACGGCTTCCACCATTTTGGGGTGTGCGTGGCCAATGGAGCACGTGGCAATGCCCGCAGCAAAGTCCAGGAATCGTCGCCCGTCCGACGTTTGCAGCCAGGAGCCTTCTCCCCGCTCAAAGGCGAGATCAGCGCGCTTGTATGTCGGCATCAGGGCAGAAATCATGGAATCTGGTCTTTGTGTTGGCGGTTGTTGAACCTGCATGGTGAGAAGTGGAATGCAGAACGAAAAACGCCCGCTGCCTTGATATAAGGTGAGCGGGCGGCCCGTATTGCGGGCGTATCATGGCCTTTTGTGCAGATTAAAGTCAAATATTCTGTGTGAAAAAATTCTGCATACGCAACATGCGCGGCATGGCCCGTTGCGTATTTTCCTGCACGCAAGGAGTGGGTAATGAAGGGGAATGACGTATTCTGGTTCTTCCTCATCTGCTCATACATCATCGGGGTTTCCGCAGCTTGATCGCCGTGTGTTGCGAGAGGCCGCCTTGGCGCATCTGGCGCGGTTTGGCACCACGCGCCACGGGCTGGAACAGGTGCTGCTGCGCCGGATTGCACGGTGGGAGAAGCAGGCCCTCAAAGCCGGAGCAGATACGGAGGAAGTGGCCGAGGCCGCACAAGCGTTGCGCCCCGTAGTGGCTGAAATAGCAGAAGAAATGGTACGCCTTGGCGCAGTGGATGATGCCAGTTTTGCCACATCCCGCGCACGCAGGCTGGTGCGCTCTGGCCGGTCTGGCCGGGCGGTGCAGGCGCATCTGGCCGCGCGCGGGGTGGAAGCTGATCTGCGCGATGCCGCCTTGCAGGATGCGGTGGAAGGGTTTTCTGCTGCGCAAAGAGAGTTATGTGCCGCGCTGGTTCTGGCCCGCAAACGCAGGATGGGGCCATTTGCCACACCTTATGTTGCGGATGATGAGGCCGATACCGAGCAGGCTCTGGCCCGTAGGCACAAGGCGCTGGGTGTGCTGGCCCGAGCCGGATATGCGCGGGATGTGGCGGAACAGGTTTTGGATATGTCCCCCACAGAAGCGGAGGACTGGATGCAACGTTTGAGGGCCGAATCGTGAAGCGTAGCCTTGTTCTTGTTCTGCCTTTATTGCTTGCCGCCTGTGCTGGTGGGCGCGGAAGCTGGAACGGATCTGTGCAGTGTGCGCCCTATGCGCGCGAACATTCTGCGGTAAACCTGCGTGGTGCTGCGGCAAGTTGGTGGGGGCAGGCGCAGGGGCAATATGCGCGTACGTCCTCTCCGCGTCCGGGGGATGTGCTGGTGTTCCGTTCTACCGGCAGGCTGCCATCGGGCCATGTTTCTGTTGTTAAACAGGTGCAGAATTCGCGCCTGGTGCTGGTAGATCACGCAAATTGGGAGCCAGGGCAGGTTACGCGCCACGCCCCTGTGGTTGATGTTTCACCCAATAATAACTGGACACGTGTGCGCGTATGGTGGAGCCCCATTCATGCCATGGGCAAAACGGTTTATCCGGTTTATGGCTTTATTGAACCAATAGGCACGGGTGGCAGTTAACACCCAATAGGCGGATAGGCCACGCAAGGAAAAACTTGCAAGAAAGTGTTTCCGCCATCATGTACAAACAAGGATGTGCAGCACACGATCATTTTGGCCGGGTGCCGCAAGTGTAGGGGACTGGTTTGATGGGTAGCTTAAGTATCTGGCACTGGCTGATCGTGCTTGTGGTTGTGCTTGTGGTTTTTGGTGGTGGCGGCAAGATCAGCTCGTTGATGGGTGACATGGCCAAGGGCATCAAATCCTTCAAGAAGCACATGGCGGATGATGAATCGATGGATGATGGCACGGGACGCCCCGGTAACGGCCATATTGCTCCGCCGCCCGCATCTTCCACAGTGGAGCAGCGCACAGCTGCACCAGCAGATAAATCTGTTCAGCCGTAAGGTTCTACCAGTTCAAGACGGGCAGAGAACGCCATGGATCAAACCGTTACGGATTTTGCCCGCGCCGTACAGGATATTCTGTTTGCCGGGCAGCGGATGGATCAGCGCGGGTGGGTGCCTGCCACAGCAGGCAATATCAGCCGCAGGCTGGCAGATGGCCGCATAGCCATTACGCGCTCCGGCTGCCACAAAGGCTTTTTGCAGGCAGCAGACGTTATTACCGTGGATATGCAGGGCAAACCGCATAGCCCGGAAAACCGGCCCAGCGCAGAAACGCTGTTGCATTGCCAGATTTACCGCCATTTTCCGCAAGTGGGCGCAGTGCTGCACGGCCATTCAGTGGCCTCCACGGTTTTGTCCATGGAAGAAGAAACAGCAGCACTGACGCTGGCGGACTACGAAGTTCTGAAAGTGTTTGAAGGGCAGACCACGCACGAAACATCCGTGCAGGTGCCCTTGTTTGAGAACGATCAGGACATCGCGCGGTTGGCGGAAGTGGTAGAGCCCTTTTTTGGCACTGGTATGCCAGCGGGCTACATTATTCGTGGCCACGGTGTGTATGTGTGGGGCAAGGATATGCCCACCGCCCTTGCGCGGCTGGAAGGGCTGGAGTTCCTGCTGGCCTGCGCGCTTGAGCGAAGGAAACTGCACGTATGAGTTCCCTGACAGTTTACAAGGATACCACCCCTGAACACCCCGTGCTGCAAACGCAGGACCCGGCAGAAATGGCCCGCGTTCTGGCGCCACTAGGCGTGCGGTTTGAACGTTGGGAAGGCCCACAAATTCCCCCAAGGGATGCGGATGAGCAGGCCGTGCTGGATGTGTATGGCCCGTTTTTGGACAAGCTGATGGGTGAAACGGGCGCAGGCTCTGCCGATGTGCTGCGCGTTAGCCCTTCTACCCCCAACCGTGAGGCATTGCGGGACAAGTTCCTGTCCGAACATACGCATAGTGAAGATGAAATCCGCTTTTTCGTACATGGTAGCGGGCACTTCATTCTGCATATTGCAGGCTATGTTTACGATGTGGAATGCACGCAAACTGATCTGATTTCTGTGCCAGAAGGCACAAAGCACTGGTTTGATGCCGGGCCAGAGCCAGATATGGTCACGCTGCGCATTTTCACACACAAGGAAGGCTGGGTAGCCCGCTATACAGGCACCGATATTGCCCGGCAGTTTCCTTCTTACGCAAACTGATTGAGGGCATGATGGCCGATACCCGGATTCCTCCGCGCGTGGTGCTGCTGGATATTGAAGGTACCACCCTGCCAGTGGCTTTTGTGCATAAAGTGCTTTTCCCCTATGCGCGCAAACATCTGCCCGCATTGCTGGAACAGCGTGAAAACCCGGTGGTGCAGGAAGCACTGGCACAGATTGCCCAAGCCGCTCCCGGCGTGCCACCGCTAGAGCAGCTTGAACGCTGGATGACGGAAGATGCCAAGGTTGCTCCGCTTAAAAGCCTGCAGGGCCTATGCTGGCAGCAGGGGTATGAAAAGGGGGAGCTGGAAGCCCAGCTTTACCCGGATGTTGAGCCCACCTTAAAGGCATGGAAAGCCGCAGGCCTTACGCTGGCCGTGTATTCCTCTGGTTCCGAAGCCGCGCAGAAGCTGATTTACGGCTATACCGAGCAGGGGAACCTGACCTCGCTTTTCAGCGCGTTTTTTGATCTGCGCGTTGGTGGTAAGAAAAGCGCGCAAAGTTATCGCCATATTCTGGAACAAAGTGGCTGGCAGGGGCAGGATGTGCTGTTTCTGTCCGATGTGGTGGCAGAGCTGGATGCAGCGGCCCAAGCGGGCCTGCGTGTATGCCAGATTGCCCGCCCGGAAGATGGCACGGTGGCAGGTACTACCCACCCTGTAGCGCAATCTCTGCCGCAGGCGGGGCAGATGTTTGGCCTGCCGGAAGGAGCATAAAAAGTGCTGAAAGCCCGGTTGCACACAAACTGGCGGGATATTCCGCCGGAAGCGCATGGCTGTGCGGCAGCGCTTGGCAATTTTGATGGTGTGCATCTGGGCCACGCCCATCTGGTTCATTCCACCCACGCGGCGCGGCCAGATCTGCCCTTGGCGGTTGTGACGTTTGAACCCCACCCGCGTGAACTCTTTCGCCCGCAGGACCCACCTTTCCGCCTGAGCCTGCCGGATGAGCGCTTTGCCGCCCTGCAGGCGCTGGGTGTGCAGCATGTGTTCCAGATCGGGTTTGATGAAGAGTTTTCCCGCATGACGGCAGAACGGTTTGTAGAAGACGTGCTGCACGATGCCCTGTGCCTGCGCCACGTTGCCTGCGGGCCGGATTTTGCTTTCGGCTATCGGCGCGGGGGCGATGTTACGTTTCTGGCCGAGCGCACGGGTGAGCTGGGCATGGGCTTTACATCCGTGCCCGCACTGGCAGATGCCGCAGGGCCATATTCCTCCACCCGTATTCGGCGGCTGTTGCAGGAAGGGTATCCCGAACGCGCAGCGGAAGAACTGGGCCGGCCGTGGTTTATTCGTGGCCAAGTGCAGCATGGTGATAAACGCGGGCGTTTGCTGGGCTTTCCGACAGCCAACATTCCGCTGGGGCGGCATCTGGAGCCCGCACGTGGGGTTTACGCCGTAACGGTGCGCCTGCCCGGTGGTTATACACGCCCCGGTGTGGCTAATATTGGCCGCAGGCCCACCATTAACGATGGGCAGGAAAGCCGCGTAGAAGTAAACCTGTTTGACTTTGATGGTGATCTGTACGGCCAAACACTTTCTGTAGCGCTGCACAAAATGCTGCGGCCAGAGCAACGCTTTGCCGGGCTGGATGAGCTCAAGGCCCAGATCGCGCAGGATGCGCAGCAGGCGCGCATGGTTCTGAACGCCGAACTGGCAGGCATATAACCCCCTGTAAAAGTGCGGGCAGATAGGGCAGAATATAATTTGCGGCTGCAATGTGGCCGTTCATGCTTGACCCTGCGCTTGTCCTTTTTGATAAGAGCCTGAATGCAAGATGGTTTGACCAGCACATGCAGGGCCAGACCATGAACCCGAACTGAAGTGACATCACCCGCTCATGACCACATCCAGCAGCGACCAGGACACCCAATCCCCCGCCGATCTGTATCGTGATACGGTGTTCCTGCCCCGTACCTCTTTCCCCATGCGCGGGGGCCTGCCAAAGCAGGAACCGCAGTGGCTGAAAAAGTGGGAAGAAACCGGGCTGGATGCGCGGCTGAAACAGCAGGCTGAAGGGCGGCCTGTGTTTACGCTGCACGATGGCCCCCCGTATGCCAATGGCCACCTGCACATTGGCCATGCCATGAACAAGATCAACAAGGATGTGATCAACCGCGCCCATCGCATGTCTGGTTATGGCGTGCGCTACGTGCCGGGGTGGGATTGCCACGGCCTTCCCATTGAATGGAAGGTGGAAGAAAAATACCGCAAGGCCAAGAAGGACAAGGATTCCGTGCCTGTGCTGGAATTCCGTGCCGAATGCCGTGCCTATGCGGGTGAGTGGCTGAATATCCAGATGCAGGAATTCAAGCGGCTTGGCGTGCAGGCGGAATGGCAGAACCGCTACGCCACCATGGATTTCTCATCCGAAGCGGCCATTGTGAACGAAATTGGCAAGTTCCTGCTCAACGGGCGGCTGTATCGTGGCCTGCGGCCCGTGATGTGGAGCCCGGTTGAAAAAACCGCTCTGGCCGAAGCCGAAATCGAATATCACGATCACACCTCCACCACCATTCTGGTGGCCTTCCCGGTTGTGCGGGACCCCACGCCAGCCCATGCGCTGGAAGATGTGTCTGTTGTGATCTGGACCACCACGCCGTGGACCATTCCCGGCAACCGTGCCTTGGCTTATGGGCCGGAAATCACCTACGTGGTGCTGCGGGTGGATGAAACGGGTGAGGGCGCATTGCTTGAGCCCGGCGCAAAGGTGCTGGTGGCCGAAGCGCTGGTGGATGCCTTTTGTCAGGAAGCCCACGTTACTGCGCATCATATCCTCTACACCCTGCCGGGCAGCGCGCTGAAGGGGGTTGTATGTTCCCATCCGCTGCGTGGTGCCGGGTATGATTTTGATGTACCCATGCTGCCGGGTGAATTTGTGACGACCGAGGCCGGCACCGGCCTTGTGCACATGGCGCCTTCTCATGGTGAGGATGACTTCCAGCTTTGCCGCATGTACGGCGTGGAAGTGCCAGAAGTGGTGCAGGCTGATGGCACATACGCCCCGTGGGTGCAGGGTTTTGCAGGCACGCATGTGTTCAAGGCGGCAGATGTTGTGTGCTCCACGCTGGAAGCCGTGATGGAACATGCCAACGCCAATGGCACAGCCCCGGCTGGCTTGGTGGGACGTGGTGAAATTGTGCATTCCTACCCGCATTCATGGCGTTCCCGCGCGCCGGTTATCTACCGTGCCACGCCGCAGTGGTTCATCCGCATGGATGGTGAAGATTCGCTGCGTGAAAAAGCCCTCAAGGCGCTGGAAGATGTGACTTTCGTGCCCGCACAGGCGCGCAACCGTCTGACATCCATGATCCGCACCCGCCCAGACTGGTGCATCAGCCGCCAGCGTGCATGGGGCGTGCCCATTGCCGTGTTTGTTGAAAAACGCACCGGCGAAGTGCTGCGTGATGCGGATGTGATGCAGCGCGTGGTAGATGCCTTTAAGGAAGAAGGGGCAGATGCATGGTATAGCTCTGAACCCGCACGCTTCCTCGGCCCGGATCGGAACCCGGATGATTACGATCAGGTGTTCGATATCGTGGATGTGTGGTTTGAAAGTGGTTCCACCCACGCCTTTGTGCTGGGCCAGCCGGGGCTGAACTTCCCTGCTGATCTGTATCTGGAAGGTTCAGACCAGCATCGCGGCTGGTTCCAGTCCTCTTTGCTGGAAAGCGTGGGTACGCGCGGCGTTTCACCCTACAAGGCGGTTGTGACCAACGGTTTTGTTCTGGATGAACAGGGCCGCAAGATGTCCAAATCCCTCGGCAACGTGATTGCCCCGCAGGATGTGAATGACAACTTGGGTGCAGACGTGCTGCGCCTGTGGGTGGTGAACTCCGATACCAATGATGATCTGCGCATTGGCAAGGAAATTCTCAAACAGCAGGGTGAGCTGTATCGCCGCCTGCGCAACACGCTGCGCTGGTTGCTTGGTGCGCTGGATGGCTACACGGAAGCAGAAGCCGTACCGTATGCCGAGCTGCCAGAGCTGGAACGCTGGGTTCTGCATCGCCTCACAGAACTGGGTGGGCTGATTGCCCGCGCGGTGGAAACGCATGAATGGGTGGGTGTGTATCCGGCCCTGCATGGGTTCTGCACCACGGATCTGTCTGCATTCTACTTCGATATCCGCAAGGATGCGCTGTATTGCGATGCACCTTCCAACCCCACACGCCGCGCAGCCCGCACGGTGCTGGATATTCTGCACCGCTG